>NZ_RBII01000001.1:339009-678018 GCF_003634015.1 Litorimonas taeanensis
CTAGGGCGGCAAAGGGGCCTGCAGCATATATGACCCATCCACTATCAGCACTTCCCATCATCGTATAGGCGATAATGGCGGATATGATGCCAATCACGCCGGCCCAAAACAAGCCAACTTTTGGAATAATGATGCGGATTAAGCCGCCTTGGACAACCATGCTGGCGATACCAAAGACGCCCAGAGAGAATCCAACATCTGCCTTGTTCCATCCCAGCCCTTCAATAGTCGAGAATGCGTAGGTCGTTGGATATACTGTATGGGCCATAGCCAATAGAAAGAGAATAAAGATAAGGCCTTTAACGCCTTTAATTTGCCCCAGAGACTTTAAAGAGCCAAATGGATTTGAACGCTTCCAGCTAAAGTCGCGCCGTTTATCGGCTGGCAGTGTTTCGGGCAAAAAGATATAGCCATAAGCCACATTCATAAGTGAGAGCACGCCAGCGGCTATAAATGGGGCGCGCGGGCCAAAACTTTCCCCTATTAATCCGCCGATTACAGGGCCCAGCATAAAGCCTACACCGAAAGAGGCTCCCACTAAGCCAAAATTTTGTGCCCGTGTCTCAGGCGGGCTTATATCGGCGATATAGGCATTTGCAGTGCTGAAAGTGGCGCCCATAGCGCCAGCGATTATGCGGCCTATAAATAAAAATGCCACCGTGGGGGCGAGCCCCATAATAAAATAATCAATGCCTAGTCCAAAAAGTGAGAGCAGCATAATAGGGCGTCGACCATATCGGTCAGACAAGCCGCCAATAATGGGCATGCATATGAACTGGAATAGAGCAAAGACAAAGGTTAGCCACATGCCATAAAGCGCGGCTTGATTATTTGGCAAGTCCGTCAGCGTCTTTAACAAATCTGGCAGAACGGGAATAAGAATCCCAAAGCCAATCGAGTTGATCATCACGGTAATCAGCACGAAAACCATAGCATTTTTACTCTGCTTTGTTTTCGTTTTTAGGCTTATCATCACTTAGCTCTTAGGCGCGTTTACGGGCTTTGCAAATGCCGCAAATTCGGTGACCAAAGTTTCATAGACAGCGCGTTTAAACGGCACGACAGTTTCTGGGATAGACTGTAGATTGGCCCATTTCCATTCTGAGAACTCTTGCTCGCCATGCGCCGTTAAATCTACATCAGACCCATCTCCATAATATCGAAATGCGAACCACTTTTGCCTCTGGCCAATAAAATTCCATTTTTTACGCTTGGATTTTAAAGCTTCAGGCGTGAAATCATAATAGAGCCAAGGCTCAATTTTACCTAATTTTTCGAGGCAATCACCTTGTAAGCCAGTTTCCTCAAATAACTCACGACGTGCGGCTTTTGACGGTTTTTCGCCTGCATCAATTCCGCCTTGTGGGCATTGCCAAGCATAAGGGCCTTCCTCGCCAAATCGTTTGCCAAGCCAAATTTGGCCAGCTTCATTGAATATCGCAACGCCGACATTGGGGCGATAAAGTTTCGGGTCTCTTTTCATGTGTATCAATTCAAACTTATTGTAGGCGAGTGGAGGCTGGCACTAATTGCAAAGACTGAGCAGGTAGGGTGGCTATCCAGCTATTGACGGATTGGAGCGTTTCTGGATAGGCAAACCCGACTCCAATTGGGGCGTTACCCTGGCTTGCCTCGGCGGCTAATCGCGAGAGTTCAATATCTATCAAAGCTGTCTGAGGTTCAGGGTCGATGAGGCCAAAGCCTTGCTTGAAAGGAAGACCAACCGAGCGGGCGATACTGTCTAGGGTCGGCGTTTTAACGGCGCCATCTGTGATAAAGGCGAGGCCAGACTTGGCGAAACGATCAAAAATTGAAACAGTCGCGTCAGCCCGTAACAAAAACTTATCGCCATTATAATTTGTAACGCCGTAATATCCTTGTGCACGGCTGAGGAGCCAATCAAGATGCTGATGGTTCACAGGGTCTTGCCCTGCTTTCAAGGTACGGCTGACGCCAGCTTCTGACGCGTTTATGTCAGCTGACTCCATTGGGATTTCTAGTAAAACCTCATGCCCGTCTGCACGAGCTATATTTATCCAATCTTGTAAACCCTCACTTTGTGCGGCGAAGGATAGCGTAACCTCGGCAGGTAGAATATCTATGGCTTGCTGTGTGAGAGGACGATTTATGCCTAACCCACCAATAATCAAAGAGACAGCCTGCTTGCCAGACTGAAGTTCGGTTGCCTTTCGATAGGTATTATAAGCGGTTTTGCCATTTTGTGCGCGAACAGGGAGGGGGCCAAGGGGGCCATTTTTTACCAGTTCAGTGTATAAGTTGGTGCTGCCTCCATTGAGCGTTTTTCCATCAATCAAAATCATTTTGGGTTTTGGCGGTGCGGCTGGCGTACTCTCAGCCGATTTTTTATCTGATTGAGAAGATGGCGACGTCACGGTGACAGGATTGCCCAAAGCATCTGTTTTTGGCTGTACCTCTGCTATGATTGTCGGGTTTTCCCCCTGTAAAACGTCTCCGGCCAAAAGGTCTGGTAGGGCATCGTTATCTGCATTTAAGTGGGTGGAGGGCAGGGGTTGTGGTATCGCGCTTAGGGGTAATTCCCCGCTGATATTGGGGTCATCATGGATAGCTGGTGATAAAGCTACTCGGGCGATGGCGCCTGTGAAAAAGGCTAGAACAAGAATAGCGCCTAGAACATGCCAGCGTTTTTTTGGCAATGTGAATCGCTGTCGCCGTGTGACTGATATATGTGAGTTAGACCCCATAACTCTGCGTTAAAATGTTTCGCGTCTCAGGTCTACTAGCCTTCTCATTTTCTCCTGGAGGGGGAGAGTAGCCTCACTTTTGAAACGCACTTCACTCCAAAATTATTGCAAAAATGCACTCTTAGGCAAGTTTTGACCCGGAAATTGGTTTTGGGCCTGAAGAAGGGCCTGATAGCGAGACGTTTTTAAGACATCGATAGCTTTCCGAAGTTGGAAGTCGACACTTTCGGCTTCGTCTTCTGATGGATATAGAATCGCGTCATAGTCCTCTTCGTAATCAGTATCATCTGGATTTATGAGAGAGTTGGGTAAGCTATCCTCGCGAAAGCGTTTGCGAAGTTCGCCTTTATCTGGCTGCGCGGCCACGAGAAAGTCTGGCATGATGCCTCGCCCTTGTATGGAATTCCCCGACGGTGTGTAATAGCGTTGAGTGGTGATACGCAAAGCCCCGCCATTTTCTTGTAGGGGTATAACAGACTGGACTGAACCTTTGCCAAAAGACCGCCGGCCGATAATGACGGCTCGTCCTCTATCTTGGAGGGCACCCGCGACAATTTCTGCGGCAGAAGCAGAACCGGAATTTACTAGAACCACTATCGGCATCTCTGGATAAAGTTCACCAGCTTCCGCATGATAGCGCTGCGTATCAATATCAGTGCGCCCACGGGCGGATAAAACTTCGCCGCCATCCAAGAATAGGCTCGAGACGCTGACTGATTGGGTCAATAATCCGCCGCGATTACCTCTAACGTCGATGATAAGGCCAGGAATTGTCCCTCCTAACTCAGCTTCAAGCTCTTTAAGGGCTTTTTCCAGATCTTCGGTAAGTCTGTCATTGTTAAAGGTTTCGATGAATACATAGCCCAAGCCTTGTTCGATACGGTGGCGAACAGCTCTGCCTCTTACCTGAGCGCGGGTTACGATGATATCGCGTGGGGCGCTTTGTCCCGTTAATACAGTTACGGTGACAGGCTCGCCTGCAAGGCCGCGCATATTCTCCACTGCAGCATTTAAATCTTTACCCAGAACCGAGTCACCCGCCACAGCGGTGATGTAATCGCCAGAGCGAATGCCTGCTGCATAGGCTGGGCCTTCTTCAATGGCATAATTTACCTTTACAAGGCCGCCTTCCATGCTGACCTCAATACCAAGTCCGCCATATTCGCGCTTGGCCGCTTCTCTTTGTTCCGTAAACTCAGCTGGAGGGCTATAGTTTGAATGTGGATCGAGTGAGGCTAAGGCCCCATTTAAGGCGTGTTCGACAAGTTGTTTTTCTGAAACCTCTGTGACGTAATTATCACGAACCCGCGCAAGGACTTCTGCAAATAACTCCATTTTTGCTAGTATCTCGGCATCCGAGGGCTGTTCTTTTTTATTTGTCTCGACGCTATTTTGTGCTTTGGCCAAGGGCGCAAAGGTTAGAAAAACCGACGAAAGAAGACAGCAAGATAGAAATTTTGATAGAGGCATAGAAATCAATTATCAGGTCTATCCTTGAAATTCTGCTAATTTCGCCACGTAATTTCCACCTTTTAGAAGTTCAATAGCCTTTTCTAACTGATAATCGCCTTCAGGGTCATAATCTTCTGGCGGGTAATCCACGACAAGCTCTTCTGTCTCGGTGTCTTCATTTTCATTCTTGATAGCGTTTGGCAAATCAGCTTCGCGGCGTTGAAGTCGCTTTTTGCCATCATCTGGCACAAAGGAAACGGCAATATCAGGCTCAATGCCTGTGCCTTGAATAGACCGCCCCGCGGGAGTGTAATAGCGCTGAGTTGTCATGCGCAAGCCTCCGTCGCGTCCGCCGCGAAGAGGAATAATGGATTGAACAGAGCCTTTACCAAAAGACGTCATTCCTAAAATAATTGCGCGGCCTCTATCCTGTAGAGCGCCAGCAACAATTTCCGAAGCAGAGGCAGAGGCCCCATCAATTAAAACGACAATAGGTACATCTTTGGCTAGTTCACCGGCTTCGCCATTATAACGCTGCGTATCAGAGGCCACACGTCCTCGTGTAGAGACGACTTCTCCGCCATCCAAGAATACACTTGAGACTTTCACAGATTGATCCAACAGACCGCCGGGGTTACCACGAAGGTCCAATATGAGACCTGGTATTTTGCCACCAAATTCTTTGCTTAATTCTTTAATGGCTTTGACCACGCCTTCTTCGGCTTTGTCATTAAATTGTGCCAGACGTATATAACCAAGGCCGTCTTTTACTTCGTATTTCGCGACGATACGTTTGATGACTTCTCTCGTCATCGTTATTTCCATCGGATCTTCGTCCTCACGAATAACGGTCACGGTAATGTCTTCGCCCGGTTTACCGCGCATTTGTTTTACGGCTTCGGTTAATGACAGCCCCATAATGGATTTTCCGTCAATTTCTGTAAGGTAATCACCCGCTTTAATACCAGCGCGCTTAGCGGGCGTTTCATCAATGGGCGCAATGACTTTTACAAAACCGGCTTCCATCGTCACTTCCATGCCCAAGCCGCCATATTCACCGCTTGTGGTGACTTGTAATTCTTTAAACTGTTCAGGCGTGACATAGCTGGAATGAGGATCAAGTGACTGTAACATGCCGTTTAAGGCGTTCTCAATGAGCTCAACATCATTTACATCCACAACATAGTCGGTACGGACTCTAGCAAGAACATCGGCAAAAAGATCAAGCTGTTCAAATGTATTTGTATTGGATGAAGGTTCAAAGGCGATAGCGGATTGGTTCGTCGATGAGAAAGCAAAAAGTGCAATGGCAGCGACAGAGCCAATAGCGGGTAGAATATATTTCATGTTTTAGCCTTTAATCCTTTTTGCCGAATATGATGCAATATTTGGGCCTTATTTTAAAATTTGCCAGATTTTAAAAAGTGTCAGGCTAAATTCATAGCATCAGCATTGACGTATTTTGTAGGTCGGGAAGTGTGAGGTGCAAAGTCAAAAATTCGTAATTCTTCAGTGAATAGCTATAATTGTCAGAATTCGGGCTTTTATAGAGCTAGCCAAGGCGCCGGGTCGACAGTTGTACCGTTTTTACGAAGTTCAAGATATAACTCGCTTGCTCCGCTGCGTTCAAATGGCATCGCTCCAATCGGAGCGCCCTGTTTGACAATTTCACCTGTCTCGGCAAACACATTGCCTAGGCCCGTCATTAGCAGAAAATAACCGTCACCCACGGCCAAGATAATGACTTGATCATAATTTTTGAATGGACCAGCGAATTCGACGCGTCCTGAATAGGGTGCTAAAACTTGCCCTTCAGAGGTTGATGCAAAGGTCAGGCCTTTCTCGCCACGGCCAAAGCGTTTCAATAGGGCCCCTGAGACCGGTAAGCTTAATCGACCTTTGGCTTGATTGAACGGCCCAAGATTGTCTGGCAGAGGGAGAGAGGCAACGCGTTCGCCTGTGTCTCGCCCCCCTGTGTTCCGCCCGGGTTTAATACGAGGTTTTACTCTAAGCGCTTCGTTCTCAAGCTTTTCGACTAATTCTCTGAGCGTTGCAGCCTCTTCAGCCAATCGCATGGCTGTTGCCTGTTTTTCTGCGCGTTGTGTGTCGATAGAGGCTCGAAGGTCAGATTTATTTTTGACAAGATTTTGTGTCTTATTGCGGCGATTTTCGAGTTGTTTTTTATTGGCCTCAATCTGGGCCTGTGTTTCTTCTGCCAAGAGTTTTTCTTGTGCCAAGGCTTCTAGCTGTACGCTGAGGATTTTAGTGCGTTGGTCAAGTTGTTTCGTGAGGGCAGCAATAAGCTGCGCTGCCTGCGCTGAGGCTATGGCATTGTCTGGCCGTAAAATAATTGCAGGCGGCGGATTGGCTTCAAGTCGTTGCAGCGCTGCCAAGAGTTTCATGAGTTCTGCTTCGTCAGCCTGAATATCATTTTCCAGATTAGCAATATTCGCATCAATTTTTTGTTTTTTGTCATTTAAGGCAATTGAATCGCGTTCAAAGACTTTTACTTCACGGGAAAGGTTGCGGAGTGATTTCTCAAGGTTGTTTATTTCTGATGAGACGGCCTCCCGTTTTTTCTCCAAGGCTTCGGCTTCTGCTCGCGCATTTTTTTCGGCTTGAGTAAGGGCGTCCAGATCTTGCGGTGCTCTATCTTGGGCCAAGGCGAAATTGGCTATAACGAGAGCCATAAGAGACGAATATATGAGACGACGTAAGATCACCTTAGTGCTTTAGCCTAGCTCTTAGCTCTAAGATAGAGCCCTAATCTCTATGATAGGGCGTCCCTGCCAAAATTGACAGTGCGCGATAGGTTTGCTCGGCAATCATGACACGAACCAATTTATGTGGCCAAGTTTGAGGGCCCAAAGCCCATCGACGCACCCCAGAAGGGATGGATGAGGGGTCAAATCCGTCAGCGGCCCCAATGACTAAGTAAAGCTCGCCTTGACCGTCATCGCGAGCCTCAGCCAAAGTTTTCGCGATTTGGCGAGAAGTGAGTGTCTTCCCGCGCTCATCAAGGGCTATGCACAGTGCCGTATTGGGAATGCCGTCAAAGAGGCGTTCGGTTTCATCTTTACGGCTTTTACAGCTACGCATATCGACGGCTTGCTCTTCTATTGAGATGAAGCCTGTCTGACGCGCCAATAAACTGGCACGTTGCATATAATCATCCACCATTTCCCGTTCAGGCCCAGAGCGCATTGTGCCGCCGGCGCGAATGATGAGTTTAGTGGCCATAAATAATTAGGGTAAAGCAGCGCGTTATTCAGGGTCAGATGGCGCTTCTTCGGCAATGTTTTGTAAGCCATCAGGTAATGGGACTGACCAAATTTTCTCTATGTTATAGAAAACGCGGACTTCTGGGCGGAAGATATGCAAAATAACATCCCCCACATCGACTAATACCCAATCACAGCCTTCTTGGCCTTCAACGCCAATATCTTTGTACCCTTCTTCTTTGAGGGCCCGCAATACATAGTCGGAAAGCGCACTGACATGGCGGTTTGAGCGGCCAGAGGCGACAAGCATATAGTCGGCGACGGAAGATTTTCCGCGAATATCAATTTCGATTACATCTTGGGCAGAGTTTTCATCCAATACATGTTGGAGAAAGTCGGACAAAGCCTTAGCCGCTTTTTGGCTTTTGGCTGAAGATTTCGAGGGTGAGGGTGTAGTCACAACGCGTTGGGTGCTCAGAAGGCTCTCCATGTTCACAGCGGGAAAATACCCGCGTCTCTAATCCTATAGAGAATCACTTATCATAGTTCGGGCCCAGTGGCCAGTTTGGCCCTTATGGCCGTGGATGAGGTGTTATCTAAGGGTAAAGTTAAATATGTCCAGCACGGGGCTGTCATTTCTGCCAAAGCCCCTGCATAAGTTTCGCTTAATCTCTCATCTGCATATTGGCGTGCCGTTTGGCTAAGGCGGGCTTTGATGGATTGTCCGGGGCGCGCTATGACGGCAATTGGGTATGCAGACATAATCTCTTTCCATTTTCGCCATTTGGGCAATTGTTGGAAATTATCGGCACCCATCATGAATACAAACTGCGTGACAGGGTATCGACGCTTCAAAGACTGTAAAAGATCAATGGTATAATTTGTACCGCTGTCCCTTTCGATATGGCTGATTTTCATACGCGGGGGCAGGGCAAGAGCCTTTACAGTCTCAACACGGCTTTCATAGCTTGGTTGCATTGGTTTCAATGGATTTTGAGGGCTAACGAGCCACCAGACTTCATCAAGCCCTAATTCGCGCAACCCGGCCTTGGCCACGTGCAAATGGCCTTGATGGGCGGGGTTAAAGGATCCCCCAAAGAGGCCAATCTTCATATGGGCTAAGTCTGGCATTAGTCCCGCATTACCAAATTATCGCGATGTACGATGGCGTCGCCATTGGTATAGCCCAAAAGCATTTCAATATTGTCGCTATGTAGGCCCATTATACGGTTGGCATCTTTGGAACCATAATTGACCAAACCGCGCGCGATTTCTTGTTTGTTTTGATCAATAATGCAGATGGCGTCGCCTTTGTCGAATTGACCTTCAATACTCACAATACCTGCTGCAAGCAGGCTGCGGCCTTTTTTAAGGGCGCTGTGGGCGCCACTATCAATTTCAATTTGGCCTTTGGGTTTAAGAGAGCCTGATATCCACTGCGCACGGGCTTTACGTGGGCTTTGCGTCGCTATGAAAAGACTATGGCGTTCCCCATTGTCAAACCGAGAGAGGGGGTGGTTATCCGTACCGTTTAAGATGATCATTTCGCAGCCTGCTTGAACGGCGATTTGCGCTGCTGCGAGTTTTGTTTCCATTCCGCCTGTCCCGACAGCCGCATCTGTATTGGCAGGGCCACCCATTGCTATTATCTGAGGGGTAAGGTTTTCAATGACGGGTAGGTGCTTGGCATCCGAATAAAACCGTGGATCCGCCGTATAAAGGCCGTCAATATCAGACAAGAGAAGGAGGGCATCCGCGCCCACCATTTGGGCCGTGCGGGCCGCGAGGCGGTCATTATCGCCATAACGAATTTCATCAGTCGCGACTGTGTCATTTTCATTAATGATAGGTATAGCCTCTAATGCCAAGAGCGTTTCTAAGGTTGAGCGAGCATTCAGCCATTTACGCCTATCTTCGGTATCATTTAGCGTAAGAAGCGCTTGAGCCGAAATTAAACCCTTTGCTGAAAGCGCCTTATCATATGCTTGGGTCAAAAGGGCCTGACCCGCAGCTGCACAGGCTTGTTTCTCAGATAAATCCAGAATGCGCCCAATTAGATTGAGCCGCGCCCGTCCCAGAGCAATCGCGCCCGATGAAACTATAAGGGTTTCGAGACCCAGTTTATGTCGTTCGGCAATGTCATCGCAGATACTGTTAAGCCAAGATTGTCTTAAAGTGAGGCTGTCACTTTCAACCAGTAAGGCTGAACCGATTTTGATAACCAGGCGTTGATATTTCCCTAGTCCAGACAAAGATGATTTTGGCCCCATACTCATTGTAAACCTATGGTGTCCAACCCTTTTGCTCTTCCATTTCGCCGCGCTTAACGGCTTCCGCGACTCTTTTTTTCTCGCGTTCAGCTTCTTCTTTTTCACGGCGTTTTTGAACGTGTTGATAAACAGCAGATAGGACAGGTTTCAGACCTTGATTTGTCACGCTGGAGATAATCAGCGGCGCATGTCCGCAGACAGCTTCCATATCGGATTTAACGTCTTCGAGCCGTTCAGGCGTAATGATATCGGCCTTAGATAAGACAATGATTTCGGGCTTATCTTCGATACCCCCATCATAATCTTCAAGTTCTTTACGGATGGTTTGGTAATCTTGGGCGGGATCTTCTGTAGAGGCATCCACGAGATGCAGTACAGCCGCGCAACGTTCAACATGGCCCAAAAAACGGTGCCCTAAGCCTGCGCCTTCGGATGCACCCTCGATTAATCCGGGAAGGTCGGCAAGAACAAACCGTTCAGCCGGGCCAAGATTAACAACACCCAAATGGGGATGAAGAGTTGTAAATGGATAATCCGCTGTCTTCGGTGTCGCCGCCGTTACGGTAGATAAGAAAGTGGATTTACCCGCATTGGGTAATCCAACGAGGCCTGCATCGGCAAGCAGTTTTAATCTAAGCCATATCCAGCGTTCTTCGCCTTCTTCGCCTGGATTGGCTTTGCGCGGGGCTTGGTTTGTCGCCGATTTAAAACGAGCATTGCCCCAACCGCCATTACCGCCCTTGGCGAGTAACGCCTTCTGACCTTCCTCTGTCATATCGACCAGAACTTCATCCGTGTCGGCATCAATGATTTGCGTGCCCACAGGGACATTAATAATCACATCTTCTCCGGCCGCGCCTGCACGGTCTCGCCCCATACCATGTATGCCAGTTCCAGCTTTGAAATGTTGTTTATAGCGATAATCAATCAATGTATTGAGATCGCGTGAGGCCACGGCCCATACATCACCGCCGCGTCCACCATCGCCGCCATTAGGGCCGCCAAAAGCAATGTATTTTTCACGGCGAAAGGATATACACCCTCCGCCGCCATTGCCGGATTTCACAAATATTTTTGCTTGGTCGAGAAATTTCATAATCTTACTTTCAGGCCACCCTCTAAGCGGTTTAACCCGTTTTGGCTAGCCGTGAATGAAGCGCGCCAAGCTTGGATTGCATACCCGCATCTGTGACGGAGCATGGGCGAAGGGCAAAACCAAAACTTTCGTAAAAAGGGGACTGGTTTTTGGCAGCCATCAAGCCGACAGAAATACTGTCAGGATAGGTCAATTTTAAGTGCGTAATTAAATCACTCAGTAATTTTGTACCGTATCCTTTACCACGATAGGGCTCTGCGACAATAACATCTTGGATATAGAGGTTTAAAACACCATCACCTATCACACGGGCCATAGCGATTGTAGTCTCCCCAGCCGAAATCACCACCCCGCAGAGTGAGTGATTCAAAGCCATTTTGGCTTGCTCAAGAGAAACAGCGCCCCAGCTTACATTCTGCCGCAACGTGACAAAGTCTTCAGCCGTGGGCAAAGCGAGATGTACCGATATTGCTGTCATGTTTCAGCCGCCATTCATTATAGAGACTGCTTCGCGCTCAAACAGTGCGCTATCGGCTTTTTCCATACGGGCCATAGAGAAATACATTTCTGTTTTTCCGGTTGGCATGAAGCCCATTTTCTCCAACACTCTGTGGCTCGCTGGGTTGTCGGTAAAGGCACCCGCTATTACTTTCTTTGGCTTTAGAGATGCGTCTGCCTCGGCTAATATGGCTTGCCCTGCCTCGGAAGCGTAGCCTTTTCCCCAAGCGGGTTCGGCAATCCAATAGCCAATCTCTAGAGTATCTTCATCACTTTTACGGCATAAATCCATAATGCCAATCATCTCGTCACTGCCATTTTCTGTGATAGCATAAGGATAAGCGAGCCCACGTTCATGCATGGACCGTAAATGCATGATTTTAAACTCAGCAGAAATCAGAGGGAAAGGGTGAGGGAAACTACCTGTCATTCGTGCAATATCAAAATTGCTACCATATTTTGACAGGGCCATGGCATCTTTGTCTTTTAGTTGGCGTAGAACCAAATTTTCAGTTTCTATAATCTCTCTCATGTTCGCCTCCTCACATTGGCGTCACAGGGAATTAGTCTTTCTTATCCAACCTTCATATTCATAGACAAAAAAAGAGGGAAATCGGAGACCCGATTTCCCTATTAAATTTTATCGGGTCACCTATCGGTACGACCCAAGATTTTTAATGGGTCTATTCAGCAGCGTCGGCCAGCGGCATGACAGACACAAATGTGCGCGCATTGCGTTTCGTTTCAAAAGAGACGCGGCCTTCGGCTTTAGCGAACAATGTGTGATCTTTACCCATGCCAACATTTGTGCCGGGGTAATATTTTGTTCCGCGCTGGCGGATAATAATGTTGCCAGGAATGACCGCTTGGCCACCTGATTTTTTTACGCCAAGACGACGGCCAGCACTGTCGCGGCCGTTATTGGATGAACCACCTGCTTTTTTATGAGCCATGAGTTACTCCTCTAATCCTAAAGGTTGGCGCGGGGCCTAACCTTTAATTCCTGTGATTTTAACAGCCGTCTCGTTTTGACGATGGCCTTTTTTACGACGGTAGTTCTGACGACGCTTTTTCTTGAAAACCAAGACTTTAGCGGCTTTGCGCTGCTCTAGGATTTCGCCTGTTACAGAAGCGCCTTTAACGAGAGGGGCGCCAACTTTTACGTCTGCACCAGTACCGCTCAATAGAACGTCACCAAAATCAACTTTGTCTCCGGCTTCGCCGTCTAATTTTTCCACGACGATGATATCGTCTTTAGCGACTTTATATTGCTTGCCGCCTGTTTGGATCACTGCGAACATGATCATTCCTTCCTGCGGGAAAACCCTTTTGAGCTCTCCAAAAATTCAAAAGCCGCCTTGTGTTTGTCCTCAGTCTCTAAAGGGTCCGAATGTTCCCATAAGAATCGTGGACGAAAGGCGGCGGCCAATTCGTTGCGCTTTATACAGTTAGAGCCGTATCTGTCAACGCATTGCCTCATCTTTTACACTTTTTCCTATCGGCGCGTAAGGGCCAAATCAAAGCAAAACGATAAAGCGGTGATTGCGGCGAGCCGCAAAAAAGAAAGCCCCGCAAGGTTAACATCTTGCGGGGCCTCTTATTCAGTCCGGGCTTTCGCCCGGAAACTTATCTTAGTTTACGCGGCCGATGATTGTACCCGCAGCATTGATAACATTACCGTTTGCATCAACACGGCCAATAACTGTGCCTGTTGAACGGTTGATTACCATACCATCTGCACGGACTTGGAAGTCACCCGCTGACAGACCTCCTGTAGTCGTCGTCGTTGTCGTGCTGCCGATTGTGCCGGCGGCACCTGATGTTGCAGATAATCCGCGAAGAACAACTGTTCCTGCTGAGTTCACTACATCACCTGCGGCATTCATTCTTCCGATGACGCGACCAGAACTGTCTGTGACAGTACCGTTTGCACCGATAGAGTATCCGCTCAATGACCCGCCTGTGACGAGACCAGAACCACCACCCACTGAGGATGAGAAGCCGCTGATAACGACAGTACCGGCAGAGTTAACAACATCACCTGCGCCATTTAAGCGGCCGATAACCACACCAGAGGCATTACGGACTGTGCCATCGGCACCGACTGTATAACCAGATGTAGTCGTTGTGGTGACAGTTGAACCTGTCGTGAAGCCTGTTGAGCTACCTGAGACTGTAGAGCCAGTTGTGAAACCGCCCGTTGTCACACCAGATGTTCCGCTAATCATTGAGCGCCAGTTCACACCCAAGGCGTCAACTGTTGTCAATGTTAGGCCACCTGTTGATAGACCACGTGCTGTTTGGAAACGCTCGACAGCGGCGTAAGTCATACGACCCAATGTACCGTCAATTGCACCTTGATAGTAGCCTTGTGCGGTTAGTGCACGTTGGATGGCAGAGATAACTTCGCGGCTAGCATTCGCTTCGCAAAGGATCTGACGCCATTCGGCTTTCTCACCCGTAATCTGTGTACGACGCTCGATTGTGCCGTATTCAGCTGGGATAGCAATTGTTTCAGTACGTGGAGCTTCAACCATACGCTGAACTGTCACTGTGTCGTAACGCGCTGGGATAACCCGACGTTCGATACGTGGCGCACCCACAGGGACGCGGCGAGTGACTTGCTTTGTCACAGCAGGGATAACCCGCTCTTGCGTTGTCGCTGGTGTTCTAACGACGCGGCGAGTGACTTGCTTCGTAACAGCCGGGATAACGCGCTCTTGCGTTGTCGCTGGTGTTTTGATGCGACGACGTGTTTCAGTCTTAGTCACAGCAGGGATGACCCGTTCTTGCGTTTGAGCTTCAGTCCGCATGACACGGCGCTGTACTGTTTTTGTGACAGCCGGAATGACACGCTCTTGTGTCGAAGCTGGTGTCTTAACAACACGGCGTTGAACCGTTTTCGTCACAGCAGGAACAGTGCGCTCAATCGTACGTGCTGGTGTCTTAACAACACGACGCTCAACGACATTGCTTACGGCTGGGATCACACGTTCACGTGTAGAGGCCGGTGTTTTGACCACTTGGCGTGAAACCTGTTTCGTTACCGCAGGAATGACGCGCTCTTGCGTTGATGCAGGTGTCCGCATGACACGGCGTTGAACCTGCTTTGACACAGCCGGGATAACCCGTTCTTGGGTCGCAGCCGGTGTTTTCACAACACGGCGAGTGACTTGCTTTGTGACCGCTGGAACTGTGCGCTCGACAGTCTGTGCCGGTGTCTTAACGACGCGGCGTGTTTCTGCCTTAGTCACAGCCGGAATAACACGTTCTTGAACCTGAGCCGGTGTCTTAACGACGCGGCGAGTTTCAGTCTTTGTTACAGCCGGGATAGCACGCTCAACTGTACGCGCTGGTGTCTTAACAACACGGCGCTCAACAGTTTTAGTCACAGCTGGGATAACCCGCTCTTGCGTCGCAGCTGGTGTCTTAACAACGCGGCGAGCCACTTGCTTCGTGACAGCTGGTACAGCCCGTTCAACTGTGCGGGCCGGCGTAGCGATACGGCGGCGCGTTTCAGTTTTCGTGACCGCAGGAACAACACGTTCCTGAACCTGAGCCGGTGTTTCAACCACACGGCGGGTGACTTGTTTTGTCACAGCCGGGATTGCCCGTTCGACAGTCTGCGCAGGTGTCTTAACAACACGGCGTGTTTCCATCTTAGTCACTGCAGGGATAACGCGTTCTTGTGTCGCTGCTGGTGTTTTAACAACACGACGTGAAATCTGAGCCGTTACAGCTGGAATAACACGTTCAACAGTTGACGCTGGCGTTTTCACGACGCGGCGTGTTTCCGCTTTAGTCACAGCTGGGATGACACGCTCTTGAACAGAAGCAGGTGTCTTCACAACGCGGCGAGAAACAGTTTTCGTAACAGCAGGCGTTGCACGCTCAACTGTACGGGCCGGTGTTTTCACAACGCGGCGTGTTTCTGCTTTTGTGACGGCTGGAATAACACGTTCCTGTACCTGAGCCGGTGTCTTAACAACACGGCGAGAGACAGTTTTTGTAACCGCTGGTGTCGCGCGCTCAACCGTAGAGGCTGGCGTTTTCACGACGCGGCGTGTTTCCATTTTAGTCACAGCTGGGATGACACGCTCTTGAACAGAAGCAGGTGTCTTCACAACGCGGCGAGAAACCTGTTTCGTAACAGCAGGCACTTGACGCTCAACTGTACGGGCAGGTGTTTTCACGACGCGGCGTGTTTCCATCTTCGTTACCGCTGGAATGACGCGCTCTGTCGTCGCTGCAGGCGTTTTCACGACGCGGCGAGAGACAGCTTTCGTTACAGCCGGGATAACACGTTCGACAGTTTGCGATGGTGTCTTGATAACACGACGCGTTTCCATCTTTGTGACCGCTGGAATGACACGCTCTTGGGTCGCAGCTGGCGTCTTAACAACGCGGCGTGTGACCTGTTTCGTGACAGCCGGTACAGTGCGTTCAACAGTACGTGCTGGCGTCGCGATACGGCGACGTGTTTCCGTCTTCGTGATCGCTGGAATGACGCGCTCTTGTGTCGCCGCTGGTGTCTTAACAACACGACGTGTGACTTGTTTCGTCACAGCAGGGATGACCCGCTCAACAGTAGAGGCTGGTGTTTTCACGACGCGGCGTGTTTCCACTTTTGTGACCGCTGGAATGACACGTTCTTGTGTCGCCGCTGGTGTCTTAACAACACGACGAGACACTTGTTTCGTGACAGCCGGAACGACACGCTCGACAGTAGACGCTGGTGTTTTCACAACACGGCGTGTTTCCATCTTCGTCACTGCAGGAATAACGCGCTCAGTCGTAGACGCTGGTGTTTTCACAACACGGCGAGTGACTTGCTTTGTTACGGCAGGTGTCGCGCGCTCAACCGTAGAGGCTGGCGTTTTCACAACGCGGCGAGTTTGCGCCTTAGTGACAGCTGGGATGACACGCTCTTGAACAGAAGCAGGTGTCTTCACAACGCGGCGAGAAACCTGTTTCGTAACAGCAGGCACTTGGCGCTCAACTGTACGGGCAGGTGTCTTAACAACGCGGCGTGTTTCCATCTTCGTCACAGCAGGGATGACACGTTCTTGTGTCGCCGCTGGTGTCTTAACAACACGGCGCTGAACTGTTTTCGTAACGGCTGGTACCGTACGTTCTACAGTTCTTGCTGGTGTCTTAACAACACGGCGTGTTTCCATCTTTGTGACAGCTGGAATGACACGTTCTTGCGTCGAAGCCGGACGATCAACAACACGGCGTGTAACCGTCTGTGTAACCGCTGGAATGACGCGTTCTTGTGTCGAAGCCGGTGTCTTAACAACACGGCGTGTACGCTGCTTTGTTACCGCAGGGATAACACGCTCAACTGTCTGAGCCGGTGTTTTCACAACACGGCGTGACACTTGCTTCGTGACTGCAGGTACAACACGTTCAACAGTTCTCGCTGGCGTCGCGATACGGCGACGTGTCTCTGTTTTAGTGACAGCAGGGATAACACGTTCTTGTGTCGAAGCCGGAGTTTTCACAACGCGGCGAGTAACCTGTTGTGTAACGGCTGGAATGACACGTTCTTGTGTTGCTGCTGGTGTTTTCACAACACGGCGTGTTTCTGTTTTTGTAACAGCTGGAATGACGCGCTCTTGAACAGAAGCAGGGCGGTCCACGACGCGGCGAGTGACCTGTTTCGTAACGGCAGGAACAATTTGTTCTGCTGTACGGGCAGGGGTCTTAATCCGGCGACGTGTTTCCATCTTAGTTACAGCTGGAATGACGCGTTCTTGCGTAGATGCAGGACGGTCAACAACACGGCGTGTCACTGTTTGAGTAACTGCAGGGATAACACGTTGCTGTGTTGACGCTGGAGTTTTCACAACACGGCGTTGAACTGTCTTCGTAACCGCAGGGATACGACGTTCAGCAACACGAGCTTCCTCGTCAATGACGCGTTTGGAAATTGTACCCAATTGCTGTCCGTAACGTGTTGACCCTGTAATTCCGCGGCGTCCACCACCAGCACGGTCTGCATTAGCAGCCGCTGTGCGGGATAGTCCGTCACGGTCATCACTTCCGTCATTGTTTGTATCAACAAAGCCAGAGTAACCGCCAAATGCCTGACCTTTAAGGCCTGCACGTTCAGCTTCGCTACGTGTCATTACACGTGCGGCTGATTTAACAACGCGGCGTGTAATTGTGTCAGTAACCGCAGGGATTACAGTTTCACGTGTTGTGGCTTCTGTATCGACGACACGTTTCGTGATTTGCTTTGTGACAGCAGGGATAGTGCGTTCCACTGTGCGCGCTGGCGTGACGATAACTTGCTTAGTGATCGTTTTGTAGCGTGCAGGGATAAGAACACGACAGAGGATTTCACCTGTTTGGTTCACGATAGTTTGTGTTGATTCAACCACTTGCTCAGACACACCGTTAAAGACAGTGAACTGTCCACGTGTGTTTGTATTGATTGTACCAGATCCACCGAGCTGTGTTGCATTGATAGCTTGGCTACCAGGCTTCCACTCTTCACGTGCAGGTTCGATCAAAACGCGCTCAGAGCGTGTTTCGTAAACAGCAGGAATGACTTCAATGTCGACGCGAGAAGGCTGAACGACGATTGTTTCTTGTACTGTTTTGTATGTTGCAGGAACAACATCAACCCGTGTGCTTGCTTCTTGAACAACGATTGTTTCAGTGACGTTTTCATAAACCGCCGGGATAACAACCAATTCGTCAGCTGCGTCTTGTTGGATGTATGTTTCTTGTTCTGTGCGGTATGTTGCGGGAACAGAGACATATTCAACCGTTTCTGGCTGAACAACAATAGTTTCAGTGACAGTTTCATATGTCGCTGGGATTGAAACAAGCTCTGTAGAGGCTTCTTGAACCACAACAGTCTCAGTCACATTTTTATATGTTGCTGGAACGACAACAAGCTCAGTTGACGCTTCTTGGACAACAACGGCTTCTTGATATGTTTCATATTCCGCAGGGACAGTCACATAGTTTACAGTTTGCGGCGTAACGACAACTGTATCTGTTACGTTTTTGAACGTTGCAGGAATTGTAACAAGCTCTGTTGTTGCTTCTTTAACAACAACTGTCTCAGAGACAGTTTCATATGTTGCTGGGATTGAAACAAGCTCTGTAGAGGCTTCTTGAACCACAACTGTTTCAGTCACAGTTTCAAATGTCGCTGGAATAGTGACAAGCTCAGTAGAGGCTTCCTGAACAACAACTGTGTCTTGGTAAGTTTCGTACTCAGCTGGCACAACAACGTAATCAACAGATTGAGGCTGTACTACGACTGTTTCAGTCACTGTCTCAAAGACAGGTGGAACTGTCACAAGCTCAGTAGACGCTTCTTGAACAACATAAGTTTCAGTCACGTTTTCATAAACAGCTGGGATAGTGACCAATTCTGTCGTTGCGTCTTGAACGACAACAGTTTCAGACACTGTTTTGAATGTCGCAGGAACTGTTACAAGCTCAGTCGAGGCTTCTTGAACCACAACAGCTTCTTGAACTGTTTCATACACAGCAGGCACTGTTTCATAAGTAACAGAGGCTGGTGTGACGACGAGTGTTTCGGAAACAGTCTCGAATGTCGCTGGAATAGTGACGAGCTCTGTTGAGGCTTCCTGAACAACAACCGCTTCTTGAACGGTTTCGTAAACAGCAGGCACAGATTCATAAGTTGTCGTTGCTGGCGTAACGACAACAGTTTCTGTGACAGTTTCGAATGTGGCTGGGATAGTCACAAGCTCTGTTGACGCTTCTTGTACGACAACATTTTCTGTGACGGTTTCATATGTCGCAGGGACTGAAACATACTCAACGCCAGCAGGCTGAACGACGATTGTTTCAGAAACAGTTTCGAATGTTGCTGGGATCGTCACAAGCTCAGTCGAGGCTTCTTGAACAACAACAGCTTCTTGGACTGTTTCATATACAGCAGGCACAGAAACATACTCAACAGTTTGCGGCGTAACCACCACAGTGTCAGTCACTGTTTCGAAAGTTGCTGGGATAGTGACGAGCTCTGTAGACGCCTCTTGTACAACAACAGTGTCTTGAACGGTTTCGTAAACAGCAGGAACAGAAACATATTCAACTGTTTGCGGTGTTACGACGATTGTTTCTGCAACAGTTTCATAAGTCGCAGGGATCGTGACGAGCTCTGTAGAGGCTTCCTGAACAACGATTGTTTCTTGGTAAGTCTCATACTCAGCAGGGACTGTCACATAATCAACAGTTTGTGGCTGAACAACAACTGTGTCTGTCACAGTTTCATATGTCGCTGGGATAGTCACAAGCTCTGTAGACGCTTCTTGTACGACAACAGGTTGCTGCACAGTTTCGTAAACAGCCGGAATAACTTCATAAGTTACAGTTTGCGGTGTTACGACAAGCGTTTCAGTCACTGTCTCAAAGACAGGTGGGATAGTGACAAGCTCAGTCGAGGCTTCTTGAACAACAACAGCTTCTTGAACAGTTTCAAAGACTGCTGGGATTGTTTCATATGTCACAGAAGCTGGCGTTACGACGACAGTTTCGTTCACAGTCTCAAATGTCGCTGGGATAGTGACAAGCTCTGTAGAGGCTTCTTGAACGACAACCGCTTCTTGAACGGTTTCGTAAGTCGCAGGCACAGAAACATACTCAACGCCAGCAGGCTGAACGACAACGACGTCAGTTACAGTTTCAAATACTGGTGGGATAGTGACGAGCTCTGTAGACGCTTCTTGTACAACAACTGTTTCTTGTACGGTCTCATATTCTGCAGGCACAGAAACATACTCAACGCCAGCAGGCTGAACGACAACGACGTCAGTTACAGTTTCAAATGTTGCTGGAATAGTGACGAGCTCTGTTGAAGCTTCTTGTACAACAACAGTGTCTTGAACGGTTTCGTAAACCGCAGGAACAGAAACATATTCAACTGTTTGCGGAGTAACCACAACTGTTTCAGTCACAGTTTCGAATGTTGCCGGAATAGTGACAAGCTCAGTAGAGGCTTCTTGAACAACGACAGGCTCTTGAATGGTTTCAAAAACAGGCGGGATAGTCACATACTCAACGCCAGCAGGCTGAACAACGACAGTATCTGTAACTGTACGGAATTTAGCTGGGATAGTGACGAGTTCTGTAGAGGCTTCCTGAACAACAACCGTGTCAGTATATGTTTCATATTCCGCCGGTACGACGACATAATCAACACCAGCAGGCTGAACAACAACTGTGTCAGTCACAGTTTCATAAGTCGCTGGAATAGTGACAAGCTCTGTAGAGGCTTCTTGTACGACGACAGTTTCAGCAACAACGCCAAATTCTGCAGGTACAGTAACAAGCTCTGTAGTCGCTTCTTGAACAACAACAGTTTCAGAAACTGTTTCGAATGTTGCTGGGATAGTGACAAGCTCTGTTGAGGCTTCTTGAACAACAACAGTATCCTGTACGGTTTCATAAACCGCTGGGATTGTTTCATATGTTACTGAAGCGGGCGTGACGACGATCGTTTCCGTAACGTTTTCGAATACAGCTGGGATAGTGACGAGTTCAGTCGAGGCTTCTTGAACCACAACTGTGTCTGTGACTGTTTCAAAAACAGGCGGGATAGTGACAAGCTCTGTAGTGGCTTCTTGCACAACAACAGTGTCAGTCACAGTTTCAAATGTCGCTGGGATAGTGACGAGCTCAGTTGAAGCTTCTTGTACGATGACAGACTCAGAAACAGTTTCATATTCGGCAGGAACAGAAACATATTCAACAGTCGCAGGCTGAACGACAACAGTGTCAGTCACTGTTTCGTAAGTCGCTGGGATAGTGACGAGTTCAGTTGAGGCTTCTTGTACAACGACAGTGTCTGCGACGGTTTCAAATACTGGAGGGATAGTCACAAGCTCAGTTGAGGCTTCTTGAACCACAACAGTGTCTGTATAAGTTTCGTAAACAGCAGGGACTGTTGTGTATTCAACAGATTGTGGCTGAACAACAACTGTCTCTGTTACAGTTTCGTAGACTGGGGGAATGACTACGAGTTCAGTTGAAGCTTCTTGAACGACAACAGTTTGTGTTTCTGTCCGGAAAGCAGATTGACCACCAGTTGAAGCCGCGCCGCTGTAAGAATTTACAATGTTACGTGTGATAAGGTTACCGTTTGTACCCACCAAGCCGCCATTGCGGTCGATTTGGCCGATGCGTGAACCAGAAGCATTGCGAACGCTCATATCCGAAGCGACGCTATAACGAGTGTTACCATATGAGAGTGTAGTCGTTGCAGAACCGCGACCAATGAGAGTCAGTGGGTCGACGGCGTCGCGTACGATGACACGGCCATTTGAGCCAACAATATTGCCTTCACTATCAACCGATCCAATAACGGCGCCATTGGAGCCAGTTACTGTACGGGCAGAGTCAATGTTGTAAGCTGTGCCATTGATTGTAACAACGATTGTGCCACGTCCAGGGACGATAGTGCCACCGTTGCCGACAACAACAAGCTCATAGCTTTCTTCTTGAACGAGCACGCGTTCAGTGACGGTTTCGAAACGACCCGGAATTTTTCTGATTTCCTCACCCGCTTGACGCAGAACAATCTGCTCAGTCGAAGTTTGGTATGTTGCCGGCACGATTACCCGGGCAAAACATTCACCAGGCAATGGATTACCGGGTGGTAATTCCTGTGCGATGGTTGGTGCAGCAAGCACCGCGGCCGATGCGGCCAATAATAGAGTACGTTTCATTTCAAAAAACCCCCAACTCTCCAGTAACAAACATCTACGAAGTGTAGATTCCACAATAACCTAACCAAACGTAAACGCTATGGCTAGACGTTAATTTCCTATTAAAAGGAATTCTTCCAATTTCAATGCCTAAGACGGCGATAGGCGAAAAGGCTTAAAGTAAGACGCCTCTGCGGCGTTTAACAGTTCCAAATCACCCCTTGTATCTCCATAAGCCTCTTTAATATGAACGTAATCTGAATTGAAGGCTTGGTAGATACGGCGAACCTTGTTCTCACCCCAGACATTATACCCCGCTATACGCCCTGTTGCGACGCCCGATTCGAACTCTAACTCAACGGCTAAGACATGATCTTCTGGGAGGCCTTGTTGCACAGCCCAATGGCGTAGATACGGCGTGATAGAGGCGCTACATATATATAATGACTCTATGTCTTGCTTTTTTTGGTCAAAACACTCTTGTGCAAGCGGGCGGATAAGGGGCGGGATGACGTCGTTTGCAAATGTTTGGGCCTTGGCAAAAATGTTCTCTTCAGTTTCGCCCTTGAAAAACGTCTTGATGACGGCGGCTTTCACGGCATGACGGTCAATACGTCCCAGCTTATAGGCCATAAATACGGGCATAAGGCGCATGACCTTAAAGAACCAAGGCAATAACCCTGCATAATAACGCAAAAATAGGGCAAAAGTGTCTTTGGTCGTAATTGTGCCATCGAAATCAAAGACGATAAGTCCTGATTCGGGGGCAGCAAAAGGCGCTGTATTCGTCATATTGGAAGGCGGTAAACTCACAGGCAGGCCATGCCGCAACTGCTCAAATGTTTCAACCCATGACACACATTATAGTTAAGTATAACTTTACGACTTGCACTCTCTCGTTTGGCAGACCATGCCTTAACGGGTAAGGCTTTTTTAAGGACAGACCGTAATGCGAAAAATATTTATCTATCCTATTGTTATTTATGCTTTATTTTCTTCATCATGCGGCCGGGTCGAGGAATCAGCCGCCATAAAAGCAGAGGCTTCATTTGTACATGAAGTCAGCGATTTAGCTGTTGATCCCAATATTGAATATGGAAAATTAGAGAACGGCTTACGGTATGCCGTGAGATCAAACTCAACCCCTACAAAAACAGCCACATTATTGATGCGTGTTGACACAGGTTCTCTTAATGAAAGTGATGAAACGAGAGGGCTCGCGCATTTTCTGGAGCATATGGCCTTTAACGGTTCAAAGAATATCCCAGAAGGTGAAATGATCAAACGTCTTGAGAAATTTGGTCTTTCATTTGGCGCGGATACAAACGCTTCGACAAGTTTCTTCGAGACCACATATCAGTTGGAATTGCCCGAAGTCGATGAAGCCATTTTGAATGAAACATTGATGATTATGCGCGAAACCGCCAGTCATCTAACCCTTGATGCAGAAGCCATTGATCGCGAGAGAGGGGTCATATTGGCCGAAAAACGCGCGCGCTCTAGTCCCGGTTTTGATGCCTTTATAGATTATCTAGAGTTTTTTCTCGGCGACACTTTGATTCCCGACCGTTTGCCTATCGGAACGGAAGACACCATTAAAAGTGTAACGGCAGAGCAGTTCAAAGCCTTCTATGAAGGATATTATAGACCGGAGAATACTTTTGTCGTTTTCGTTGGTGATGTTGAAACAGATTATGCGGCAAAAAAGATAGAAGAGTATTTTTCAGACTGGCAAGCCGTAGGTGAAGGCGCGGCAAAATATGAAGCTGAGGCTTTGTCGCTAGAGACGGCTCGAACCCATTATTATGTCAATCCAGAGATACAAACGTCGCTTTCACTGTCTGTCGCTCAGCCTTTAGAGAAAAAGGACGACACGATACAATCCCGTAAGGATGCCTTCGTAGAGAGCCTTGGCAATAGAATTCTGTCTCAGCGGCTAGGAGAGCTATCTCGGACTACAGATGCGCCGTTTATTAGCGCGTCCGCTGGGACCAATTCACTTTTTGATGGCGTGCGCCTCAGCGCGTTATCAATACAGCCTGAGAAAGGAAAGTGGGACATGGCCCTTAAAGGGGCTGAACCCGTATTGCGTCAAGCATTGGAATTTGGTTTCTCACAATCAGAATTAGATGAACAGATTGCAAATTCTCGCAAAAGCTATGAAGTCAGTGTTCAAACAGCCTCAACGCGCCGCACACCGAATTTAGCCCGCCGTATATTATCTGCTTTTGGGGATGATATTGTTGTCACAACTCCTGAAAGCGCTTTGGAGCGCTTTAACGATTATGCTGATGATATTACGCTTAACGACGTCAATCAGGCGTTCAGAAAGCAATGGAAGGGTGTCGACCAAGCGCCGCAGCTCTATTTAGCGACTTCGGAAATGATAGAGGATGCCGAGAGTAAGCTCGAAACCGCCTTGATGGAAGCTCGGCAAATCTCAGTGTCTCCGCGTGAAGAGATTGCGAGGCAGGAATTTGCCTATAGTGAGTGGGGGACTCCTGGTCTGATTAAGAGCCGGGAAACTGTCCAAGATATAGACTTTGAACGCGTCGTTTTTGAAAATGGTGTAAAGTTAAATATAAAACAAACCCCATACCAAAAGGATATCATTTCTATAAATGTGGCCCTGTCTGGAGGAGAACTCTTTTTGCCAAGAGAGGAGCCTGGTTTACGTATATTCGCCCCTAATGCTCTAGGGCTTGGTGGATTAGAGGCCCATTCAGTTGATGAAATCCGAAAGATTACAGCGGGGCGCTCGGTTGGCGTTTTGCAATCGATGGGAACAGACAGGCGTGTTTTAAGCGGTGCAACAGTGCCAAGTGATTTGGATCTACAGCTTAACTTAATGGCCGCTTATGTGACAGCGCAGGGCTATAGACCTGAAGCCAAGGCGCAATATGATAAATATATCAAATCATTCTATCCAACATTAGATTCCACGCCGAACGGGGTCGCTTCTCGTGATATACCTCGTCTTTTACGGTCGGGCGACACCCGTTTTGGCTATCCGAGCGAAGATGAAATGTTGCGTGTCACAACAGATATGGTGAAGGCATATTTATCACCCTTTCAGTCTAATACAGCGATAGAAATCGCGATTGTCGGGGATATTACTCCGGATGAGGCAATAAAGTCTGTGGCCCGAACCTTTGGGGCTTTTCCTAAACAGCAAGAACAATTTGCAGAACCTTCTGACGAGGATATCAGGCTTAACTTTCCGAAGGGCAGTAATCGGCCTGTGAAATTGTCACATGCAGGGGATACGACAACAGCCTTATATAGTGTTTATTGGCCGACGCCAGATGGCCGTGATGCACAAACGAGCCGCGAAGTGTCTATGCTCGCCACATTATTTCGTTTGAGGCTAACCGAAGTCTTACGCGAAGAAGAGGGGGCCAGTTACTCTCCCTCCGCCTTTAGTTTTACGCCGCGTACCTATCCTGATTATGGGTATTTTGGGGTGTCACTCGAAGTGTCACCCGATGACATAGACAGAATGAGCCTAAAAGTGGATGAAATTGCCGCTGAATTTAGAGAAGGCAAGCTCGACACAGACATGTTCGAGCGCGGAATGAAGCCAGTCTTGGAGAATATCGAAACTTCATTAGAGAGTAACAGCTATTGGATGGATGTAATTGCAAACGGTCAAACGGATGAGGAACGTCTTAATCGACATAGATCGCGTTCTGAAGCTTATAAAAACATGACTGTTGAGGATTTACAGTCACGCGCGAAGACAATGTTCGACCCAAAAACAGCTTATCGGATTCAAATTTTGCCGGAAAAGTAAATCGGCGTTAAATCTATTCTCTTTTGAGGCCCCATAAGGGCCCAGTTTATTTTATCAAATTATTATATCAAAAGAGCCGTTCAATTGAACGGCTCTTTGTTTGGCCCTTTGAACGGCTCTTGAAATATCCGAATTGTTTTGGAATATTCGCTTTATTAATTTGTTACAGGCAGCGTCGGTTCCACTGCGATAAGCTGCATCTTAAATAATAAGGTGGCATTAGCGGGAATACCCGGGCGGCCTGAGGGGCCATAGGCCAAATCACCAGGGATATAGAGAATTCGCGCTTCGCAGACCTTCATGTCATGCAGGCTTTCAATCCAGCCTTTGATAAAACCTGTCGCTGGATATTGAATGGTTTGACTGCGGTCATAAGAGCTATCAAATTTCGTTCCATCTGGAAAATAGCCGTGATAATGCATAGTGACGACTTGGTTGCCGACAGGTTGAGCTCCATCTTTCAGGCCTTCTTGGGCGACTTTATATTGAAGGCCCGTCGTCGTCGTCATGACATCTTTGCGTTTGCCATTTTCAACATGATAGCTCTTGAAGTCCGCGCTCATGACGGGGGCGTCTGCATCATCACCATAAGGTTCAATTGTTGTCAGGATTTTATCTGCAGGGCAGGTATAAACCAAATCTGAGCTGTCTATGGCTGTCTCATTTGTGGCGTCATCTTGCCCTGCATTATTACAAGCCGTGAGAGTTAAGGCCGTGAGTGCCGGCAGGATAAAATGTTTTGTGAATTTCATGGTGTGCTTTCAGTTAAAATTAAAAGGGGTTATCGGGCTAGTTCACGCATAGCGTCTTCTAGGCCTGATAAGGTCATTGGGAACATACGGTCAGGGCCAATAATGTCCTGAATCATATTAGTGCTTTGTGAATATTGCCAATATTTTTCTGCGGTAGGATTAATCCAAATTAAGTGCGGATAAACATCAACTAAACGCTGTAGCCAAACCGCGCCGGGTTCGTCATTCCAGTGTTCCACGGAACCACCGCGTACCGCGATTTCATACGGACTCATGGCAGCGTCACCGACAATAACCACGCGATGATCGGACGGGAACTTGTGTAAAACATCCCATGTTGGCGTCACATTATTCATACGGCGAATATTGTCCTTCCAAACTTGCTCATAGAGGCAGTTGTGGAAATAGAAATACTCTAACCGTTTAAATTCGCTGCGAGCGGCAGAGAATAAGTCTTCAACCTGTTTAATATGAGCATCCATAGAACCGCCAATGTCAAAGAAGGCGAGGACCTTTACGGCATTGCGGCGTTCGGGCCGCATTTTAATATCAAGCCAACCTTGCTTGGCGGTACCAGCAATTGTGCCGTTTAAATCGAGTTCTTCCGCCGCGCCCTCTCGTGCAAATTTGCGCAGTCTCCGTAAGGCGACCTTGATATTCCGCGTCCCAATTTCCTTATCACCATCCAGATTTTTAAATTGGCGCTTATCCCAGACTTTGACGGCTCTGCCATGCCGTCCTTCTTTTTGTCCGATGCGAACACCCTCTGGGTTGAAGCCATAAGCTCCGAAAGGGGAGCGTCCTGCCGTGCCGATATTTTTATTACCGCCTTCATGGCGCTTGTCTTGATTTTCAAGACGTTCTTTCAGAGCTTCCATGATTTTGTCAAAATCTCCGAGCTTTTCAATTTCCGCCATCTCTTCAGGCGAGAGATGAAGCTCTGCCATCTTACGGAGCCAATCGTCAGGAATGGCGCTGGAGTCTTGGCCGAAAATATCGCCGATATAATCTAGGCCGCGAAAGACATGAGAGAAGACTTGGTCAAATTTATCGAGATTGCGTTCATCCTTTATAAGGGCCGTGCGGGAGAGGTAATAAAACCCGTCCAAGCTCTCATTTGCCACGCCTTTATCGACGCCTTCTAATAGCGTTAAATATTCACGTATAGAGACGGGCACTTTTGCCGCTCTTAATTCGTCAAAGAAGTTTTGAAACATAAGAGATTAATTTCTAGCTGTTAGTGGATCACGCGGGTCGAGTTCGGGAAGGCTTGGGTCTGGGTCAACGGGCGGAGGTGTATCCTTGGCCGAATATTTGAATACAACAAATTCTAAAGGGCTATCTGCTGCAGCGGTAATTCCGTGATAATCCCAAGGCGCAGCATAGAGCATGTCGCCTGCTTTTGCAGGGCGCTCTTCTCCATGGATGAGCCAAATGCCTTCACCTTTGGTAATGAGCAAATATTCTTCATCTTTATGACGATGGGCGGGGTGAACTTGTTCACCTGGTTTGATTTTAGCAACGCCGACAATAACAGAGTTCGTGGCGTGCGTATCTTCATTAAAATAAAGGTGAAAATCTCCCCAATTTTCTCGATCCGTATGAACGTCGCTTTCTGATTTGACTTCCGTAACGGCAGAATTATCCGCGCTATGTTGCACGTCAGTTTCAGAGCAAGCAATAACGAGAAAAGCCGTGCATACAAACAGGCTGGGTTTTATCATTTACACTCTCCCTCATAACTCGCGCTGACGCCTTGTCCATTAGCTGTACATTCATTGGGATAGGTTTTTCCGTTACACCCGCAAACAGGCGCGTAAATTTGAGGACAAACCTCTGGTAAAGGAGTGCATGTCCCGGGCGCGTCTGCGACTCCGCATAAATCGCCAATGGTTCGGCGGCAGAACTGGCCCACAGGGCATTCATTACCTTGAACGCGTGCCATGCCACCGCAAAAACGAACATCAGACGGTGCTTCGCTAACGGGAAAATTAGGCGGCGGGAGGTGAGGTTGGTTCTGACCATTGTGACTAGGCGGTGGGGCGCAGCACTCTTCAGTCGGGGCCGTACATGCCGTGAGAACGCTTAAAACTATCAAACTTGCGAGCGTGTAAATTATCTTCCGCATTATCCAGTCCTCACTTCTGTTTCGACCTGAGCAGCCATTTCTGGGTCTAGTCGCAATTCCATTGCGAGCCGATCTAAGTAGTCCCGTTCTTTTGGGTGCAGACCATTAGCAATGCGGCAAGAGACAGCATAAATTTCATAGGCTGTTTGGTCATTTTCAGCGAGCGCAGCAATGGCTTTTGGGTCTGCATTAGCCTTTAAGGCTGATAGGAGCGTGGTTTCGCTCGCGCCTTCATGGGCTTCAATAAGCGTTTTTTCGTCATGGCTGATTTCGCCGTCGGCTTGCGCCGCTGCGACCATGGCTTGTAGCAAGATATTGGCACGCTTTTCAGCCTTTTCACCTTTGATAAGACCGATAACGTCATCGACATTTTTAGGCATGCGGCCTGCTTGGTGAGCTTTAAACGCAATCATACCTAAGGCGCCTAACCCACCAAGAGTGGCGAGTTTTCGTCCAGACCTTGAAGAAAGGAGTAAGGCTAGACCGCCAGCCCCGGCAGCAATCTTGGCTTTATCGCGCAAATCTTTGCGGCTTTCTGCATCGTCGCCAATGCTTAATTTGTCTGCAAGGTAGTCTTCGCCTTGTTGATATAGGGCTTTGCCCTTTTGCGTTATATCTTGGCGGCCCTTGCTGTTTGGGTCCATAAGCGCTTTGCCTTCAGAGAGGAGCTGCTCCAAAAAATCCTGAATATTGGGTTTAGCTGTCGTCATTATGAAGTCCTCCTGAAACGGAGGATAGGGGAATTCTGGCGACTTCACAAACGCCAAAATGTAGTTTCCGCTTTCAAAAAATGAATAGCCGTTGCACAAATACAGCATGAAGAATGTTCTTAAAGTCCTCGGCTTAGTTATCTTTTTTCTTTTGGTGGTGGCCGCGCTTTATTTACGAACGCCAGCGGGGCCCAATTACAGCCAGTCAAAAATTAAAAAAACCGCCGCATCTTATGACGTTCGTATCATTCGTGACGGTTATGGCGTGCCCCATATTTTCGGACAGACAGACGCGGATGCAAGTTTTGGGTTTGGATATGCCCATGCTGAGGATGACTTTGAAACTATTCAAGATGTTATAATCGCCGCGCGCGGGATGAGCGCGCAATATAAGGGTAAATCTGCGGCGCCTCAGGATTATCTCTTTGATTTATTCAAAGTGTCCGAAACGATAGAGCAGCGCTATCAAAGTGATGTGCGAGAGGATGTGAAAGCCATTGCCCGCGCCTATGCCGACGCAATAAATCTATATGGCGTAGAGCATCCCGAAAAAGTTTTATCGGGCGTTCTTCCTGTAACAGAGCAAGACGTTTTGGCTGGGTTTACATGGGCCACGCCGTTTTTTTATCGTTTAGACGGATATCTCGAAGATTTATTCACAGCTGACGACAAACCCAATGTTTCGCCTTGGGCGCAAACCAGTGCACTTAATCTGGTTGATGCGGTTCGTGGCTCGAATGCCTTTGCGGTGGCACCAATCAGAAGTGAGGATGGCTTTACACGGCTTATTGTGAATTCCCATCAACCCATGACAGGGCCATATGCTTGGTATGAAGCGCATATGGTTTCAGAAGATGGGTTGAACATTGCCGGAGGTACTTTTCCGGGCGTGCCTATAATTGCCAATGGGGTAAACGAAAATTTAGGCTGGGGGCAGACCGTGAATAGACCTGATTTAGTGGATATTTACGCCCTTAAGGTTGATGATGTCGACACACCTAAACGGTATAAATTAGACGGTGAATGGCAAGACTTTGACATTACGAAGTCTACGTTTCGAGTGAAATTATGGGGCCCATTTTCTCTCCCTATCTCACGGCCACTCTTATGGTCAAAGCACGGCCCTGTTCTCTCAACTCCAACGGGGCATTACGCTGTTCGGTTTTCAGGATTGCAAGGTATTGGTGCATTACAGCAATGGTATGATATGGGCAAAGCTAGCACATTGGCCGAATGGCAAGCCGCCGTGGCGCAAAACCATGTGCTTTCATTTAATATGATATATGCAGACAAAGAGGGGAATATTGGCGCGGTCTATAACGCCCGTATGCCAAATCGGATAGAAGGCCCAGATTGGGAATCGGTCTTGCCGGGGGATAAGTCAGAATTGATTTGGGAAGGCTTTCGTCCGCTGAGTGATATGCCGCAAAACTGGAATCCAGAATGCGGTTGGGTGTTTTCCGCTAATGCAACGCCATTTAATATAACGGATCCATCCTGCAATCTGTCTCGGGCTGATTTCTCTGAAACTTTCGGGATAGAAAAGCGTGTGACAAACCGTTCTCGCCGCGCTCTGAAATTATTTACGGCGGATAAGGCTATCTCGAAAAATGATATTCTGAAATATCGATCCGACACGCGTTATGACCCTGAATCTAATTTGATGAAATTCGTTGTCGATCTCGTCTCTCGCTCCTACGAAGATCCGCTCTTAAATGAAGCAAAAGAGATTCTAAGGCATTGGAATGGCGACACCTCGCAATCCTCTCGAGGGGCAGCCTTAGCCGTTATTGCGGGCACTCAGGCCTTAGGGTATGACTATACCGAGCCTGAGATGGAACCTGTGGAGGCCCTCTTATATGCGGCCACAAATTTGAAGGCTCGGTTTGGACGGCTTGACCCCGAATGGGGCGAGGTGAATCGGCTGCAACGCGGCGATGTTGATTTACCTTTGGAGGGTGGCCCCGATGTATTGCGGGCCATTTATTCAGATCGAGAGGGTGTCGAAAAAACAGGTGCGATGAATGCGTTCGCAGGGGATACGCATATTATGATGGCCGAATGGAATAAGGCAGGTGAATTGGATCTTATCTCTATTCACCAATATGGCGCGGCCACTTTGGATGAAACATCGCCGCATTATGATGACCAAGCCCCGCTTTTCGCGAGGGGAGACTATAAAGCGATGCCAATGCGTTTGGAGGCCGTATTAGAGACGGCCACGCGAGATTATAGACCGGGGAAATAGTAACGAAAAAGAGAGGTGCATGCGGAAATTCACTCTAATAGGTCTTTGTCTATCCATGCTCTGGCTGGCGTCTTGCTCGACAACGGCTGAACGCACTTTATCCTTACGACAAGCGCTTCGTTCAACGGAAACCGTCACGCTCCCAATACACATTCAAAGCAATGGTCTGATATTAATCGAAGGGGTAGAAATTGAAGGCAAGGCTTATAAATTTTTGATGGATACGGGCGCCACGCGAAGCTCCATTTTTAAAACGATTTCTGAAAAACTAACAGAGAAAGAAAATTACGGTGAGTCCATACCGATTTACGGGATTTCAGAAGTCGGGTCTGGTCAACGGATAACAATCCCGCAATTTAATGTTGGACGATTGAAACACCTCGGCCAAATCTTGGTGGTATTAGAGAATAGAGCCGCATCAACGCAATCTCACCCTCTTGATCAGTCTTTTGACGGTATTGTGGGGATGGACATATTGGCAAAGTATAAGGTTCATATTTCAAAACGTGATAAGACCATCAGTTTTATGCCAAGGCATTTAAATGTAACTTTGGGGCAAGAATGGGCCTCTACCGCGCTATATCCAAATCCTTTCAAAGACGATGGCAGGAATATTAAGTTTGTGGCGCTGTCATTTCTCGACCAGACTATTCCGGCTTTGTTTGATACGGGCGCAGATCTAAATGTGATGAGCTGGAATGAAGAACGCTATCCGGTTTTATCTAAATTGCGAAAGAAACTGCGCACGGATTGGGAATATCAAGGGGCGATAGGTGTGTTCACGCCAAAAGCAAAAATCAGAATTGAGCGCTTAACGTCTGGGAATTTATCGTGGAGGAATAAAAACTTCGTCGCGATGGAGCTGCCAAATTTAGGGGTGCTGGGCGCAGAAGGGCATGCTTTTGGTGTGGTAGGAATGGACTTATGGCCTCAGGACGAAATATATATGGATTTTCACCAAGATTTTGTTTCAGCGCGTATCCCTAATCGTCTAAGGGAACGTCCCTTTATCGCGGGTGGATTAGGTGTGGTTCATCTCGACAGATAAGGGGCTTGTCTTAATCTATGCGTCTTCTTTCTTAGGCTTCCAATAGTCACGACGACATCTTTGGCCAAGACGGACCAGTAACTCATAATTGAGGGTGTCGCCAATCTGAGATTCGGTTTCTAAATGTGCCCCTCTGAATAAGGCAACGCCTCCGGTCTCGACAGTCAACCGCGCTTCGGTCACATCCAATATAGTAAGGTCCATACTGACGCGCCCGACAATAGGCACTTCCATGTCATGCATAATGGCTGTGCCTTTGTTTGATTGTGCGACGGGTACGCCGTCTGCATAGCCCGCGCCTACAATGGCGATACGCATATCGCGAGGGGCTGTGAAGGTGGCATTATATCCAACAGTTTCACCGGCTTTGATATATTTTACTTGTAGAACAGGGGCGAGGAGTGAAACGACGGGACGGCTTACTTCTTGATCTGGTTTGGTTGTTGCCGCTCCGCCAAACAAGCCTATACCCGGGCGTACCATCTGAAAATGATAAGGCTTGCCAAGATAAATGCCGGCCGTATTCGCAAGGCTCAACGGAGTGAGCGGTAACTGGGCGGCGGCTTTACGGAAAGCCGCTAATTGGGCTTTATTCATAGGGTTTGACGCATCGGGCGCACAAGCGAGATGGCTCATCACCCATTCTGGGTTAAGTGACTTCCAGAGCTTTTTATCACGAGAGAGTTCTGTCAATTCTTCGGCGTTCAGGCCAAGACGATTCATCCCTGTATCAATATGTATAGCTGTGTAGGGGGGCTCATTAACTTCGTTTGAGACAGACGCCCAAAATCGGGCTTGTTCAATTGAGTTGATAACAGGCTTAAGTTTTGCGCCTAATAATACGCCTTTATCGCGCGGAGCTGGCCCGTTCAAAACATAAATGGCCGCATTAGGGCCGACACCCTCTCGTAATAATTTACCTTCGCCAGCCGTAGCCACAAAGAATATTCGACATCCAGCCCCGTAAAGTGCCCGCCCTACGGGGACGGCGCCAAGTCCATAAGCATCCGCTTTCACAGAAGCCCCGATCTTAGCGGCTCCCACCTTATTTTTTAGGGCGGTATAGTTCGCTTTGATAGCATCCAAATCGACACGAAGTGTCGGACGAGTAGAATATGAGGGCTGATTAATCATGACATGCCCCTAACGGAGTAATGCGGCAGAGGGAAGGAATTTTGGCGGTTATATTGGGGCAGGGATTAAAACAATGGAACGAAAAAGGAAAAGCCTCGTTGTCTAAAAGTAATAATTTGGAAAATTTCATTTAAGCTATGCCTGATTGCGCTCAGGGCTGGCTCCATTACGGCGAAAGCGAGAAAAAATGCAAGTGAACGGAACCGAAGGCCAAGATGCAGGCAATGGTATTGCCTCAGATAAAACCGGGCAAATTGATCTCAACCCTAAAATCGCACTTGAGCAAATCGATAGCTGGCTTGATGGCTTTATAAAGCTGCTTCCGAACCTAGTCGTCGCCGTCGTGGTCTTTATTTTATTTTGGATCGCCGCGAGACTTATTCAATCCGTTATACTTAAAACCTTTCAACGCCGAAATCGTAGTAATTTAGGGGAGGTTCTCGGCGCCTTTGCAAAATGGGCTATGCTTATTTTTGGCGGGGTCATTGCCCTTACAATCGTTATTCCGGGATTAGAGCCGGGCAGCATAGTGGCGGGTCTTGGTGTCAGCTCTGTGGCGATTGGTTTTGCGTTCAAAGACATTTTGCAAAACTGGTTGGCGGGCTTGCTCATTTTATTGCGTCAACCTTTCGAAATCGGAGACCAAATCGAGGCTTCAGGCTTTGAGGGTACTGTCGAACATATTGAAACCAGAGCCACGATTATTAAAACTTACGATGGGCAAAAAGCCGTTATTCCTAATAGTGATATTTATACCAATGCTGTGCTGGTCAAAACGGGCGAAACTGTCAGGCGCACGCACTATGATGTGGGCATTGGCTATGCTGATGACATTGATGCTGCGAGCGAAGTTTTGCGTAAAATTATGGAAAACCATGATGAAATTGTCAAAAGCCCCAAACCGCAAGTTCTTATTTGGGGGCTAGATGCAAGTTGGGTGACCTTAAGAATGCGTTGGTGGACGGATAGTGAGAAAAGCGATGTCACCGCCATCAAATCAGACATCTTACGCGCTGTGAAATATGCTCTTGATGATGAAGGTGTTGATATGCCTTATGAGACTAAGGTTCATCTATTCCATGACCAAACTGAGGATCGAGATGGCGATCGCGAAAGTCAAAGAGAAGGCTGGCCTGCTCCCAAAGAAGGTCAGAAACCCAAACCGCGTTACAAGGTCATCGAAGCTGAGGCCGGCAAGAAAAAGGCGAGTACAGAGTAATGAACGCCAGATTGATAAAAGCCTGGCAAGACCTGCAAGGAAGTTATTATTTTTTGCCGAGCCTTATGGGGCTCGGTGCAATCATTTTAGCTTTTGTTACGATATATATGGACCAGAAATGGGGGCTCTCTGTCTCTCATGAAAGTATCTTTTTTTCTCGTGAAGCCACAGCCGCCCGAACGATTTTGGCAACTATTGCGGGGTCAATGATTGGAGTCGCCGCAACGACTTTTTCTATTACTATGGTCGCCGTAACCAGTGCAGCGGGGCAATATGGTCCGCGCCTGATTGGTAATTTCATGCGGGATAGAGGCAATCAAGTTACCTTAGGGACGTTCACCTCTACTTTTATATATTGTTTGCTTGTTTTGCGGATGGCCCGAACAGGAGAGGAGAATGGGGAAACAACAATTGAGGCATTTGTTCCGAATATATCGCTTTTAGTGGCGATGGGGCTGACATTGCTGAGCGTCGGTGTTTTGATTTACTTTATTCATCATGTGCCAGAAACATTGAACGTGGGAAACATTACGGGCCGCGTCGGGCGGCGCCTGCGTCAAGACATAGAAGGGCGATATGCTTCTGATATAGGGGAGGCCCTACATCCTGATAGTATTAACACAGATAATTACCCAGTTGACAAAGCCATAGAAATCAAAGCCAAGGCGGAAGGCTATGTTCAGGCCATAAACCATAAGGCTTTGATAGAAAAAATTGCCGCCGCAAATGCCGTAGCAAAAATCGAATATAGGCCGGGCGACTTTGTTACCAAAGGTGATGTGATTATCAGAGTATGGGCCGATGGCCCCATTGATGACAAACACCGTAAATGTTTTCGAGAAACCTATGCGATGGGGCAGGAACGTACGTCTTACCAGAATACGCTGTTTTTAGCGGACGAGCTGGTCGAAATATTGGCCAGAGCTTTGTCACCAGGGGTGAATGACCCTTTCACAGCAATCAACTGTATCAACTGGTTTCACAGCGCCCTAAAGGCATTTTTAAACAGCCAAGACCCTAGTCCTTTCCGTGCAGATGCGAATGGTGATTTACGGATAATTTCTTATCCAGTTAGTTTTGAGCGGCTATTATCTGTGATTTGCGATCAATCGCGTTCCTATATCGCGAGTGATAGAAATACTGCTGTCAAAATGATGACGATATTGACGCAGCTTTGCGCAGAGTGTGAAGATGAAGAGCGTAAAGTTCTTATTGAGGGGCACCTCAAAAAGCTCAAAGAGGCGTGTAATGACAGCCTCATTTCATTGGATGATAGAGAGTCAGTATCGGCACATTATAATCAAGCTCTAGGCCTTATTCGTAACCCTGTTGATTATAAGCTGGCTCTGTCCAATCAGGGCTGGCTTGGCGGTCAAGGATAACCTTGGTTAAGGATAACCCTCGTTAAGGATAACCATGGCCGCTACGCCCTAAAATCCCATCGCATAGGCGATGTTATTTGTTGTTTCCTTGCGACCAATGGCCTGCCAACTATCAGCTGCGGCTAAGTCCCATTGAGCCTGCCAAGAAGCAGGCATAGTGGCTTCGCTTAATAGAGCGTTCTCTGGGAGATAGTCATAAAGCTCTGAAAAAGTTTTAGTTTCACTGCTACTAATCCGATGACAAAGGTGATGTGGTTTTATGTCGGCTGGATGGTTTAGGCCAGCCCCTGCCACGATTTCCAATAAGTTTTTGATATTGGCAGTTTGGTAATTTGCGACGCGTTCAGCCTTCAGATCGACATCAAGAGCATTAAATCGGGAGGCCTTTTGGGTGGCTATACCTGTCGGACATTTATCATTGTGACAGCTTCGCGCTTGGATACAGCCTAATGCCATCATCATGGCCCGCGCGGAGTTCACAGTATCGGCACCCAGTGCAAGTAGCCTTATCATATGAAATGCGGATATGGCTTTGCCCGAAGCGACGAGGCGTATGTTCTTCCTCATCCCAATGCCGACCAGTGCATTATGCGCGAATAGCAGCCCTTCTCGTAGAGGGGTTCCTACAGAATTTGTCATTTCAATTGGGGCCGCCCCTGTGCCGCCTTCTGATCCATCGATGGTAATGAAATCTGGGGTGATGCCTGTTGCAACCATAGCTTTACAGATTGCTAGGAATTCAGATTTTCTTCCGATACAAAGTTTAAATCCGATAGGTTTTCCGCCCGATAAGGTTCGAAGCTTATCAATGAAACTTAAGAGCTCTAGCGGTGTCTTGAACGCAGAATGGCCCGCCGGGGAGATAACATCCTTACCCATCGGAACATTCCGTATTTCCGCGATTTCTGGCGTAAGTTTAACCGCGGGTAAAATACCGCCATGGCCAGGCTTGGCACCCTGAGAAAGTTTGATTTCAATCATTTTAACCGCGTCGCCAGCAGCGCGGCGAGCGAATAATTTGGCATCAAATTGACCGTCTTGCGTTCGGCAACCAAAATAGCCTGTACCAATTTGCCAAATTAAGTCACCGCCATGCTCCAAATGATACTGACTTATTCCGCCTTCACCTGTGTTATGAGCGAACTGACCCAATTTCGCGCCTTTATTAAGGGCTAAAATCGCATTCTTGCTGAGGGCACCATAGCTCATGGCAGAAATATTAAGCAGGGCGGCATCATAGGGCTGTGAACAATGCGGCCCGCCAAAACGTATGCGGGGATTATGGTTTGTTATCGTCGTCGGAGCAATGGAATGATTAACCCATTCATAGCCCGTTTTATAAACGTCAAACAAAGTACCAAACGGACGTGTGTCGCGTTGTTTTTTTGCACGCTGATATACAAGAGCCCGGAATTCTCGGCTAATGGGAACGCCGTTTAAATCGGATTCAACAAAATATTGTTGAATTTCAGGGCGAATAGATTCGAAGAAATATCGCAGATGCCCAATTACAGGATAAAGTCGTAAGACAGTTTTCCGTTTTTGGAAAATGTCATACAGGCCAAGCGCTAATATGGATAATGCGCCCAGAAAGCCCCATGCGGCAGGCGGCCAAATCTGAGACCATAGCGACAGGCCACCAAAAAGGCCCGTCATGCAAATGAAAAATAGGATGCGGGCATTTAGCTCTGAAGGTTCAAGCGCTAACGTACCATCAATGCGGCGCCGCCTTTGATGTGCCGGTTTTATTGTGGATGACGAACTCGACTGTAAGTGTTCGTGCATAATATCCCCGATGTGTTATTGTTTTTAACACAACAGTGAATTGCATAATATGATTTCGAATTCGCTAATGGGGCGTTTAGGCCGCTTTTAGGGCCTAAAATGCTGCCCCTTCATACTCTTCAGGGGCCAAATTGCCGAATTTGGTCAGGTCTGCGTTAAATGACAGTTTAACCGTTCCAATGGGGCCATGACGTTGTTTTCCGATGATAACTTCGGCTTTGCCGTAGAGTTTTTCCATCTCTTCTTGCCACTGAATGTGCTCATCCGTGCCCTCTGATGGTTCCGCCCGCGCGAGATAATATTCTTCTCGGAACACGAACATAACAACGTCGGCATCTTGCTCGATCGAACCGGATTCACGTAGGTCAGAAAGTTGCGGACGTTTATCGTCACGCTGTTCGACTTGCCGTGAAAGCTGGGCGAGGGCGAGGACAGGAATGTCGAGCTCTTTGGCAAGGGCTTTCAGTCCCTGCGTAATCATCGAAACCTCTTGCACGCGGTTCGCTTGGTTGTTCATGGCGTTTCCGCCCGTCAAGAGCTGCAAATAGTCCACCACAATCATGTCGAGGCCCACCATGCGCTTCAAACGTCTGGCTCGTGCGGAGAGGGCTCCAATCGAAATGCCGCCCGTATCATCAATATGAAGAGGGATGCGGCTGATTTCATCGGCGCTATCACGGATGTGTTCATATTGTTCTGTGTTAATGTCGCCCCGCCGAATACGATGGGAGGGCACGCCAGAATGTTCCGCCAGCAAACGTGTGGCAAGCTGCTCTGATGACATTTCGAGAGAGAAAAACCCCACGACGCCGCCATCAACGGTTTTTTCTACGCCGTTTTCATCACGTTCGCGTCGAAACTTTTTTGCAATATTAAAAGCAATATTGGTCGCGAGAGAGGTCTTACCCATGGAAGGCCGCCCTGCCAGAATAATAAGGTCAGAACGATGCATGCCGCCAAGTTGTCTATCAAGATCCACCAACCCCGTAGACGTCCCCGAAAGATTGCCGTCACGTGAAAAAGCGGCGCTCGCCATTTCAATGGAGTGGATGAGGGCGGTTTCAAAAGAAACAAATCCACTTTGCGTTCCGCCAATCTCGGCCAGATTAAAGAGCTGACTCTCGGCTTGAGTGATTTGTTGCCGGGCATCCATATCGCTATCAGGATCTTTGGCGCCATTTTTAATCTCTTCCCCAAGGCGAATGAGTTCGCGGCGCATAGCCAGATCAAAAATCAGCTTGGCATATTCGGGGGCTGTAACGCCGGGCGGCGCTGAGTCGAGCAAAAGGGCTAGATATTCCACGCCGCCAATATCAATCAGCGTTTCATCTTGGCTGAAACGGTTTTTAAGAACAATCGCGTCAGCGAGTTTGCCGTGTTCGATCAAGACAGAGATAGAGTCGAATATGCGGACATGGATAGGGTTGTAAAAGTGCTTTGCTTGCACAATCCCGCTTACGCGGTGGTAAACCTCATTATCATAGAGAAGCGCGCCCAATAGAGCTTGCTCCGCCTCTGCGGAATGAGGCGTCGTGTCAAGAACCCCCTCAGATGATGGGCCGACGTCATTATCAGATGTAAATACCATGCCGTATTCCTAGTCTGATTCTTGCGGAAGAATATCCGAACAGATACAGAACAAAGCCCCCTATAGCAAATGAGTTATACAGGGGGATAAATAATGGGGATAACGGGGATAAGTTTTTAAGGCTAGCCCTCGCGGCGGCTTAAAAAGGCCAGACGTTCAAATAAATGCACGTCCTGTTCGTTTTTCAAAAGGGCTCCATGCAAAGGCGGTATCATTTTGTTTTTGTCCGTCTCGCGCAAGGTTTCTGGGTCTATGTCTTCGACCAAGAGGAGCTTAAGCCAGTCGAGTAATTCGCTCGTACTGGGTTTCTTTTTCAGCCCAGGCATTTCCCGCACTTCGAAAAAGCGCTTTAAGGCGGCAGAAAGCAATCGCGTTTTAATATCGGGGAAGTGAACCTGGACAATTTGCTTCATGGTTTCAGCATCAGGAAATTGGATGTAATGGAAAAAACAGCGGCGCAAAAACGCGTCCGGCAAATCTTTTTCATTGTTCGACGTGATAATAATGATTGGGCGCTGCTTAGCGGTAATGGTCTCACCCGTCTCGTAAACATGAAAGCTCATCTTATCGAGTTCATGCAATAGGTCGTTCGGAAATTCGATATCCGCTTTATCAATCTCGTCAATCAACAGAATAGGGCGCTGCTCTGAGGCAAAAGCATTCCAAACTTGGCCGCGCTTGATATAGTTTTGAATGTCATGCACGCGGTCATCACCCAATTGAGAATCGCGAAGGCGGGCCACGGCATCATATTCATACAAACCTTGCTGCGCTTTGGTGGTGGATTTGATGTTCCACTCTAGTAGCGGTGTGCCGAGGGCTTGCGCGATTTCATGCGCCAAAACAGTCTTACCTGTGCCGGGTTCCCCCTTAATAAGGAGAGGGCGTTCTAGTGTAATCGCAGCATTGACTGCCATTTTCAGATCTTGCGTTGCCACATAGTTTTTAGTGCCGTCAAATTTCATAGTCGCCTCTTCTCTTTCGCGTGTTGTAACGCGGATTTACCGTGGGGCAAGTCCTCACCTTTATGTGAGCAAAACTTCTGTATTGTGTGATTGCGAATCTGAATGACTCGGTATATGTGGCGTCTAAATTGTCACGGGCAATTTACGAATTTCCCGTTCTGGCGATTTATCATGTTTGTTCAGGATTGACGCCGGGGAGTGCGAAATGACGAAGAAAACTGTAAAATTACCTGCCAATTATATGCCGTCTGATGACGAGGAATTCATGAATCCTCTTCAACAAGAATATTTCCGCCAAAAATTATTGGCGTGGAAGGCTGATATTGTCGCGGAAACACGAAACACGGTGGAATATTTGAAAGGCGAAAATGTCTCTCATCCTGACCCAGCGGATACCGCAGCGGCCAATGCCGACCGTCAATTAGAACTGCGCACCAAAGATCGCTTGCGAAAGCTCGTCAATAAAATCGACAAAGCGCTCCGCCGTATCGAAAATGGCACATATGGCTATTGCGAAGAAACGGGCGATCCCATCCGCCTGAAACGTCTTGATGCTCGCCCTATCGCTACATTATCGATTGAGGCCCAAGAAATGCACGAGCGCGGCGAACGCCTCCAAGCGGGATAATTTTCGCCGCTTTGCGTATGAATATAGACCCGCCCAATGGCGGGTTTTTTTGTGGCTTAGAAGACGTGAGGCGAAGCCTAAAAATCGATCCCGTGAATCGATTTTAGTCGGATAAGGCCACGGCAGTGGTATAGCGGGCCTCATAATTAATATTAATCTGTTACTATCACGCAACGCCATTGATTTTTATTTTGTTCACTGCAACTATTTCGCGAACATCATTGTGAGGAAAGATTGTGGACCCCAAAAAAATTGATATTAGTGGCTTACTGTCTAGCAAGAGACGTATTCAATTTTTTGTTCCGCGCTACCAACGAGGTTATGATTGGAAGGGAGGGGATCAAGTCGCTAAACTTTTTGAAGATATTCAAGAGTGTATTAAATCTGAAAATAATAATCTATATTTAGGCACTATGATATTCGATGTATCGAATGAAAAAGATGGGCGAATTGAAATAATTGATGGTCAGCAGAGATTAACAACACTCATTATTTCTCTCATCGCCTGTAGAAACTTTATCAAAAACAATTCTGGTCATCCCAGCTTCAATGGCAAAGAGTCTAAACTCTTAATTGGAGTAAACTCACATATTTCTACCTCAAACGCACTAGGGGATGACAACAAACTACAGCTTATTGCCTCCGACACAATCAAACAGGTCTTTAACGCAATTTGTGATGAAGATTGGGATGGTAATTTTAAATTTGATATTAAACTCCCTAAAAACAATAGACATACCCTAAGAAAGCAAATCAATAAAATCAGACCCGTCTACAACGAAGCCATGCGAAGCATAGTAGAGTTTTGCGGCAAGTCTAACCCGGGGAAAATCAGAGATCTTCTAGAACAAATCTACCTACAAACTTATATTATAAAAATCGATATTACCGATAAATCTGAGGCTTTCGAAATATTTGAAAGAACAAACGCTCGAGGGAAAGACCTTGAAGTAGCAGACCTCTTAAAGAACTACATATTTCTATCTAAACAACACCAATCCGAAGAGATCGCAGAGAGATGGGATATTATTGCAGAGTTTGCAGGCTCCTCAATGCTAAGAATGCTCAAATTTTTTTATGTCTCCAGAAAAGGAAGCTCCTCGACTAGGGACTTATATAAGAAGATCACAAAGTATGCGCGTGATTTTGATGAGATGGATGAGTTTCTTGATGAACTAGAAGAATTCGCTAGTTTTTATTATTCCTTCTACTCTAATAACAAAAATGACTTCTCAGCAATGCTTCATGAAGAGTATAATTTCAATAAAACAGAAACTGTTGAAATTGAGATATGGAGAACTGTTGGGGCTTTAAGGTACTTTGGAATAAATCAAACCACACCTCTGATTTTCTCAGCTCTTAAATGTTTTTACAGGTCAGATGCTAAGTACAGAGAGTTCTTATCTTTTCTTAGGTTTCTGGAAGGCTACCATTTCATAAACAATAAAGTATGTAGTAGAATTGGTAATGAAGTTGAAAAGCCATACGCGCGTTTCAGTAAAGAGTTTTACAATAGTGAGAGTTTTACTGAAACTTTTTCAAAATTTATAGATGAGATGAAAGAACAAATCGCGTCATTATCTGAATTTACGGAAAAGTTTGGTGAAATCACCTACGATGGAAGTGATCAACCTGCACTCATTAGGTATATATTTGATAGACTATTAAATGAGGGCGTTAAAGATGATCGGGTGCAATTTTTTGATTACTATGCTCTAAAAAATAAAAAACAAAGTAAGTACACGGTTGAACACGTTTTACCTCAATCAAGAATAAAAGAAACCACCTCATCGGAAGCAAGTAATTATGAAAGAATAGGGAATTTGTTCATTCTATCAAATCAGATCAATTCTGCTATTGGCGACAAGCCATTTGATAAGAAAATTGAGTTTTTAAAAAATCCCCAAAAAGTGAAAAAGTCTAAAATCAAACACGTTCCAGATTATGTGAAGGATTTTATTGCTAAGCATGAAAATATAGAAAGTTGGAATGAAGATTACGTTCAAAAACGAGTTCAAACTTTAGCAAAGGACACATATCAAATGATGAAAGGAAGATTCCAATACTGATGTAAGTTCTACTTTATCATACTTTATATTTTCATATGGGCCACGTGTTATTCTCAGAGTTTTAATACGCTGACTTAGCGTCCCTTTTAGTAATATAAAAAATCTTTCCACGTTCCTAGGTCTCTATTTTATAATCATTCCAATGGCTTGTTGTGAATTTATCTCATTCCATTCACGCCCTTTACCCCTCTGTTACACTCCTCTTGTTCGGCTCACACGGACAGGCAGGCGATCGTGGTTTGTTGGTGAGTTGACAGCGGGATTGAGCATCTGGCCTGACGGGGCTGGACTGTGCCGGGTCTTCTGAGATGGGGCCTGACTGACGTGGCCTAGGTTTGTTGATGGCTCAGGCAATCAACGGACTCGCAGGTCATGACTGCAGGGTAGTAATCAGGCCGTCTTGGTACAAACCGCTGCCGCGTGGTGGAAACTGCGTAAAACAAAACTCATCTGGTCTCCATCGTAGAGACCGCCGCGCGGACACGTCCACTTTATTGTGGCGGATTGCCGCCCGCCAACCCAATCCGCATTCTTTATTGCGGCGGATTGAGACTGGCGTTCACTTTGGCTCGGCCCTTGATGGCGAGTGGTAATTTCGCGCGTCCGTATTTAACAGAAATGATTGGGAGGTATAAATGGCGATTCAATCACGGCGTCCATCTGTGACTAAGGTCGGGGACCAATCAAGAGAGGTTTTTTTCTCTGATATGGCCCAGAGTTTAGTGGCGATCGTCTTATCCAATGCAAAGTCCTCTAAGGGGCATTCTCCGACAGGGCCAACCATTTCAAAACGGGTCGGGCCATAATATGTGGCAGGCTTCAAAGACTGTTCCGTTGCGCACATCACTTCGGGCCAAGAGCCTTTTTCAGCAGATTGCGCAAAAATAGATAAAACTTTCCAGAGTAGCTTTGTGACAGTACCGCCATTTTTATCTATCAAACTCGTTCTTGATGCCCCCGGATGGCAAACATAGACCTGTGTTGTTTTATTGGCTGCCTTTATCCGTCTTTGTAATTCATAGCCAAAAACCATTTGTGCTAGTTTACTCTGAGCATAAGAGGCCCAAGCCGTATAGTTATCGTTATAATTCAAATCTTCGAACTTTATACGCTTCAACCCCATCTTATAACCATTACTCCCAACAATGACGATGCGCCCAGAAGAGGCTTCGATGCGTTCAAAGAGTAATCCGCAAAGTAAGAAGTGCCCGTAATGATTGACCCCGAGCTGACTTTCGAACCCATCAACTGTGAAGGTTTGTTTTGGGACTTGAGCAATTGCCGCATTACATATGAGAGCGTCAATGTGTGCAACTTGCATCAGGATCTGCTCTGCCGCCACTCTGACAGAATCTAAGCTCGCTAAATCGAGTGTGATAGAGGAGACGGCGGTGTCTGGCCCGAATTCTTGTTTCAAGATTTGAACGGCGTGGTCTGATTTTTTGGGGTTCCGATTCAACATGACGACATTCGCGCCTTTTGAAAGCAAAATTTTAGTGGCTTCATAACCTGCGCCAGACGTCGTGCCCGTAATCAAATAGGTTTTTCCAGAAAGAGAGCCTATTCTCGCAGGTGTCCAGCCTTGGGGGCCAAAACTGTTTTTTGTCATAGCGTAACTCCTGAGGTTAGGATTAAGTTGTTTTATATCTGTGTTGTAACATATGTCTCTTATGGGGTTCAAAATAGGCTCAAAACTCTTGAAAACTTGCCTATTTGTATCTGTATTGTGGGTTTGTGTTTGAAGGTTTTAAGCTGTGTGGTAGTTAAATCTCCTATGAAAGAGCAAATAAAACAGTTTATCGAAAGCAAGCTAGACGAAGATGGCGTGGTAGAAACGGGTATTGAGGGCGTTCAGATTTTCCGTGTCACAACATCCGTAAGGTGCGCGCCCGCAATTTATGAACCGACTGTTGTGGCTATCGTGAGCGGTGTGAAAGAAGCCATATTAGATGGTGAGGCTTATATCTATGATAGCCGCAAATATATGTGTTGTACTTTGTCTCTACCTGTCGAAGCGGGAACACCAAAAGCGTCCGTGGAAAACCCTCTATTAGGGGTTACAATTTCTCTCAATCCAAAGATTATGTCGGATATGGTCGTTTCAATGGAAAGTTCCGCCATTGGGCTTCAAAGGGCGGCCCGAAAACCTCAAAGTGGGCCACTTCCTAAGGGCTTAGGCCTCGCGCCTTGGGATGAAGCCTTTGGATCAGCGCTGTTTAGGTTGTTACAATTGGCGGACAGCCCGCTGGACATTGCCATGCTAGGTGAGGGGCGATTGCGAGAATTTTACTACGCCCTATTAAAAGGGGAGGCTTGGGAATCAGCCAGACGGGCTTTTGGTGTCGGTAATGATGTGGCGCGTATCATAGAGTATATGTCGTCTAACCTATCTGAACCTATTTCAATCGACGAGATATCTCAAAAACTTGGGATGAGCCGTGCGGTTCTGCATCGTAAATTCAAACAAGCAACGACCTTGTCACCGATTCAATTTGTTAAATCTATGCGGCTTAACAAAGCGGCTATGAATATTGCGGGTGGGACTTCGGTAAATGAAGCGGCATTAGACGTAGGATATACGAGTTCTTCGCAGTTTAGTCGTGAATTCAAACGGCTTTACGGGCAATCCCCAAAACAATGGAGCCAATCATCGGATTTAACATCTTTGGTCTGAGAATATCCCCAACCACGTATCGTGATTGGGGATGATAATAGTTTACTGCTTCTCTGCAATATAGGCGTCAACTTGGTCTTCCAAAACGCTGAGCGGGAGAGGGCCATTGCGTAGAACAACATCGTGGAATTCCCGGATGTCATATTTATCGCCCAATGCCGTCTTAGCTTTAGCGCGTAAATCCAGGATCTTGTTCATCCCGATTTTATACGCTGTCGCTTGACCCGGCATCACGATATAGCGTTCAATCGCTTTGACGCAGTCGCCCTTAGGGTTAGGCGTGTTGGTGACGAGGTAATCAATGGCTTTTTCGCGCGTCCATTTTTTATCATGCAGTCCTGTGTCAACCACAAGACGCGCTGCACGCCAGAGTTCCATCGCGAGACGACCGAAATCGGAATAAGGGTCTTCGTAAAAGCCCATTTCCTTGGGCAGGAACTCTGAATATAATCCCCAACCTTCGGTATAGGCTGTAAAGCGCGCATATTTACGGAAATCAGGTATGCCTTCGAGTTCTTGGGCTATTGCCAGCTGCATGTGATGACCGGGAATGCCTTCGTGATAGGCGAGGGCTTCCATTTGATAGATTGGCATATCTTCCATACGGTAGAGGTTCGCATAGTAATATCCCGGACGCGATCCATCAGCTGCGGGACGTGAATAAAACGCTTTACCCGCGCTTTGTTCGCGGAAGGCTTCAACAGCGCGTACTTCGAGCTCTGCCTTAGGTTTTTGAATAAAGACGCTATCGAGTTCGCCTTTCATAATATTGATAAGGTCAGTGGCTTCGCTCAGATAACGCTCTTTCCCGCCGTCTTCAGTGTAAAAGAATTGTGGATCTGAACGCGTGAATTCGAAAAACTCCTGAAGCGTACCTTCGAAGCCAACTTGTTTCATAATATCACGCATTTCGCTATGAATGCGATCCACTTCGGACAAACCAAGGTCATGAATTTCTGATGGCGTCATATCCGTCGTCGTCATCATTTTTAATTCATAGGCGTAATAATCAGCACCATTCGGCAGTTTCCATACACCGTCATCTGTTGAGGCAGAAGCTTGTTGGCGTTGTAGCTCTGTCCGTAATTCTGCATAAGCAGGGCCAACAACATTTTGTAGCGCAGTGATGGCGTCCGTGAAGAGAGTTTCCCGTTGCGCTTCAGTGAGGTTGAGTTTCTCTGTCTTCTTTTTCAAATTATCAAGCATGAGGTTTAGCTTGTCTGAGTCATCAAAAGGCGCGCCGCTGACGATATTGTCGATGTCGCGTAGAACATGTCCATATACAAAAGCGGGTGGAGCGATGCCTTTGTCAAAGCTCTCTTTTGCATATTTGATAACGGGACCAAGCTTTTTATCGACGCTTTGAAGGCGGGCGATATATGCTTGGGCGTCTTCTAGGTTTTCGATTTTATGCTGATTGAGTAAAAACGTAGGAATGCCTGAATGCGTGCCATACATTTGATTGAAGGCATATCTGTAGTCATACCATTTACGACCCTCAAGCATCCGGTCTGTCTGGTCTAAGAAGATGTCGTAAGAGAGTTGATTTTGTGGGGTTAAATCTGCACGGTCAAAATTAGCTTTCAACTCATCTGCGGCTTGTGCACGCCGATCGAGCCCTTCAAGATAAAAACTTTTGGACATATCGTTCCATTCGTCCATACGCTCTTTGATACCGCGCGCCGCTAATCTTTCAGGATAGCGCTTCAACGAAGCCTCATCATAGGCGTTGAACCAGTCGTTTATCCGTACATTGACATCATTTTCAGCGTTTAACTTTACGATGTTGTTGGGTGTGGTTTCTGGGTGTGTATTATTCTGGCCTTGGCAGGCTGTGAGAGCCAATAAGCTCGCACCTATGATGAGAGTTTTAGTGAATCGCATATTTTATCCTTCGTATTAAATTATTTCGCTAATTTTTGTTCTACCCAACCATCGACAAGTTTTTCGAGGATGGCAAGGGGGACAGAGCCATTGGCAAGTATGACATCGTGAAACTCAGCCAGATTGAATTGTGGCCCTAATTCCGTTTCAGCTTTTTGCCTTAGCGCCTGTATCTTCAACATACCGATTTTATAGGCAGTAGCTTGACCCGGCCATACAATATATCGGTCGATTTCTGCCCTGACGTCGCCTTCGGGGTTAGGTATATTTTCTAGGTAATATTGAACAGCTTCTTCGCGGGTCCATTTTTTAGCATGGATGCCAGTGTCTACGACTAATCGCGCGGCGCGAAATATCTCCATAGAGAGACGCCCGAAATCGGAATAAGGGTCTGTATATAGGCCTAACTCGGCAGGCAGGCTTTCAGCATATAGTGCCCAACCTTCGATATAGGCTGTATGCCCCCCGAGTGTTCTAAAAGCGGGTAAACCTTGTAATTCCTGCGCCAAGGCAATTTGCATGTGATGCCCTGGAATACCTTCATGATAAGCCAGAGCTTGTTGCAAATATTTTGGTTGTTCTTTGATGTCTTTTAAATTGACGTAATATGTCCCCGGGCGCGATCCATCCAAAGCGGGACTGTTATAGAAAGCCCCGAATGCTGTGTCCTCTCTGAAGGGTTCAACGCGTTTTACGATCATATCGGCTTTGGGCTTTGTAATGAATAAGCTCTCTAAACGAGTCTTCATATCGTCTATAATGTCTGTTGCATCAGCCATATAGGCTGCGCGGCCTTCATCCGTATTCGGGTAGACAAATTTGGGGTCCGTACGAAGATAATTAAAGAACTCGCGTAAACTTCCGCCAAAACCAACTTGGGTCATGATGGTTCGCATTTCGTTTTGTATTCTTTCGACTTCGTTTAAGCCAATTTCGTGAATTTCATCCGCGGTAAGATCTGTCGTCGTATAATGACGAAGGCGCGCGGCGTAATAGGCTTCGCCATTTGGTAATTTCCATACACCATCATCAGACGTGGCTTTGACTTCATGTCTTTTGAACATTGCCATCAGGTCTTGGTAAGCGGGTTCGACTGAATTAAGCAATGCGCGTTCTGCGGCTTGGATAAGTTTGTCCTTATTCGGAAGGTCTGCCACCTTTCCCTTAAAGTCAGCGAGGAGAGGGCTATCTGTTGTGCTGGACTGAAAGGGTACGCCTGAAATTACGTTTTCAGAAGCAGAATGAATTTTCTTGTAAACAAATTTAGGTAAAGCAATCCCGCTATCCAATTGGGCTTGGGCCCTATCAGCGGCGTGTTTTAAATAGATATCAAATTGATTGAGGCGGGCAATGTAATCGCGTGCATCATCCTCGGTCTTAATAGGATGAAAATTGATCATAAAGGCTGGTAAATCGGTGTGAGGCCCGCCCATATGTTGAAAGACATAATCATGATCAGAGAATTCATGTGAGGTTAAGTCATCCTCCATTGCGTATTCAAACAAGCGATAGGATAAGCGGGTTTGTTCATCGAGCCGGTCAATATCAAATTGATCTCGTAAAATTTGTAGGCGCGCGCGTTTAATGGCGGCTTCTTCATCAAGGGCCATCGCAGAATTGTCGTCGAGGCGATCCTTATTCGTGTCGCGCCCAAGGTAAGTTTGGTTCATTGGTGAGCGCGCTAGGTCGTCTTCAAAGCGAGCTTCAAACCATGCGTTTAAGTTCGCGCTTTCAGTTTCAACCAAAACCGCGCGAGTGGGTGTATCACTAGATGGCGTGCAGGCCGTAGACGAAAAAATGAGCCCTCCGAGGGCGACAGAGAGTAACAGCGATTTAGAGGTAGAGGAAAGTACAGCGTTCATAGACCTAACTAACATAAAGATTAAAAAAACATATAGCCGAAGCGCGGAATATATCGCAAGAACGTGACAGTATTCTTGTGTGAAGTGATTTATGGACCGCGTATTGCAACCCGTAGACGAAACCCCGCTTGTCCCTAGAGCGAAAAGTAAAGGTCTGGGCGCTGTTCCATTCTGGGTGACTGTTATTGTTATGGCGGCCATTATACTGGCTTGTCTGGTTTTCTTGTTTCTGCAGGCTAGTGGTTTGGGGTGGACTGGCTTTGTATTTTTGGGCGGGCTGTCAGTCATCGCCCTGTTTGGCCTTTTAGGTGTGGTGCTGAATCGGCGGGCCGGGGATATGTCCGAAAGAGAGTCCGATTATGATGCTGTTTTCCAAAACGGGCTTGTGCCTTCTCTTATAGTACAAAACGGCAAACCTGTTCAGGCCAATCAGGCTTATTATAATTTATGCTCACGCCTCGAAGCCTTTTCTATTGGCGATGAACCACCATCCATTGAGAGAGTATTTGCTTCATCAGAAGCTGAAATGGCGGGTGTGATTTTCCGTTTGCATCATATTCGGCCTGAAACTGAGACGGCCGAAGAGGTTCTAGACTACATCTCCACAGAGGGTGTCTTAACCCGATATAAAATCTCTGTCCGCCGTCTTGACCACAATGCGACGCGCTATTTGTGGCAAATATTAGATATTACATCCAAGGGCTCAATGTCCGAAAGTCTGATGACCCAAGCGCCTGTGGGATTGTTTTCGATGTCCAAAGACGGGCGAGTTTTAGCCATGAATGGAACGCTCCGGAATTGGTTGGGGCTTGAAATGGGGCAATATGCTGAGAAAATGAGCGAATTCATAGAAGCCCCTAAGGCGCTTTTAGACAGTCTTGCTGTGCCGGGGCGTAGTGTGCGGACGGATACGCGTTTGATTACGCGAAAAGGAGTTGTAACGCCCACTATTGTTGTCGGTCGCTGGGAGAGCTTAAATAGCGGAGAGTTGGTTTGTAATGCTGCGGTTTATGGACATTCTTCTGCGCCGAAAACAGTTTCCTCTAAGGCTTCCTCCCATATTGACGGGCAAGCAATAGGCCGTGGGCACACGGCCTTAGGGTTGAGCGAGGGGCAGTTGGCGGGTTATGCCGCTGCGCCCATTGGGATGCTGGAGTTAAGTCTCTCTGATGCTTCGCTCGATATTTCTCAAGCGATTGTTACGAGTGTTAATCCTGCTTTTGAACGGATGTGTCAGGGCGTTGAGGCTACACAGAAAAAATTTGGTGAGATGTTTGCGGTTCGCGAAGGAGAACATCGCTTTCTAGAGCTGAACGCCGTGCAATTCGATGCTGACAAGCCTTTTGATGCGACATTAATCGGAGAAAATGCTCTGCCTGTCAGCGTTTATATTTTGGTGGATACGGCGCCCCCGCATGTGGATGAACAGGGGCAAACGACGACGACCATATGGGCGTTTTTGGTGGATGTTAGCGCCCGTAAATCCCTAGAAGATCAGCTTGTACAAAGCCAAAAAATGCAAGCAATTGGGCAGTTAGCCGCGGGCGTGGCTCATGACTTCAACAATCTTTTGACAGCGATTCGTTTGAATACGGACGAATTGTTACAACGTCACCCTGTTGGTGATCCTTCTTACCCAGAATTGCAAAACATCAATTCTACGGGTGCACGTGCGGGGTCGCTCGTGAAAAAGCTTTTGGCGTTTTCACGAAAACAAACACGCCGTATGGAAGTCCTGTCCGTAACAGACTCTTTGTCAGACATGGTTGTGACTTTACGCCAGACGCTGGGTGAAAAGGCCAAACTGGTCATGGTGCATGGTCGGAATTTGCCGCCTATCATGGCGGATAAAAGCCAAATTGATTCTGTTTTGATGAATCTTTGCGTCAATGCGCGTGATGCGATGGCAGAGCAAGGCGGCGGGACGATTACTGTCACAAGTAAACATATCGTCCGAGACAAGGTTAAGGATGCAAGCTTGCAAGAGGCTGTTCGGAATTTGCCGGGGGATGATTTCGTAACAATAGAAGTTGCAGATACGGGCACCGGGATGCCTGATGAAGTTAAGGCTAAAATATTTGAGCCTTTCTTTACAACCAAAGAGCAAGGCAAGGGCACGGGATTAGGTTTGGCAACCGTATATGGTATCGTGGAGCAATCGGGTGGGCATCTATCGGTTGAAAGCGAATTGGGTGTGGGGACGACTTTCCGTATTATCTTCCCTGCGGCAGACCCTGAAGTCATTAAGTCTCAATTGGCTGCCCAAGAGGCGACAGGAGAGTCTGCGTCCGCGCAAAAAGAGGTAAGGAAGCCATCTGATTTAGCGGGCCAAGGGACTATCCTGTTTGTCGAGGATGAAGCTAGCGTTCGCCTTATAGCGGCGAAAACGCTTCGCAAGCGCGGATATACTGTAGTTGAAGCTGAAGATGGTGAAGAGGCATTGGAAATATTAGAGGATGGTGACCATGTCTTCGATATGATGATTTCTGATGTGGTCATGCCGGGTATGGATGGGCCAACTTTGCTGCAAGCAGGAAGATCGCTTTTAGGTCAGGCCCGAATCGTGTTTATCTCTGGTTATGCAGAGGAGCAATTCTCTGAACTCTTGTCGAAAGAGCCTGATGTAACCTTCCTGCCCAAGCCATTTACCTTGGCGCAATTGGCAGAAAAGGTGAAGGCAGAGATTGGCGATGCGGAATAAATGTTTGAATTCAATGTTTTAAGAAAAACACAATTTGTTCCATATTTGTTCTTGCTATAATAGAACAAATATGGAACATAAGTCTTACGGCAGTCCGATATAGCCGTAACTTTATTTAGAATATCGAAGGGCTCCGATATTTCTCTACTGGAGTTTGACAATGGCCAGAAACACCACACCTCTTAAAGTCGTCGGCAAGGCTGATGATAAAAATAAATCCGCTGCTCTAGATGCAGCGCTTTCCCAAATTGACCGTGCCTTTGGTAAAGGCTCTGTGATGAAGCTGGGGCAAAAATCTGCAATGGATGTTGAATCTGTATCGACCGGTTCTTTGGGCCTCGATATTGCGCTTGGCATAGGCGGTCTACCAAAGGGTCGTATCATTGAAATTTACGGACCTGAAAGTTCAGGTAAGACAACGCTTTCTTTGCATTGTGTTGCTGAAATTCAAAAACAAGGTGGGGTTGCGGCCTTTATCGATGCAGAGCATGCACTTGATCCTGTTTATGCAGGCAAGCTCGGCGTGGATGTGAATGAACTTTTGATTGCACAGCCTGATACGGGTGAGCAAGGTCTTGAAATTGCCGATACGCTTGTGCGTTCTGGCGCGATTGATGTTCTTGTTATTGACTCTGTTGCGGCATTGACGCCTCGGGCTGAACTCGAAGGCGATATGGGCGACAGCTTGCCAGGGTTACAGGCACGCTTGATGAGCCAAGCGCTCCGTAAATTAACGGGCTCGATCTCTAAGTCTGGCTGTATGGTTATCTTCATCAACCAAATCCGCATGAAGATTGGTGTCATGTATGGTTCGCCTGAAACAACAACAGGCGGGAATGCTTTGAAATTTTATAGCTCTGTACGTTTGGACATTCGCCGTATTGGTGCCATTAAGCATCGTGACGAGATTGTTGGTAACCAAACCCGCGTTAAAGTCGTGAAGAACAAAGTTGCACCGCCTTTCCGTCAGGTTGAATTTGATATCATGTATGGAGAGGGTATTTCGAAAACTGGCGAGTTGATTGACTTAGGCGTTAAAGCTGAAGTTATTGAGAAGTCAGGCTCTTGGTATTCTTATGGTGATGAGCGTATTGGTCAGGGCCGTGAGAATGTACGCCGGTTCTTGAAAGAGAACCCAGATATTGCTGAAGATGTTGAACTTCGTATTCGTAAGAACGAAGGTCTTATCGAAGAAGAGCTTCTTATGCCAAAAGAAGAGCAAGTTGAGGATGATGGCGACGCGGCCGCTCTTGGTCTCGTTTAGAGTTCAAAACGCCTTATGAAATAGGATTGGGCTACCCGAACGTCCCAATCCCATTGCAAGGCTGAGTATCAAACAAGAGCCCGTGGAGTCCCCGCTCCACTGTCATAACCGCTATCCCTAATCCGCGCGTTTTGATAGATTTGATGGACGCTTTGCATAAAAGAGCGCTTGGCACTGCCGAGCGCTCTTTCTATAGGGGCGGATAAGAATTGAACTTAGAAACCAATCGGACGCCTTAATGCAAAGTTTGAATGATATTCGTCAGCAATTTCTCTCTTATTTTGGGGAGAACGAACATGCTATTCTACCATCAAGCCCGCTCGTGCCTGATAATGATCCCACATTGCTGTTTGTAAATGCGGGAATGGTACAGTTTAAAGATTATTTTACGGGCGCGGTGAAGCCACATATACCAAGAGCGACGACATCTCAGAAATGCGTCAGGGCGGGCGGAAAGCATAATGACTTAGATAATGTCGGCTATACGGCGCGGCACCATACATTTTTTGAGATGCTCGGCAATTTTTCTTTTGGTGATTATTTTAAAGAGCGCGCCATTGCGTCGGCTTGGGATCTTATAACGAATGTTTATTGTCTCCCGAAAGAGAAATTACTCGTCACAGTTTATCACACCGATGACGAGGCGTATGACCTTTGGAAAAAAATCGCGGGTCTCCCCGATGATCGAATAATCCGAATTGCGACCTCAGATAATTTTTGGGCTATGGGGGATACAGGACCTTGCGGGCCATGTTCTGAGATATTTTATGATCATGGCGAAGACATTCCTGGAGGCCCTCCAGGCTCACCTGATGAAGATGGTGACCGCTTTATCGAAATTTGGAACTTGGTTTTCATGCAGTATGAGCGCTTTGCCGATGGCCGAGAAGAAGCTCTGCCAAAGCCGTCTATTGATACAGGCATGGGGCTAGAGCGCATTACGGCTATTCTTCAGGGCGAGCATGATAATTATGATATCGACCTGTTTAAGACACTTATTCGCGCTTCTGTTGATTTGACGGGTGTGAAAGCTGAAGGTGAGGCGAAGTTTTCCCATCGCGTTATCGCTGACCATTTACGCTCTTGTTCGTTTCTTATGGCGGATGGTGTTTCGCCGTCTAATGAAGGGCGAGGTTATGTGTTGCGGCGTATTATGCGCCGCGCCATGCGGCACGCGCATTTGCTTGGGGCCAAAGACCCGCTCATGCATCGCCTAGTGCCCACATTGATTCAAGAAATGGGCGGCGCTTATGATGAACTCAATCGCGCCAAAGCGTCTATAACGGCAACCTTTGAACAAGAAGAGGAGCGTTTTCGCCGTACATTAGGCCGCGGAACAGCTTTATTAGAGGGGGCTGTAGAAGGGCTTAGCAAGGGCGCGAAACTGGACGGTGAAACAGCCTTTAAACTCTATGATACATATGGTTTTCCAATTGACCTGACACAAGATGCCTTACGGGCGAAAGGGCTCGGTGTTGATTTGGATGGGTTCGCGGCCGCTATGGAGCGCCAAAAATCCCAATCACGCGAGGGTGGGTTTGCGTCTGGCGACCAAGCGACGGATGATGTTTGGAATGAAGCCAAAGCTATAGCGGGTGATAGTGAGTTTACCGGATATGAAGAATTAAGTTCTGAGCAGAGCGTTAAAACCCTGGTTCAAAATGGTGTATCTGTTGAGAAGGCAAACACTGGCCCCGTTATGTTCCTTACGTCTAAAACGCCATTCTATGCAGAAAGTGGTGGTCAGGCAGGGGATAAAGGGACGGCGACATTCGGGAATGGCGCAAAAATCACCATTACTGATGTGCAAAAAAAGGCAGGTGGCCTGCATGTTCATATCGGTGATTTAACAGGCGAAATTGCTGTAGGGGCGTTAGCAACAATTACTGTGGATTCAAAAAACCGCGAAACGACGCGTCATAATCACTCTGCGGCGCATTTGCTGCATGAGGCCCTTCGCCGTGTGTTGGGCGAACATGTCGCCCAAAAAGGCCAAATGGTGGATGGTGAGCGCATTCGCTTTGATATTTCACACGGGGCCGCCATTACGCGCGAAGAGCTAGCCCGTGTCGAAGATGAGGTAAACGCGATCATACAACAAAATGCTCCTGCTATGACAAAGCTCATGAGCCCTGATGAAGCGATCAAAGCGGGCGCCCTAGCGTTGTTTGGCGAGAAATATGGTGATGAGGTGCGTGTACTGGCTTTGGGGAATGACCCGAAAGACCTCACAAAGGCCTATTCTGTAGAATTATGTGGGGGAACACATGTCGCGCGTACGGGCGATATTGCCTTGTTCAAAATTGTGAATGAAGAAGCGGTTGCAGCGGGTATCCGCCGCGTTGAGGCTGTTACAGGTGAGGTTGCAAGGCGTTATTTAGAAGACCAAGCGGGTCTAGCGCGTCAAGCGGCCGACACGCTGAAAACACGTCCAGAAGACGTCCCAGAGCGCCTTGAGGGCCTGTTGGCTGACCGAAAGCGCCTTGAAAAAGAGTTGTCAGAGACGCGCAAGCAATTGGCGCTCGGCGGCGGTGGCGGAGCCAGTGCGGCCGAAGATATAAATGGCACTCAGGTCATGGCGCGTGTTCTTGAAGGTGTTTCAGGTAAGGAATTACGTCCGATGATGAATGAGCAATTGGACGCATTAGGGTCCGGTATTGTGGCTTTCATCGCCAAAGAAGATGGAAAAGTCGCTGTCGGCGTTGCCGTTAGTGATGATTTGACGTCAAAATATTCTGCCTCGGATTTGGTGAATATTGGCGCGCCTTTCGTAAATGGTCGCGGCGGCGGTAAGCCAGGTATGGCCCAAGCTGGGGGGTCTAAACCCGAAGGGGCAGAGGAGGCGCTCGCAGCGATTAAAGCTGCGATATAGGCGTATCAGATAGGTGTGAGCGACGCGCTTTATATTAACACACAGCTTTCGATTCCAATGGCAGAGATTGAGCTGTCTGCCATTCGGGCTTCTGGCCCGGGTGGACAACATGTCAATAAAACATCGTCCGCGATACAACTTCGCTTTTATATTCCGTCGAGCGCAAGTTTGAACGCAGAGCAAAAGTCTAAACTTTTCGCTCATTCTGATAATCATATATCTGAGAACGGTATGATAGTGATTAAGGCCCAAGGATCACGGTCTCAACATCGCAATAAAGAGGACGCTTTGTTTCGATTAAAGGGGATTATCAAAGCCGCTTTGCAGCCGAAAATAAAACGTAAACCGACTCAACCTACTTATGGTTCTGTAAAACGACGATTAAAATCAAAAGCCATCCGGTCAGAGAAAAAATCATTGCGAGGGAAGGTCGAGAGAGACGACTTTTAACACTAAAACGCCCGTTTTTGTCGGTAAACAGCAGATTCCTCGGCTTATAACAGGCAAAAAGACTTGCCCAAAGCGCAGGGACTCGCTACATGCGCGCACGAATAGGCGCTCCTCTTTGTGATGGGGCGTTTTTAAATGGTAACATTGGAGGCCCCGATGGCTGTCCCTAAGAGTAAAATTTCTAATTCACGTCGTGGCATGCGCCGCGCACATGATCGCCTAACTGCAACAAACTATGTCGAAGATCAGGACAGTGGTGAGTTGCGTCGTCAACACCACATTGACCTGAAATCAGGCATGTATCGTGGGCGTCAGGTTCTGACACCAAAAGATTAGTCTTAAAAATTCACATTAATAACTGACCGGAGATACCCATGGTCGAGATCGAAACCATCTTAGCTAGGGAAATCCTGGACAGTCGTGGAAATCCCACATTAGAGGTCGACGTCACTCTAAGTGACGGTGCCTTTGGTCGTGCAGCTGTGCCAAGTGGGGCTTCTACAGGTGCGCACGAAGCTGTAGAGCTTCGTGATGGTGATAAGTCACGTTATGGCGGTAAAGGCGTTCTGAACGCTGTTCAAAACGTCAATGATGAAATTGCTGATACGTTATATGGCCTTGAGGCTGATAACCAACGCGGTATTGATCAAATCCTTATCGAACTTGACGGTACTGAAAATAAAAGCCGCTTGGGTGCAAATGCAACGCTTGGTGTTTCTTTGGCGCTAGCTAAAGCGGCCGCAGATAGCCAGCAAACGCCTCTGTACCGTTATGTAGGCGGCGCTAATGCACGTGTCCTGCCTGTGCCGATGATGAACATCATCAATGGCGGCGAACATGCTGATAACCCGATTGATGTTCAGGAATTTATGGTCATGCCTGTTGGCGCGGCAAACTTTCCCGAAGCTCTGCGTACGGGCGCGGAAATTTTTCATGCACTAAAGTCAAAATTAAAAGCCGACGGTCATAACACAAATGTGGGTGATGAAGGCGGCTTCGCACCCAATCTGGCGTCAACACGCTCTGCACTCGATTACATCATGTCTGCTGTTGAGAGTGCCGGTTTTAAACCGGGTGATGATGTTATGCTTGCTCTGGATGTGGCGTCCACTGAGTTTTACGAAGACGGCAAATATAACCTAAAAGGTGAAGGCAAGACTCTTTCATCTGATGAATTTGTCAATTACTTGGCTGAATTAACGACGGCTTATCCTATCCTCTCAATCGAAGACGGCATGGCCGAAGATGATTGGGACGGTTGGACGAATTTAAACGCCAAGATTGGCAATAAAGTACAATTGGTCGGTGATGATCTCTTTGTGACAAATCCAAAACGGCTTCGCAGAGGAATAGAAGAAAAAGCTGCCAACTCTATTTTGGTGAAAGTCAATCAAATCGGTACATTGTCAGAGACTATGGACGCCGTTGATATGGCGCATCGTGCGGGCTTTACGTCGGTCATGTCTCATCGTTCTGGTGAAACTGCCGATACGACTATTGCTGATTTAGCGGTTGCGATGAATTGCGGTCAAATCAAAACGGGTTCATTGGCTCGCTCTGATCGGTTAGCAAAATATAACCAACTCTTACGAATTAATGAGCAATTGGGTGAAATGGCGCATTATGCAGGGCGTTCTATCCTTCGCGGATAATGACTAACTGATAACGATTATAAAAGGCGCGAATCACTTTCGCGCTTTTTTTATGCGCATAGAACAGAGTCTTAAGTCTGTCTTAACGACTATCCGTAATATCACCTTATGCGTTACACTCCGCAAATGAATGAAGTGCACTCGTCTCAGTTTGCGCCAATCGCGATAGTCTCAGGCTTTTTCCGTAATGTTCGGTGGCCCGTTTTGGCGATCTGTACTCTCTATGTATATTTGGCCTTTCACGCGCTTTCTGGCTCTCAGGGCGTTGTGAATTGGGTGAATAATGATACGCGCGCGGAGATATTGCAGTCTCGCTTAGATAATCTCACCTTGCAAAAGCAGGTTTTAGAGGCAAAGGTAGAGGCGTTAAGTGTCGAGCAATTGGACATTGACGTTTTAGACCAACTTTCGCGCGAGAAACTATTTTATTCGTATCCGAAAGAGTTAACGATTTGGCTTGACCCAGAGGGGTAAAATTGCCGATTATAGTCTAAATCACGAATTTGAAGTGAAAATTTTAATTCGTATGTAAACTATCATTTTGACCCTCGAGATGTCTATGGCTACGAAACCTAAAAAAGCGACCCCTAAAAAGTCGTCTTCTCTTTCAAAAACAAATGCTGAGGAGCTCTTAGGGTATTACCGAGATATGTTGCTTATCCGCCGTTTCGAAGAAAAGGCTGGGCAGCTTTACGGCATGGGTTTGATCGCAGGATTTTGTCACCTTTATATCGGCCAAGAGGCTGTCGTTGTAGGTTGCCGCGCTGCGATGAATGAAGGCGATCAAATGATCACAGGGTATCGTGATCACGGGCATATGCTGGCTTGTGGTATGGAAAGCCGCGGCGTTATGGCCGAGCTTACAGGGCGCGAAGGGGGCTATTCCCGCGGTAAGGGTGGTTCCATGCATATGTTCAGCACGGAAAAGAAATTCTATGGCGGACATGGTATCGTTGGGGCTCAGGTTCCATTGGGCGCAGGTTTAGGCTTTGCGAATAAGTATTTAGACAATGGTGCGGTAAGTCTGGCCTTCTTTGGTGATGGTGCGTCTAATCAAGGGCAGGTCTATGAAACATTCAACATGGCGAAGCTTTGGGACTTGCCAGTCGTATTTGTAATTGAAAACAACCAATATGCTATGGGGACATCTGTAGAGCGTTCATCCGCTGAGACAGAACTTTATAAGCGCGGCAGCAGTTTTGAAATTGAAGGCATACAGGTTGACGGGATGAATGTTCTTGAGGTGCGCGACGCGGCTCAAAAAGCTATCGATCATGCGCGCTCTGGCAAGGGGCCCATGATATTGGAAATGAAAACCTACCGTTACCGCGGACATTCTATGTCAGATCCAGCAAAATACCGGTCTCGCGACGAAGTAACTAAGACACGCTCAGAGCGTGATCCCATTGATTTTGTTCGGGCCCAGTTGCTAGATAAAAAATGGGCAGATGAAGCCAAGCTAAAAGAGCTCGATAAAGAAATTAAAGAAATTGTCGTTGATGCGGCTGACTTTGCTCAGGAATCGCCTGAGCCTGATCCTTCTGAGCTTTGGACAGATGTGTTGCTAGAGGCCTAAGCCATGCACCTTGTTCAGCTGAACATTGCAGAAGCTCAATATGATATGGAATCCCGTGAAATGAACGGGTTCACAAGCCGTATCGACGCTATAAATGCCATAGCGGACCGAGCGGAAGGCTTTGTTTGGCGTTTGAAAGATGACGGCAAACTAGATGGTGCTCTCTCTATTCGTCATGAGGGTTTCGGAGAGTCAGTGCTTATAAATATGAGCGTTTGGACATCGATAGAAAGTCTGTTTCAATTCGTTTATAAAACGGCCCACACTAAGGTAATGCGTGAAGAGAGAAGGAATTTTCACAAAATACCAAAAGAACATATGGTCCTCTGGTGGGTCGATGAGGGGCATATACCCACGTTAGACGAAGCCTATCATAAATTAGAATGGTTGAGGTCCAATGGGGCTTCACCACAAGCCTTTTCATTTGCTTTGCCTTTCAATGAAAAAGGTCAGCCCGTTCAAACTAATTTTCCTAAAAAGGATTGCGCCTAATGCCATCCTTATATTCATTCAAGTCCTTCCTTTTTAGAGGTTTCTAAAACATGGCAATAGACATTAAAATGCCCGCGCTTTCCCCGACAATGGAAGAAGGCACACTTTCAAAATGGCTCGTAAAAGAGGGCGATAGCGTATCCTCTGGTGATATTTTGGCTGAAATTGAAACAGACAAAGCGACAATGGAGGTTGAATCCATTGACGAAGGCACAGTGGGTAAGATTGTGGTGTCTGCTGGGACAGATAACGTCAAAGTCGGCGAAGTGATTTTGCAGCTCTTAGAAGAAGGTGAGACAGAAGCTGATCTAGGAAAGCCAGCGGCCGCTCCTGAAAAAACAGAGGCGAAGTCAGAGGTGAAATCTGAAGCTGATAGTGCGCCTGAGCCCAAAAAATCGGCTCCACCCAAATCTGTTACGGTTGCAAAAGACCCAGATATTCCGACGAATATTAAAATGGTTGAAACAACGGTCCGTGATGCTTTGCGCGATGCTATGGCAGAGGAAATGCGCCGCGACGAAACTGTCTTTGTTATGGGCGAGGAAGTCGCGGAATATCAGGGCGCCTATAAAGTGACACGCGAGCTATTGCAGGAATTTGGTGCTCGCCGTGTAGTCGACACGCCAATTACGGAATATGGTTTTGCTGGTATTGGCTGCGGTGCGGCGATGGGCGGGTTAAAGCCAATTGTTGAATTCATGACGTTTAACTTTGCGATGCAGGCAATTGACCACATCATTAACTCTGCCGCGAAAACTCTATATATGTCGGGTGGTCAGATGCGCTGTCCAATTGTCTTCCGTGGACCAAACGGCGCGGCGTCTCGCGTTGGGGCGCAACATAGTCATGATTACTCATCATGGTATGCCAATGTTCCGGGTCTTAAGGTTATTGCGCCTTATGATGCAGCTGATGCTAAGGGCTTGATGAAGGCCGCCATTCGTGATCCGAACCCAGTGGTCTTCCTTGAGCATGAGTTGATGTATGGGGAGAGCTTTGATGTTCCAGATATGGATGACTTCCTTATACCGATTGGCAAAGCAAAAGTTCGCGTTGAGGGCACAGATGTAACGCTTGTTGCACATAGCCGCATGGTAGGACGTTGTCTCGAAGCCGCTGAAATCCTTGCAGAAGAGGGTATTAGCGCCGAAGTTATCGACCTACGCACAATTCGTCCGTTAGACACAGACACGGTGATTGAATCCGTTAAAAAGACAAATCGCATCGTTTGCGCCGAAGAAGGTTGGGGGCAAAGCGGTATCGGAGCAGAAATTGCAGCCGTTGTGGTAAAAGAAGCCTTTGACTACCTTGATGCTCCGCCTGAGCGTGTATTCCAAGCGGATGTACCTCTGCCATACGCCGCAAATTTGGAGGCACTTAGCTTACCTGGGACAGATGATGTCGTCGAAGCTGCAAAGAGGGCGTGTTACAAATAGATTTGGATTTAACCCATTGGTGTTTCTAATATTTATTATGAGGATCACCGTGGGTCGCTTGAAAGATTTATTCGACATAAAGTTATAATATGTTTTGCTCGAAAAACTTTACTCAGTATTTCTGGCGGAAAAAATCTCAAGGATTGCTTTAACACTTTCGGGTGTCATTTAATTTTTGGACGAATATGAAACATTTGAGGCTGAAATAAATTAAGCTAAAATGTTTTGAAGAGGCGGTTACGGAAGACCGAAAAAGGACTTAGATTATGCCAATTGAAATTCTCATGCCAGCTTTGTCTCCGACTATGGAAGAGGGCACGCTCTCTAACTGGTTGATGAAAGAGGGCGATAAAGTGTCCTCTGGTGATCTATTAGCCGAAATTGAAACAGACAAAGCGACGATGGAAATTGAAGCCGTCGAAGAGGGTATTCTTGCAAAGATCTTAGTCCAATCGGGAACGGAAGGTGTGAAAGTTAATGCGCCGATCGCGATCTTGCTCGAAGAAGATGAGGATGAGAGTGACCTAGACGGATATAGTGTTGGCGGCGGATCCGCGCCGAAGGCCACAGCCAAAGACGAAAAGGCTGAAGCCGCGAAAGACACCAAAGCAGAACCAAAACAAGAGACGTCTGCCTCTAAAGCCAAGTCAGGCCATGACGGCAATCGCATCAAAGCATCACCTCTGGCAAAACGTCTTGCGAAAGATGCTGGCATTGATCTGGCGAGCGTGAACGGTTCTGGTCCGAATGGCCGTATTATTAAGGCCGACATTGATGGCTATGAAGCGCCCAAAGCGGCTGCTAAACAACAAGCCGCTCCGCAGGTGGAAAAAGAGGAAAGCACCGAAGTTGGCGCAGTTCGCTCTGGCGGTGCGGATTACTTGTCTAAATTAGGCATCGAAGCTGGCACCTATGATTTGGAACCATTGGACGGGATGCGTAAAGTCATTGCTAAACGCCTTTCTGCCTCAAATAACAATGTTCCTGATTTCCCGCTCACCATTGATTGCGAAATTGATGAGCTCTTGAAAATGCGCAAAGAGCTGAATGGTCAAGCCCCAGAGGGTGTTAAAGTCAGTGTGAATGACATGTTGATTAAAGCGTCTGGGCTCGCGCTCAAACATTGCCCGAAAGCGAATGCGAGCTTCACGCCTGATGGCATTGCCTATCACAGACACGCTGATATTGCGGTCGCTGTTGCGATTGACGGCGGATTGATTACGCCAATTGTCCGCGAAGCCTGTAATAAAGGTTTGTCTAGTATTTCAACGGAAATGAAGGATTTGGCCTCTCGCGCCCGCGATAAGAAACTTAAGCCACAAGAATATCAGGGAGGAACCTTTTCTATCTCAAATCTTGGGATGATGGGGATTAAAGAATTTGGTTCTATTATTAATGAACCGCATGGAATGATTTTATCCGTTGGTGCAGGTAGCCCGCGCCCTGTTGTAAAAGACGGCGCTTTGGCTATTGCGACCGTGATGACCGTGACTTTAACCTGCGATCACCGTGTTGTGGATGGGGCATTGGGCGCGGAATGGCTTCAACATTTCAAACGCTATGTTGAGCAACCCATCACGATGATGCTCTAAATTCATTAACGAAGTTCATGAGCAGGTCGTTATGGTTAACTTAACGTCTACTGCTATTAATACTCTCGCGACAGGCGAGGGTTATTGCTCCTGATTCGAGATAGGCCTAGCTTGGCCTGAATCGAATGACGGAGGCTCCATGTTTTTGAAATCTCTTTTAACCGGAACCGTCCTTGCATCGCTAGCAGGGGCTGTGGTGTATTTTGGTACGGGTGGAGAACTCGCACAGGCGGATATACGGCGTGCTGTCCTGGAAACAAAAGATGCTACACAAACGGTAACAACGTCAGTGAAAGAGACATTTGACGACCTAAAAACTGCCGCGATGCAAGACGGGCCAGTCATCCAAGAGGCTTCTCTCAAAACAGATACTCTGACAGACATTGTGAACACGGGAACCGTGGATGATAAGGGTGATAGTCGACAAAAGAAGTGGCTATCGCGTTATCTTGGAAAGTTAAAGTCAGAGAAAGATGGTGTTCCCTTTAAGGCTGACGATGAAAATGACATTTGGGCCGCCAAGATAGAAAGCCACAAAACAATACCTTCATTACTCGTGCCAGCCACAGCGGAATTCAATGATGTTTACTCGACTATTTTGTCTCAGGCTGAATCATTAGAAAGCCAAGAATCACGAGATAGAGCCTATTTGAACTTGATAAATTTCAGCGTTCGAAATGGGGCGTTTGATAAGGCTATGTCTGTCATTGAAAAAATTAGCCAACCGCAATTTCGCGATACAGCGCGGAGTAATGTTGCCGTTGGGTTGGCACGAAAAGGCCAGCAAAAACAGGCTTTTGCAATTCTTGATGAAGTTGAGACAGCTGCGCTCTCTGACGTTCTGCGCTTGCAGGTCACAGAGGCTATAAAAACATCAACAGCGCAATAGTGGATTCTCTATAATTAATTGCTTTGGGAAGCTGTTATTCTCAAATAGAGGTTCTAATTCGAACATTTATCTGCCATAAGGTTTGGGATTAAACTCCCACTTAAAAGGCAAGTTTATGGCTGATACAGCTTTCGATGTTATTGTAATTGGTTCTGGCCCAGGGGGCTATGTCACCGCGATCCGTTCGGCGCAATTAGGCTTTAAAACAGCCATTGTCGAGAAAGATGATTTAGGTGGCGTTTGTTTGAATTGGGGATGTATCCCTACGAAAGCGCTTTTACGGTCTGCAGAAGTTTATCATAACATGCAGCATGCTTCGAATTATGGTTTGTCTGCTGAGCCCAGTTTTGATTTGGCTAAAATCGTGGAGCGCTCGCGGAAAATTGCCGGGCAACTTTCTGGCGGTATCAAACATTTAATGAAGAAAAATAAGGTCAATGTGATCAGTGGATTTGCTACCCTGAAAAATGGGAAAGAGGCGCCAACTGTGGTGGTTGATGGAACGGATTATTCTGCCAAACACGTTATTCTTGCCTCTGGTGCTCGGGCGCGTACGATACCGCAAGCGGGTCTGGAACCGGATGGAAAATATATTTGGACGGCCCGCGAAGCTATGGTGCCTGACACAATACCTAACAAATTATTGGTTGTTGGGTCTGGGGCTATCGGCATGGAGTTTGCTAGCTTCTTTGATGCTTTTGGCGCTGACGTAACCGTTGTTGAGATGGTCGACCGCATCTTGCCGGCTGAGGATGAAGAAATTTCGAAAATGGCGCGTAAAGCTTTCGAAAAGCGTGGTGTGACGATTAAAACAGAAACGCAGGCTAGTGTGAAAACGGGCTCTAACGGAGTAACGGCGACCTTAACCAAAGATGGAAAGTCTGAAACCGCAGAATTTGACCGCGTAATTCTCGCGGTGGGTATTGTTGGCAATGTCGAAGATATGGGCCTTGAAGACTTGGGTGTAAAAATTGACCGTACCCATATTACCGTGGATGAGTATTCGTTTACAGGTGTGAAAGGTCTTTACGCAATTGGTGATGTCACAACACCGCCTTGGCTAGCGCATAAAGCCTCACATGAAGGTATTATCTGTATCGAAAAAATCGCGGGTCAATCCCCGCATCCGCTAAATGCGAATGCGATACCGGGTTGTACTTATTGTCATCCGCAGATCGCTTCAGTTGGCTATACAGAAGCTCAAGCCAAAGAGGCTGGGTATGATGTGAAAGTTGGACGTTTTCCCTTTATCGGAAATGGTAAGGCGATAGCCTTGGGCGAACCAGAAGGGCTTATCAAAACGGTATTTGATGCCAAAACAGGGGAGCTCCTCGGCGCGCATATGATTGGTGCTGAAGTTACTGAATTGATTCAGGGCTACACGATTGCACAAAAATTAGAGACGACGGAACATGAGCTAATGGAAACAGTCTTCCCCCATCCTACGCTTTCTGAAATGATGCATGAAGCAGTCTTGGATGCCTATGGCCGGACTATTCACTTTTAGCATTTGATGCCTTAGTCGAGTAAAATACGCCCTCTATTAAAGGGCTTGCGGGTCTTTCCGAAGCGCAGGCCTTGAGCCAATTTGATTTTGGCTCTGAGGCAGGGCTTTTCAACCCAATACCAAGATAGTGTTGAAATGGCGATGGTAACGGGGACTGCAATGGCTAATAGCGCCCACATTGATAGTGCGGGAAACCATTGGAAGAAAAGCTGTAACAGACACCAGTGATAAATATAAACGCCGTATGAAATATCCGGAATCTTTTGAAGGGCGGAAAACTTTGGGGCTTTCATATAGGCGAGAAGCATGAGCCCATAACCCAAAAATAAGTTAGTTGAGATTTCAACGCTAGGCGTATTCCCTAACAAAAAAGCCAATAGGGTAACAATTATGAAGCCCAATAAGTGGAACTTTATTCGGTCTTTATAAGCAAAAAACGTCGCTCCCAGACCATAGGCCACGCCAAAACGGAGGCAGTTTTGGACTGTCCCAGAGAGGGTTTCAAATATGCCGAGTTCTTTGGTGACTAACCAAGCGATAGAGGGAAGAATAAATTGCGCTAAAATCATCCATTTGCGCCGCATGAGACCTAAAGCGAAAACGAAAGCAGTTAAGACATAGGCGATAAGCTCATATCTCAAAGTCCAAAGGGGCGCCGATGCAAATTGCTCTTCATTTCCAGTGAAAACACCCGGTAAGATTACGTCAGTATTTAAAAATGTTAAAACCAATAATGGTTGTTTCCAAACATCAGAATGGGTCAAATATTCCCAAATTGGCAAGGATGTACTCAATGGGCCGATGACAAACATCACAAATAACAAATGCGCTATCAAGGCCGGGTAAATTCTCAATAGTCTGGCTGAGCTATAATCCTCAATATCACCGCGATAGGTCATGCTTTTTGTCACCAAAAAACCAGAGGCAATGAAAAACACATTCACGGCTAGGTAACTAAAGCCGTAATCAAAAAAGAGATGAGGTTCTGCATTCAGGTCACGATTAGCGATAACACTTGCATGACCAATTACCACCAAGAAGGCCATAAGCAATCTTAAGGGCGTAAAGAAATTATCATGCCCGTCTCGAATTTGGACAGGTGTTACAAAACGCTGCCATATAGTCTGGGGCTTTAGATGTGATATGTCAGTTTTATGGGTCATGTTTCTATTTTCGGAACGCTGATAAGCGTTTGAAGTTAATATAAGCAAAAAGTGCGCCATATTCTCCATAGAGTAAGCGAGGCATACATTTACCCATATTTGGGGCATAGCTTTGCAGTTAAGAAGAGAAAATTGGCTTGCTCCTGCGGCTCAAAACCCCCATTTAACTTTCATGGCTACCCTAATTGATACCAATAAGAATTTGCGCCCCAAACCTGCGCTGCGACATCCGGAAAAGGCGAACCGCCCTGATACGGAAATATTGCGCAAACCGGCTTGGATACGCGTAAAGGCGCCGACTTCAAAAGGTTACGCTGAAACGCGTAAAATTGTAAAAGATAAAGGGCTTGTGACTGTTTGCGAAGAGGCAGGCTGTCCAAATATTGGTGAGTGCTGGGAAAAATCTCATGCCACATTCATGATACTTGGTGAGATCTGCACGCGGGCTTGTGCTTTTTGCAATGTTGCAACTGGCCTGCCGCAAAATGTTGATGCCTATGAGCCAACAAAAATCGCTGAAGCTGTAAAAGAAATGGGCTTGCAACATGTCGTCATCACTTCTGTGGATCGCGATGATTTGAAAGATGGCGGTGCTCAGCATTTTGTAGACGTGATTAACGCAATCAGGTCATCTTCGCCAAAGACAACAATTGAAATTTTGACACCCGATTTCCTTCGCAAAGAGGGGGCTGTCGAAACGGTTATTGATGCCCGCCCAGATGTGTTTAATCACAATTTGGAAACGGTTCCGCGCCTGTATTTGTCCATCCGTCCAGGGGCGCGATATTATCATTCTATGCGTTTGTTGGAACGCGTGAAAGAACGCGACCCTTCACAATTCACAAAGTCAGGCTTGATGGTGGGTCTTGGTGAGACCAAAGAAGAAGTCATGCAGGTTATGGATGACATGCGTAGCGCGGGTATCGATTTTCTGACTATCGGGCAATATCTTCAGCCGACCCGCAAACATGCGGCGGTGAAACGCTTTGTGACTCCAGAAGAATTCAAAGCCTATGAAACCATTGCAAAGGCGAAAGGGTTTTTATTGGTCTCGGCTAGCCCATTGACCCGTTCAAGCTATCATGCGGATAGTGATTTTGCGAAATTGCAAATGGCCCGAAAAGCACGCCACGCATAATGCCATCAACAACTTTCACAAAGCATATTCCTCATGCGCCAGATGACTTGTTAAAACTCGTTTCTGATGTCGAAGAATACCCTTTATTTATCGACTTGGTCTCTAATTTACGCATTACAAAAAAAATAAGCGAGACGGATTTTGAGGCTGAAGCAATCGTTGCCTATAAAGCCATTCGTCAGACCTTTAAGTCATCGATAAAAATTGATCCTGAGAAACGCAGTATTCGTGTGAAAAAAGCGGAGCGCGGCGGTGCAATCAAAATTTTAGACAATCGTTGGACATTTCATGAATTGCCTGATGGGACGACCTTGGTCGATTTTTATGTTGATGTGACCTTATCGGCCTTTCCGTTGAATATTCTTATTAAAGATAAATTCGCAAAGGCGAGTAAAGACATTATGGCGATGTTTGAAAAACGCGCCAAAGAAGTCTGTCCACCTGTTAAAGCCGATCCAAATTTAGATTTGGTTCAAGAAAAATTAAATTTAGGCCTTGTTTAGCTTAGATTGATTAAATGCGATTTGAGAGCCTTTAAAGCTTCGTAACAGGTCAAATCTCTTACCTTATTTCGGCCAACATCGCCAAAATTATGCAAAGCAGATTGCGGAGAGTGTGTTTTTGACGCGGCTGCAATCCAGACCGTACCCACAGGTTTTTCTTCGGTTCCACCGCCTGGGCCCGCAATGCCCGTTACGGCAATCGCTAAATCCACGTTTAATCGTTGCAACGCGCCCTGCGCCATTTGCTCGGCTACATTTTGGCTAACGGCGCCATAGCTTGACAGATCTTGTTCTGAGACACCTAGTTGCTCGACTTTTACTGTGTTGTCATAGGCAATTATGCCGCCCTTAAATGAGGCGGACGATCCAGCAATGGCGGTTAAGGCCGCGCCGATTAGTCCGCCCGTACAGCTCTCAGCGGTGGCAATATGTAAATGCTTTTCAGCCGCCAAAAAATTTACGTCGGCGGCAAGTTTGAAAATATCTTTCAGGGTAGGGGGGCTCATTCGGGTAACACTATCGTCGCGCTTGCTTGGGCCGCTAGTCCTTCGCCGCGCCCAGTAAAGCCAAGTTTTTCAGTTGTCGTTGCTTTAAGGCTAACACGATGCATGGGGAGTTGACAGAGTTCAGAAATGCGCGAACGCATGGCCTCGCGGTGCGGCTTAATTTTTGGTTTCTCACAAATCAATGTAACATCCACATGTTGCAGTTTCCCCCTGCGCTTTTGCATTTCCTCGAGGGCGAAAAGTAGAAATTTATCAGAGCTTGCCCCTTTCCATTTTTCATCGGATGGCGGAAAGTGATCGCCAATATCACCAAAGGCCAGAGCGCCAAGGATAGCGTCCGTCAGTGCATGTAGTCCCGCATCTGCATCGGAGTGACCTTTCAAAGAATATCCGCATTCGATAGGTACGCCGCATAACCATAATGTTCCTCCATCTTCAAATTGGTGAACGTCAAAGCCACTGCCGGTGGCGATATAGGTAGGCGTCTGGAGCATAGCCTCTGCTTTAGCAAAGTCTTCTGCATAGGTCAGTTTGAAATTGCGTTCATCCCCTTGGGTAAAGGTAAGGCTTAATCCAGCCTTATGAGCGACGGCGATATCATCTGCAAAGGCATCGTTTGCCGCATATTCGTCGAAGGCAGAGAGTATTTTGTCATAATGAAAGGCTTGCGGTGTTTGCACTCTTAATATCTCGTCCCGATTAACAGCAGCGCCTTCGGGCGATTTACAAGCGTCGACAATTTTCAGTGCGGGTACGGCTGCGGAGTGCGTTTCTAACGCTTGCCCCAAGGCTTTTATCAGGGCCTCTGTGACAAATGGCCGAGCCGCATCGTGAATATAGACATGGTCTATGTCTTTTCCTTTCAGAGAATTTAACCCGCATCGCACAGATTCTGTGCGAGTGCTTCCGCCAGTGACTATTTTTAAGGCGGAGGAGGGTTTTTCTGATAAATCACCGATGAATCGGCAATTTTTCGCAACGACAATCGAAATGACATTGAAATCAAACGATTTTTTAAGGTTCGAGATTGTGTGTTCAATCAGCGGCTTTCCTGATAAGGGTTGAAACTGTTTTGGAATGTTACCGCCCACACGCTCACCTTTACCTGCGGCGACTAATATTAAGGCAGAACGTAGCATAAAGACTCAAAACATGCGGTGAATTATTGTGCGCCCTTGTGAACGCGATTAAAGACTGACTACATGGCAAATCCTATTCATATCGGCAAGCTCGAACTCTGTTCGCGCGTACTTGTCGCCCCTATGTCGGGCGTTACCGATTTACCTTTCCGGAAAGTACTAGCGAGGTTTCAACCTGGCTTAGTCGTGTCAGAAATGGTCGCTGGCGATAGGCTCGCCAAAGGGGATAAGGAATCATTGGCGCGGGCCGCAGGGTCGAACGATATCTATCCACTTGCTATTCAACTCGTGGGGCACGACCCTGATTGGATGGGGGTTGGTGCCAAATTATGTGAAGATGCCGGCGCGCACATCATTGATATCAATATGGGCTGCCCTGCGCGAAAGGTCGTTGGGGGGCAATCAGGTTCGGCCTTAATGCGCGATCTTGATCACGCCATGGCAATGATAGAAACAACACTTGCCTCCACCACATTACCAGTCACATTAAAAATGCGGTTAGGGTGGGATGATGATAGTTTGAATGCAGCGGAGTTGGCGCAGCGCGCTGAAGCGGCTGGTATTCAAATGGTCGTTGTGCATGGACGGACACGCTGTCAGTTCTATGAGGGAAAAGCGGATTGGGCTGCTGTCAAAACTGTCAAAGACGCGGTATCTATACCTGTTATCGTTAACGGCGATATTGAAAGCGGCGAGCAGGCATTGACGGCCATGTCTCAATCTGGGGCCGATGGGGTCATGCTTGGGCGAGCCTTAACGGGCCGCCCTTGGCTTTTGAGCGAAATTATTACGGCCGTAGACGGCCTGCCTCTTCCAAACTTGACCGTAGCTGAAAAGGGACAGGTCGCCCTTGACCATTACCGCGATATTCTTGCTTTCTATGGTATAGGAAAGGGGCTTCGCGTCGCGCGTAAACATGTGGCAGGATATTTAGAGCACGCGCCAAATAGAACCTCAGATAAAGACAGGCGAGAGGCTTTGTCATCTAAAGACCCAGAGATTGTAATCTCATATCTGAAATCAGCCTTTAAAGCGCCCTCTAATAATGAAGCCGTGCAGCGAGCAGCGGAAGACATTGTAGCATGAATAGTTTCAATCCAGACTTACCGCTTGGGGCCTTATTTACCGAGGATGCGCCATTCCCTTGCTTTTTAGTGCATCCCGCCGAGGAAACTATCGTTTGGGCCAATGATATGGCGCAAAATTGGGTTGGGCTTTCTCTACGCCGTATGGGGGCCAAACCCGTTTGGAGTCTCTTAGGGATTGATGAAGAGTCTAAATCTTCAATTTTGAAAGCTTATAATCAAGGTGCGGCCGTCACTGTTCGTGATTCCGAAGTGACTTTACCGAGTGAAGGGGATGGCGAAACACGAGTGTGTCACATCAGCGCTTTTGCCACACAAGGGCATATCGGGTTGTCTTTCCGTTTTGCAAAAGCCCAGCCGCGAAGCCTTAAAATGGGCGGGCAGGTTGTGTCAGGTATGGGGCGGCTTATTGCTCATGAACTTAAAAACCCTCTCGCGGGTATCAAGGGCGCGGCGCAATTATTAAGTGATGATGTGACGAGCGAAGAAGGACAGGCGCTCATCAATCTAATTTCTTCAGAAATTGACCGTATCCGCCGTCTAGCAGACCGAATGGAAACGCTTGGTGATAGAGATCCTGAAGTTGGGGAGCGCGTAAATATACATGAAATTTTACGCCGCGCGCGCAAAATTATTCAATCTGCAGATGGCGCGCTTCAATTCACGGAAAGTTATGATCCATCCTTGCCTCATGCTGCTGGGGATCCAGATACGCTTATGCAGGCCTTGTTGAATTTAATAAAGAATGCCTCAGAAGCTGGGACACATATTACTCTTAAAACGAAATTTCGTAGCGGTGTATCCGCTACTGTTGAAGGCGGAAAAGTTAGCCTGCCGATAGAAATTCAAGTGATTGATAATGGGCCGGGGATACCTCCCGATTTAGTGGATCAGGTCTTCCAACCCTTTATGTCAACGAAAAAGGATGGCCAAGGCTTAGGCTTGGCGCTCGTTTCAAAAGTGGCATCGGCGCATGGGGGCGTCGTCGAGGTCAGATCTCACCCAGGAAAAACCAAATTTTCATTGCTCCTACCGGTGCCTGAAGATGCGTAGAGTTTTTCAATTAATGAAGGAAGCATCATGAAATACGAAGTTCTTCTTGCTGATGATGATGACAGTGTACGCCTTGTATTATCAAAAGCGCTAACTCGGGCAGGGCATACCGTAAAAGCCACAGATAACGCGCAAACGCTTTTAAAATGGGCCCAGGCCGGTCAAGGTGATATTATCGTGACTGACGTCATGATGGGGGGGCGAGAAGTTTTCGAAACTTTGCCAGATATTGGTGATGCTCGCCCCAAAATGCCAATCGTCGTCATTAGCGCGAATAATACCGTAAACACTGCGTTGAAAGCAGGTCGGCATAAAGTGTTCGAATATGTTCCCAAGCCTTTTGATCTAGAAGACGTCACCAATGCCGTAGCGCGCGCGGGGCAATCGGTTAATCCACGCCGAAGTCGTCAGTCATCGAAAAGTAAAGGCTTGCCCATGATTGGACGAAGTGCGGCTATGCAGCCTGTCTATCGTGCGGTTTCCAGATTTTCGGATAGTGACCTGCCTATACTCATTCAAGGCGCGGTTGGAACAGGCAAAGACTTGGTGGCCCGCTTACTCCATGACGGCGGAATGCGCCGTGATAGGCCGTTTCTGCGCACCAATGATTTTGATAACACGTCTTTAACGCTGCAAAAGGTCAATGGCGGCGATATTTATGTTGATGAAATTGCCGAATTGACTCTCAGTCAACAAGACCGTCTTCTGGCTTTGATGACAGAAGCTGAGAAAATTAGCCCCACAGTTCGCCCGCGTATCATTTCGGCTACGCGGAAAGACCTTAGAAAATTAGTGGAAAAAAGTGCGTTTCGAGATGACCTTATGTTCCGTATTAATGTGGCTGAAATTCGTATTCCGCCTTTATCAAATCGCGATAATGATACTTATGAGCTGGCAGAAAGCTTTCTTGTTCAAGCCTCTCAGGGCCAGACTCGTCGGTTTGAATCGGATGCGCTTGATATCTTACATCGTCATGAGTGGGCCGGAAATGTTCGTGAGTTAGAGAATTTAGTTCGGCGTCTGGCTGTGCTTTATTCCGATGAAATTATAACAGCAGAAATGGTGTTGCAGGAATTTTCTAAAGATATTCGGCCGCATGGCGACACCAATGAAAGCCAAGTTAAACTGGATAAACGCCTAGAAGAGGCCTGCCGCAGTTTGTTAAATGATGAAGAAGCAAAGTTTGAGGATTCACTTTATCAAACAGCATTAGGTTGGGTTGAAAAACCTTTAATCGTTGAGGCCTTGCGATTAACTGGCGGTAATCGGGCAAAAGCCGCTGAGCGCTTAGGTATTCACCGCAACACGCTTCGGACGCGCTTGAAATCTTTAGATATATCCTGAGTGCGCATTACTGTTGATTTTATGCAACAGTGATGTAATGCGGTAACAGTTAGTTTTCGGTTCTGCGGAATCGTATGAGGGACTGTGTGAGCGGCATTAAGGCACAATCAACATTAGACACGCAAATTGCTGGGCGCTTAGCGTCTGGCGAAATGGCGATTGATGACACGGCCTTACTTGCCTCTGAAATTCCCAGTACGGGGCTCTCGACTGTCGGGATCACTCCAAACACAGAACCCTTTATAAAACGCGCCCCTCGTATTGCGCGCTCTGCCCTATTTGGTGTCGCTTTTGTAAGCGCGATGTTTGTTACGGCCCTTGGGGCCATACTCTCTTTTTCTGATGTAGAGCCGCAAATTGACCAATCATATGAGTTATTGAGGGCCAATTTGGTTCTTATTTTACTCCTCGCTATATATTTAGGGTATCGCGTATGGGGCACGCTTTTTGCGGCTGAAAGGCGCCGAACAGCGCCGTTGTTACATCGACGGTTCGTCTTTATTTTCAGTCTCGCCGCTCTTTTACCTGCAATTATCGTGGGCAGTTTTTCCTTCTCATTCATTAGCCAAAATTTGAATGATATTTTTGGTAATGATGTGCGTGATAATATGAGCCAAGCTAGCGCCATCTTGGAGGATTATGTCGATCAAGAGCTGTCTGACTTGGGCGAAGATATTTCTGATTTGTCCTCTGCGTTGAACGCACAGCCGCGTGATATCCTGAATCGCATTTCATTGACGGCAGAGTTGCAAATTCAAGCCCGTGTTCGTGATTTAGACTCTGTCTATATTCTAAGTGATCAAGGTGATGTATTAGCGCGCGTTGAAAGCCCCTATGCACCTGCCTTTCGCGTGCCGACTAATGGTGTACTGCAAAGCGTTGTCAATGGTGGTGTGGCTTACCAAAAACGGGATGACTTGGATTACTTAATTGCTCTGACACCACTGCCGGGGTTTGCGAATGCATATCTTTATGTCGGCCGAGGGCTGCGTTCAGAAAGTCAGGTTTTATCCAGTATTTCTGGGATTGAGGCTGCGACTTTGTCTTTGCAAAACTTCAATCGCAAGCAATCAAAAATGAGAACTATATTTCTTCTGACATTAATCGAAACGGCATTTCTGATTGTCATGGCCTCAATTTGGTTGGGATTGCTTTTGGGTAACCGCATTATCGAACCTCTTGGACGTTTGATTACCGCGGCTGAGCGCGTGCGTGCAGGTGACATGAGTGTGCGTGTTGATGTTGGCGGCGACTGGGGCGAGATTTCTGATCTTGGCGGCGCGTTTAACCGGATGACGCAACAATTGGATTTTCAGCGTCACGCTTTGGTGAAAGAGCATGATATTTCAGAACAAAGACGCCAATTCTCCGAAGCTGTTTTATCGGGCGTAAGAGCCGGGGTTATCGGGTTGGCGCAAACGGGGCGTATTACACTGGTGAATAACTCGGCTGAGCAGTTATTAGGCGTGGATGGGAGCGCCTTGCTGGATGCACCAATTGACGAAGTTCTCTCGCCATTTGCAGCGGCTTTCAAAAAGGGCCGAGAAAGTATTTTGGCAACAGCAGAAGACCAAGTGAGCTTTGAAATTGATGGTCAAATTCGTAACTTCGATTTGCGTGTTTCCGCTTACCAAGGCCCAAGAGAAGATACAGGCTGGGTGCTAACGTTTGATGATATGACGCGCCTCGTTGCTGCTCAGCGGCATTCCGCTTGGAGAGAAGTGGCGCGGCGAATTGCGCATGAGATCAAGAATCCTCTTACGCCCATCCAATTATCGGCTGAACGCTTGCAAAGAAAATACAGCAAGGAAATTAAAAGCGACCCGCAAACCTTTGAAAATTGCACACAAACCATTATTCGTCAGGTCGGTAGCCTTGAGCAAATGGTGAATGAATTTTCGGCGTTTGCGAGGATGCCAGCACCCGAAATGGATAATGTGAATATACAAATGCTACTCGAAGCCGTGTTGTTTGAGCAGGGCGTGGCCTTTCCACAAATTAAAATTTATCAAAAAGATAAACCAAAGACGGAATTAACCGTATGGGCCGATGAACGTCTGATTACTCAAGCATTGACCAATGTGTTTAAAAATGCAGGCGAAGCCGTTTCCCGCATTGCCGAGGCAAGTGGTGATGAGAATTTCCAAGGCGTTATAAGGGCTGAAATTCAAGAAGATGATGGGCAGATACTCATTCGTATAAGGGATAATGGGCCCGGCTGGCCTGTTACAGACAGATCTCGATTGTTAGAGCCTTATGTGACGACAAGAGAAAGCGGGACGGGGCTAGGTCTCGCTATTGTAAAACGAATTGCCGAAGACCACGGCGGAACACTTTCTTTAACTGACCCGTCTGCGGGAGAAAAAGGGGCCTGCGTGGAATTACGTTTGCCCAAACGCAGTAAAGATTTGCCTCTGGAGCATGCACGCTAATGACCTATGATATTTTAATTGTCGAAGATGAAGTTGATATTCGCGAAATGATTGCGGGTATTTTAGAGGATGAGGGACATAAGACACGGCAGGCTGGAACAAGCCAAGCCGCTCTTGAGGCGGTACGAAAGCGGCAACCCAATCTTGTTGTCTTGGATGTATGGTTGAAAGGGAGCGAGATGGACGGCATCGAGGTGCTTGATGCTCTGAAGTCTTATTATCCAACTTTACCTGTCATCGTCATCAGTGGTCATGGCACTGTGGAAACGGCGGTCTCGGCTATTCGAAAGGGGGCATATGATTACATCGTCAAACCCTTCAAATCAGAAAAATTGATAGTCACAGTGTCACGAGCTTTGGAAAGCGCTCGCTTGCGTCAAGAGAACGAAGAACTGAAGGGGCGAACACAAAGCGATACGACTTTAATCGGCACATCGGGAATCATTCAGCAATTAAGAGCCAAAATTGATCGAATCGCTGGGACAAATTCTCGGGTTTTAATTACGGGGCCGTCTGGGAGTGGCAAGGAACTTATCGCGCGCCTCTTGCACGCGCAATCAAAGCGGGCAAGTGGGCCTTTCAAAGCTGTAAATGCGGCATCGATGGTGCCTGAACGCGTAGAGGAAGAGTTGTTTGGTATTGAGGCCGAAGATGGCCATGTGGTCAAAAGCGGTTTGCTGGAAACGGCCCATAATGGAACGCTTTATCTGGATGAAATTTCAGATATGCCTGCTGAAACTCAAGGGAAATTATTGCGCCTTTTGGTCGAACAGCGTTTTCGTCGATTAGGGGGGAAGGCGGATGTACAGGTCGATGTCAGAGTCATCACCTCAAGTTCGCATGATCTGGCGCAAGACGTGGAAAAAGGCCGTTTTCGTGAAGACTTATTCCACCGTCTTAATGTGATGCCTTTGGAAGCCCCGACGCTAGGAGAGCGTAGAGAAGATATTCCGTTACTTGTTGAGCATTTTATTCAACAATTAGCGACCTCAACGGGGCTACCTGCTCGTGAAATCGGCCCAGATGCTATGGCGGCACTGCAGGCGCATGATTGGCCGGGAAATGTTCGGCAACTCCGCAATAATGTCGAAAGACTGCTTATACTTGCCACAGGTGAGCCAAGCCAACCCATTACGCTTGAAACCCTGCCGCCAGAGGTCTCTGTTGTTCGGCCCTCAGGTGGGGCATCCGAATCTGAACGTATGATTGCTATGCCGCTTCGTGATGCGCGTGAGCATTTTGAACGCGAATATTTACAAGCGCAAATTGACAGATTTGACGGAAATATTTCACGCACAGCCAGTTTTGTGGGGATGGAACGTTCAGCCTTGCACCGAAAATTAAAGTCGTTAGGTTTGGGGGCAAATGGGCGCGAAGACGCCTCGTAAATCTATTCTGCGTAGGTCTCTACTTTGGCACTGCGCGAGGGCGTTGCAAAAGGTAAGAGCGAATGCGGGTCATTATTTGCGGTGCTGGACGAGTTGGCTATGGCCTCGCTCAACGCTTGGCTGTTGAAAACAACACGGTGACAGTCATTGATTTGTCATCAGAGCTTATTCGTCAAATCACGACGGATTTAGATGTTAGAGGCGTGGTCGGTAGTGGGGCACACCCCGATGTCTTGGATCGTGCAGGCGTGCGGAACGCTGACATGATTATCGCTGTCACCTATGCTGATGAAGTGAACATGATTGCCTGCCAAGTCGCGCATTCACTTTTTGACGTGCCGACTAAAATTGCACGTGTTCGCGCGCAAAGCTATCTCGATACTCGGTGGAACGACCTCTACAGCCGTGAAAACATGCCTATCGATATTATTATTTCTCCGGAAATTGAAATTGGTAAAGCTATTTTGAGGCGTCTTAATACGCCCGGTGCGTTCAATGTTGTCCCCTTTGGCAAGGGGCAAGTGCTTTTACTTGGTGTTAAAATCACCGAAGATTGTCCGATTACAAACACACCTATTCGTCAAATTCCTGACTTATTCGAAGGGCTACACGCGGCTATTGTCGGGATAAAGCGGGATGAAACCGTTTTTGCGCCAACGCCTGATGACCCGTTGAATGTGGGGGATGACGCCTATTTCATTACCAAGCGGGAACACGCCTCTCGATTGCTTGAAATCATAGGAGCCTATCAGCAAAAAGCGCGGCAGGTCGTCTTGATTGGTGCCGGTAATGTCGGCCGTTATGTCGCTAGGGAGCTTGAAAGCGTGCCTGGCGTCCGTGTTCGGATGATTGAACACAATAAAGACTGCGCCGAGAGAGCGGCTGAAGAATTAAGCCGCACCGTTATCTTAAACGGGGATGCGATGGATGCTGATATACAAGAAGAAGCGGGTGTCGGTAGTTCAGAAGTCGTGATTTCGCTAACCAATGACGATAAAATCAACTTACTCTCTGCCGTTCTTGCTAAAAAGCTCGGAGCTAAGAACACAATCAGTTTGGTCAATGATATTTCAATGCAAAATATGCAGGCTGAGCTTGGTGTAGATATGGTCATCGACCCGCGCTCCAGCACAATTTCTTCCATTTTAAGACATGTTAGGCGTGGCCGTATTTTGGATGTGTATTCTCTTGATCAAGGCGGCGCTGAGGTCATGGAAGGGGAGGTTTTAGAGACATCGCCGCTGGCGGGTAAAGCTCTGCGCGACGCAGAGCTGCCAAATAACATTACAATTGGGGCTATTATCCATAAGGGCGTGGTCGAGTTCCCTCGACCTGATTTAATCGTACGTCAGGGCGATAAAGTGATTCTTTTGGCTGAACGCTCAGCCATGAAATCCATTGAAGCCATGTTCAGGGTCAGTACGGATTATTTCTAACGTCTATGGCCGTTACACGTATCATTCTTTGGCTCGGCTATTCAGCGGTCTTTCTCGCAGCGCTGATGGGCGCCTCTGCCTTTGCGGCCTTGCTATTGCTCGATTTTCACATGGCCGTTTTAATGAGCGTATCAGGCTTATTCACTTTCATGTTTGGCGCCATATTTGTTTTGATTATGTCCAAGACACCTTCGCGTGAGACGAATAGTGACGCTTTAGTCTTTCTACTTTTATTCTGGTGTCTTTCACCTGTTTTAGCGGCCACGCCATTTTGGCTTAACGCCCCTGAGGGGACATGGCTCAGGAGCTATTTTCATGCTGTCAGTGCCATGACGAGCACAGGGGCAAGCGGTTATGTGATTGATGATTTGCCGCAATCCTTGGTGTTTTGGCAGTCCATACTTCAGTTTTTTGGCGGGGTAAGCGTTGCAACTTTTGCCGTCGTGATTCTTGCGGCGTTGAATTTAACGGGAACAGGGATACATCGGTCTAACCTTTTTGCTTTGAAAAAAGGGGAACTTTTCCCAAGACTGGTAGGAATAGGCCGTATAGTGGCAGGAATATATGCCCTAATTGCGAGTGTGTGTTGTGTGTTGATGATATTAGGCGGAGCGCCTCTGTTTGAATCAATATGCCTGTCATTAGCCGGGGTCTCGACTGGAGGAATCCCGCCGCGGTCAGAGGATTTATTTATATATATCCCGCGTTTTGCGGCTTTCGTGTTGGCGGTCAGCTGCGCTTTGGGAGCCATGAACATTTCCATCATCTGGGATGTGTTTCGCGTTCGGAATTGGCGGAATTTGAGACGTCTTTACCTTAGTGTTGAGCATCGCACTTTGATATCTTTGACGATAATCATCACATTTTTAGGGCTTTTTTACGCTGGATTACAAAACATTTTCCCTATTTTTATAGAGGCGATTTTCTTCATTAGTACAGCTGGGTTTATTTATGACCCCATAAGTATAGAGCAAATACCTAGCGTGGTTCTTATAGCTATCGCCTTGGTTGGTGGGTCAGCGTTATCAACAGCGGGCGGATTAAAGATGATTCGTATCATCCTTTTATTCAAACATCTGAGTACTGATATAAGCCGGCTTTCGCATCCTTCACGGGTTTTGCCTGTTAGCTTTAAGAGGCGGATTATTCCCGATCAGGCCTTTTTGTCAATTTGGATGTACTTTTTCGGTTACACATTGGTGCTTGGAGCAGGCATAGTTGGTTTTGGCGTTATAGGTCTAGATTTTGCAGATGCTACAACGGTGAGCGCGGCAGCCTTGGCCAATATTGGCCCGTTATTACCTGCCACGATTCCAGATTCAGGACTAAGCTGGCATGAAATGACAGCAGCACAAATGGCTTTGAGTTCTGCATTAATGTTAGTTGGGCGGGTTGAAGTCTTGGCGGTTTTGGTCTTGATTACGCCTTCATTTTGGCGACAATGATTTTATGTCCATTGGAAAGCAAAAAAGTCTTGCCACTCATGGGCGACGCCGCGTAAGCCACAATCATGGATTACGGTGGTCACGTCGTTTTGAAATTAGTCGTTAAAAATATAAAAGAGGGAATTCCCAATGTCTTCTGACCGAAAACAAAACTTACAAGATACATTTCTTAACTCCGTCCGTAAGTCCAAGACCAGTCTGACAATTTTTTTGGTCAATGGTGTGAAATTACAAGGTGTCGTTACTTGGTTCGACAATTTTTGTGTTTTATTGCGCCGAGACGGACAGGTTCAGCTGGTTTACAAACATGCAATTTCTACGATTATGCCATCTGGTCAGGTTCAACTGTTTGATCCAGAGCTTGAAGATTAAAAATCGATTGAAGACATTTCGTCTTATTTTCTTCCCTTCTATTCCATTAGGCGGTGCTCATGCTGGAGCGTGATATACCGCGAGAGCGGGCTATTGTCCTGCATCCTCGTTTTGCCAATAACCGCGCAGATGATGCGGATTATGACCTCGAAGAAGCCGTTGGTCTGACCGAGGCCCTTGATGCAGAGTGCGTTGAAGCGCGAATTATCCCCATCCGTGAGGTGAAAGTCTCTAACTTATTTGGTTCGGGGCAAATAGAAGACATCAAGACTGTTATCAAAGCGCATGAGGCCACTCTGGCTATCGTGAATGCCTCTTTATCACCAGTTCAGCAGCGTAACCTTGAAAAGTTTTGGAAGTGTAAGGTCATTGACCGCACCGGTCTTATATTAGAGATTTTTGGTCTCCGTGCCGCGACGAAAGAAGGGCGTTTACAAGTTGAATTGGCCCGTTTGGGTTATGAGCGCTCTCGCCTTGTTCGGACATGGACTCATTTGGAACGACAACGCGGCGGCGGTGGGTTTTTGGCAGGCCCAGGGGAAACCCAAATTGAAAGTGACCGCCGGATTCTCAACGATAAAATCACCAAGCTTCGACGAGATTTGGATGATGTGCGTCGTACGCGTGGCCTACAACGGAAAAAACGCGAGCGAGCGCCAGAGCGCGTTGTAGCGCTCGTTGGTTATACGAATGCGGGGAAATCCACATTATTTAATGCCTTAACGGCGGGCGGTGTCATGGCGAAAGACATGCTCTTTGCGACATTGGATACGACGCATCGGATTTTGCCGCTTCCTTCTGGTCAAACCGCTATTCTATCAGACACAGTTGGATTTATTTCCGATTTGCCTACTGACCTTATCACAGCCTTTCGGGCGACATTGGAAGAGGTCAAGGATGCAGACTTATTGCTCCATGTACGTGATATTTCTGACCCTCTCACAGAACGTCGTCGCGATGAAGTATTGGAAGTTCTTGACCAAATCGAAGCTGGGCCAGAACACGGCCAAACGGTTATAGAGGTCTGGAATAAAGGCGACTTAATCGTTGGGCCTGAACGAGAGGCCTTGAAAGAACGCGCCGCTGCCACTCTTGATTTTGATGACATGATGAATGCTTTCCTGATTAGCTGTCTTAGCGGGGAAGGGTTGTCGGATTTACTTTTAGGTGTGGAAGAGGCGCTAAGCGCCAATGACCACACGATTTCAGTGACAATTGATCCTGCAAATTTTTCAGCCAGAGCGTGGCTTCATTCTCATGGACATGTTCTAGAAGAGGATATGCGCAAATCTGGAAATGTCGATATGACAGTTCGCTTATCAGAATCGGATAATGGTAAGTTTAGAGCGAAATATGCACGCCTTGTAAGGTTGTAATCTATAAAGTAATAAGCGTTTCCCCCGACGCATTTTGTTGAAAACACATTTTAGGTGAATTAGCCTGTTGTGATTGATGTTGGAGGGAGCCCTATTGTGGATATCGTATTAGAGCAAATTAAGAAGATCCCAGACTATATCGTGCTGTTCGCACCAAGCGTGTTATTGGGCTTTATCATTTTTATTGGTGGCCGTTTAATCGTCAGAAAAGCCTCTACGGGAACGGTGAAAGCGACTGAAAAAATCCCGAATATTGACTCTACGCTTGCACGCTTCTTTGGGTCTCTTGTTCTCTTTATAGGCATGGGCGCCGTGATTGTTTTGGCCTTGTCGGCCATGAAGATTAATCTTGCGTTTTTAGCGACCATTGTTGCGGCTCTAGTATTGGCTTTGGGCTTTGCTTTGCAGGATTCTCTGGGGGATTTTGCATCTGGAATCATGCTGGCCTTATTTCGCCCCTTTAAAGTCGATGATCAGGTTGAAGTTGCGGGTGAAACAGGCGTTGTCATTGAAACGGGCTTGTTTAGCACTCGTCTCGTGACGCGGGATAATGTTATTATCAATGTGGCCAATGGTGCTGTGTTTGGCGGGACAATCAAAAATTATTTCCACGATGGGAAGCTGCGATTGGATACGGATATAGGTGTCAGTTATGATGCTGACCTAAATAAAGCTATCAAAGCAATCTTATCCGCCGTGAAAGGCGATGCCCGTATTTATTCAGATCCTGCGCCTTGGGCAAAAGTCGTTTCTCTCGGAGATTCAGCTGTTGTCATACAGCTACGTGTTTGGACGGATGCTGAGGATCACCGCAAAGTTAAGATGGATATTAGTCAACCCATTAAAAAAGCGCTCGACAAAGCCGGAATCGAAATTCCGTATGAGCATAATACAATTGTCAGAAAATCGGCTTAGTCAGGGGATTACGTCATGAATATTTTAAATCACAAAGCTTTCTTTTCTGACTTGTTGCAAGTGCAGGTGAGTGAGGGGGCGCAAGACGCCACGCCGAAATTGTTGGAAAACCCAAGTGGCTTCGCTCAATATTATTTGGATGTCGTTATTGAAAAATCCGTCTTCTTTGTTCCCAAAATTCTGCTCGCCATACTTATTCTCTGGATAGGGTTTTCTATTGCAGGGCGTCTATATAATGCGTTTTTAAAGCGAACCAAAGAGAGTGCCCATGTCGACACGACCATTGGCAATTTCGCGGCGGGCGCCTTAAAATACGCTGTAATAATTGCAACACTCTTAGGCGCCATTGCGGCCGTCGGTATCCCTGTTGCCAAAGTGTTTGTTATCCTATCGGCTGCGACATTGGCGATTGGTTTGGCGCTGCAAGGCTCTATGGCTAATGTTGCTGCGGGATTACTGCTTGTATTATTCCGCCCCTATAAAATTGGTGACTATGTCGAAGTTGGCGGAGAAGAAGGCGTGGTTGATGATTTAAATATATTCACCACGACATTGATAACATTAGATAATATCAAGGTTATTTTGTCTAATAGTGAGGTCAGAGGGAATACAATAAAGAACTATACAGCCCAGCCTATTCGGCGTGTCGATGTGGATTTCGGAATTGATTATGATGATGATATGGATAAGGCGATCAAAATCATCACGACGACGGCGGCTAAAGACAAGCGCGTACTTAGCGAGCCTGACGCACCTTGGGCGCGGGTGTCTTGTCTGAATGATAGCTCGGTTGATATCCAAATGCGGGTTTGGTGCAAACCCGAAGATTATTGGGATGTAAAGTTTGACCTGTTGAAAGCTGTAAAAGAAGCTTTCGATAAAGGCGGGATCTCAATTCCTTATCCCCATGTCGTCGAAATAGAGAAATAAGCCTTATAGACCAATATGAGTGGCGAGTTAAATTGAAGCTCTCTGGTTCAGCTTTTTGCCTTGATCCAGAGCGCTTCAAGTTCATCAAGGCTGTAGGCTTCTATGGGTTTCTGATTAGCTGATGTTTCAATCTGATGTTCTATATTTTGAAAACGTGAAGTGAACTTCGCATTTGCTTTGCGAAGGGCGATTTCTGAGTCGACGCCGAGTTTTCTAGAGAGGTTTACGACGGTAAATAATAAATCCCCGATTTCATTTTCAATCTCGTCTTTGTCTCGACTGTCTATAGCCTCTTTGACCTCGGCAATTTCTTCATCAATCTTATCCCAAACAGGGGCTGCCGACGGCCAATCAAACCCTGTTTTCGCGGCGCGTTTCTGAAGCTTTTGGGCTCGCATCAAAGCGGGGAGACTTAAGGCAACCCCTTCTAAGCGGCTGGTTTGCCCTTTCGCGCTGCGTTCCGCCGCTTTCATTTTTTCCCAGTTTATATCTTCGGCATCAGGCAAGCTATCCTCTGCGAATATATGAGGATGGCGACGCACCATTTTCTCGACGAGCCCATTCGTCACATCGTCTAAGTCAAAAGCATTTTCTTCTTCTGCAAGCTTGGAGTGAAAGACCACTTGAAACAAAAGATCGCCCAATTCTTCGCGTAATTCGCCCATATCTTTTCGTTGTATGGCATCGTCAACTTCATAGGCCTCTTCAATGGTGTAAGGCGCGATAGTTTCAAAACTCTGCTGGCTATCCCATGGGCATTCATTGCGCAGTCGGGTCATAAGATTTTTTAACCGAGCATAAGGTGTTTCCCCGGAAAGGAGACTATTCTGCGGGGCTTTTACCTCATGAGATTTCACGTCAGGCCTTATCATCGTTGGGGGTATATGCGGTGTTAGAGTTTAGGTTTTCTGAGCGTCCAGATAATAAGAGTCAGTAACCCTAAAAAGCTAATGCCATAGGCCGCGAGAATGAAAGGGGTATTAGAGCCATAATCAAACATTTTAGGACTCTTTTATCGTTATTGTTGCGGCTTGTGAAACAGGGCGGCGTTTGTTCTTCAACTTTGCTAAATCGCCTTCTATGCCGCGTAGAGCACACCAACCCAACAGGGCCATATATCCGATGGACATTACTAAGAGAGGTATAAGGAACTCTTGCGCCATGCCCGGGGCGCCTGGCTGTGACACTGAGGCCGGTTGATGTAGTGTATTCCACCATTCGACAGAGAATTTTATGATAGGAATATTGATAAAGCCTACCATGGCGACAATTGAGGCTAATCTCGCTGCGCGGCGGCGATCTTCTATCGTCGCCCATAATAAAAGATAGCCAGTATAGATAAAGGCTAAGATCAGTACAGACGTCATACGTCCGTCCCATTGCCACCAAGTTCCCCAAGCTGGACGCCCCCAAAGACTGCCGGTGATAAGGGCAAGGATTGTGAAAACGAGGCCGGGAACGGCGAAGCTTTTTGCGGCGCTATCTGCCAAGCTGTGACGCCAAACGAAACTAACAAGGCTTGCCACGGCGAGGGCAGTATAGGCAAAGAGGGCGCACCAAGCAGCAGGTACGTGAACATACATCATGCGCACACCCTCTCCATGAAGTTCTGCGGCAGGTGAGCTAAACAGGCCTAGATAGGTTGCGATGGTTATGCAAAGGGCTGCGAGTCCACCTAAAAGCGGCGTTAGCCATTTTGAGACCCGCGCAAAACGGGCTGGGTTAGCCATATAGCTTATCATGACGGCTCCAAATTCAAGCGTAATGCGGCGCTGCTCGCTGGTATTCCTACGGCAATTGAGAGTAAACTTAAACCGCTCAGAATACGAATCTCAGATGCGGCCCAACCATCCGTCACAAAACTCTCTGTGGCGGCTATTCCAAATATTAAAAGCGGGATGAGGAATGGCATGACCAGTAATATAGCCAAAAATCCTGCCCCTACACGACCGCATAATATGGCGCCAGCTAGTGTTACATAAGCTGCCAAAGCAGGAGCCGTCAAAGCCAGTGCGAATAAGATCGCCGCAATCAATCTTCCTTCTAATCCAAACAGTAAAGAGGCAAAGGGTATGGTTATAAAAAGTGGCAAAAATCCTGTCACCAGAAAGCTTGCCCATTTCGCCAAGCAAAGGGTTAGAGGCGATATACCACTAAGTAGGATTTGTGAAAGCGTGCCTTGGCGAAAGTCACTTTGGAAAATCGTGTTAAAGGATAAGAGCATCGAGAATAGAACACTAAGCCAAATTAGAGCCGTCCCGAGCCGCCTTAGCTCGGATATCTGCCCGCCCAAAGCGATACTACAGAGAGCCAAAAAGGCGCTCATAAATACGGCGCCCATAATCCACCCACCGCCAGAGCGCCATGCAAGAGTTATATCTCTCAGAAATAGGGAGAGGAACGCTTTCATGTCATCTCTGAGGATAAATGTAGGGTTTTGGTTTGCACACCCTGAAGGGGAATGGGCGAATGTGTAGCCACGACCGCAATGCCCCCTGCCTTTATGTGATCTGAGAGTGTCTGAGTTACAAATGCGCGCCCTTGCACATCGAGAGCAGAAAAGGGTTCATCCAAAAGCCAGAGGGGGCGTTGTGATGCCATGATTTTTGCAAGGCCGAGCCGTTTTTTCTGCCCCAAAGAGAGTCCTTCGACCATTACAGAGGCCGCCGCGCTTAATCCTGTGCGTCGAAGTAAATCATCAATGTCAATCGATAGTGATTGAAGGTTGAGAAAGAATTTCAAGTCCTCAGCGGCTGTAAAGCCGCGGCTAGAACCGTCGGGCTGGGAAAGCAAAGCGGCGCAATTAAAAGGGTGTGCATCACCCGCATAGTCAATTTGTCCTATCTCAGGCTTTAATAATCCTGCCAGAGACAAGAGAAGGGTCGACTTCCCAATTCCATTTTCTCCTGTGACGTATACTAGGCTGCCAGAGGATAGAGTCAGCGACAGATTGTCAATCAGGACACGTTCACCCCGAGCTAGGGTGAGGTTTCGCATCTCGACATAAAAAGTCGTCTCGCTAGATATTGGCTCAATCGCGGTCATCGCGGGCTATATGGCTAAAATGACGCGCCCTGTCACCCTTACTTTATGTCGCCCTGCATTGCGCCTTAGACCTAGCAGCGCTAAAAGTACCTATGTCAGACAGCAAGCCTAATCGTATTGTACCGCCAAACCGAAATAAGCGGCTTGCTGCTATTTTGGGTTTTGGGGTATTAACTGTCGCGGGCCTAGGCCTGATTTTTTCAGCCTTGGGTCAAAATACAGAGTTTTTTTATAACCCTAGCGATATTGCCTCGGAAGGGTTTGTACCTGGGTCAGACATCTATCGAATGGGAGGGATGGTCGTTACGGGGTCTGTGAACCGTAAGGGGGGGGTACTCACCGAATTTTCTGTTGCGGATTTTGAACGCGAAATGGAAGCGCCAATCCTTGTCATGCATGACGGGAGTTTGCCTGACTTATTCAAAGAGGGGCAGGGGGTCGTCGTGTCGGGCCGTATGAATGAGGCGGGTGTTTTTATCGCCAATGAGGTTCTGGCGAAGCATGATGAGAATTATCAGCCGAAAATAAAGTACCAAGACGAGAAGTCTTAGTATTCTCTATAAATCACTGTGTATCTGCAAATCACAACGTATCACCACTAAGAATAGGGGCGTTGTGAAAGGAAACGCGGACGACAAAGCCGATGTGGGGCAACCTGGCCGCCCGCTGTCCAACACAAAGGAAGGACGAGGCATCTATAGAACATAATCTGCCTTGGGGGGAGTGATTCACTGTTAACATCATTGAAATAATTAGGTTTTTATCGTGCAATGAAGTGGACACTCAATTTTAAAGTGATGACGCTGGGTTGATGTGGCCGTTATCACACGTGAGAGTTTACTAAAAAAATGGAATGAAGCCTGCAAAGAATCACGCCTTCGGCTTGCACCCTTGCAGTTCTCCTTTAAGCCCAAATTATGGTGCAAAATCCGGATATAATCATTGCTGGTGCAGGGCTTTCAGGCTTGCTGATGGCTTGGCGATGTTTGGACGTAAATCCTGAGTTGTCTATTTTAATGATAGAGGCATCGGATAAAATCGCTGGCGATCATACATGGTCTTTTAACCTCAGCGATGTGCCTGATTACCTGCATGACTGGCTAAAGCCTTTTATCGTCTATCAATGGCCGCGATATGACGTGAAGTTTCCCAAACGGGAACGCACGTTGGAAATCCCTTATTGCACAGGGAATAGTGATTCACTTCGCACCTGCGTAGCTCCATATATTGAAAACGGGCGTCTGAAGGTGATGTTAGGAACGAAAGTGACGGCTTTAACGGCTTTTTCTGTGACGCTCGAAAATGGCGATGTATTGAAGGCGCATTGCGTGTTGGATGCACGGGGGTTTCAGCCAAACAAAAACGTCTTCCTTGGCTATCAAAAATTTGTTGGGAAAACCATACGCACGCAAAAACCGCATGGCCTCATAAATCCAATCATTATGGATGCCACCGTGAAGCAATTGGGCGGTTATCGATTCGTCTATTGTCTGCCTTTCAGCGACCATGAGGTATTGGTTGAGGATACTTATTATACAGATGGGCCAGAATTGTCTGAGAGTGAAATTGCAGGGCGCGTTGATGGTTATATTCAGGCGCAGGGGTGGGAGGAATATGAAGTCGTGCGCCAAGAGAAGGGTGTCTTACCCATTACCTTAGGAATTGATAAAGCCGAGCTAAATAATTGTGACGTGACAATTGGTATACGAGGCGGATTTTATCATGCAGTGACAGGATATAGTTTTCCTGACGCGGTAAAACTTGCAGACTATCTGTCATGGGATATTCAAGGAGATAGGGAAACTTCTTCATCCCTAGCCATCGATGGGGCTCCACATTTTTTGAGATGGAGTAAATTCCCGAAAGAGTCATTCCTTCGCCTCTTAAACCGTATGTTGTTTCGGGCCTGCGAACCTGAAAAACGCTATAAAGTTTTGCAGCGATTTTATGGTCTTTCTGAGGGTTTGATTAAACGGTTTTATGCGGGCAAATTAACCCTTACTGACAAAGCTCGAATCCTGATTGGAAAACCACCTGTGCCAATTCATAAAGCCCTATATAATTTCAGCGAGAAAGCCTTTATTGAACGTGAACGTGAACGTCGACAGAGAGATTCTCTATAATAATGTTTCCTACCGACCCACCGAATATGAGACCTAGCAAGCCTACCGCCATCGTAATTGGGGCAGGGTTTGGCGGTATTGCACTCGCGATACGTCTTCAAATTATGGGGTTTCAAACAACGCTTGTTGATAAGCGGGATAAGCCCGGGGGACGTGCTTATGTATATGAGCAAGATGGTTATAAATTTGACGGTGGCCCGACGGTTATTACTGACCCAGATTGTCTTAAAGAGCTATTTGAATTAGCTGGGAAAAATATAGAGGATTATGTCACGCTCCTCCCTGTAGATCCTTTTTATCGTTTGCAATGGGAAGACGGTGACGTCTTCGACTACAATAATGATGATGCCTATTTGGAAGAACAAATTGCAAAAAGAAACCCTGATGATGTTGCAGGGTACCATAAGTTTTTGAGGTATTCCAAAGACTTATACCGAGAAGGTTATGAGAAGCTAGGTACGACAGCTTTTTTGAAAATGGGCCAAATGTTCAAAGCGGCCCCGCAATTAATTCGCCTTCGCGCCGATAAGTCCGTTTATGCTATGGTGTCAAAATTCGTCAAAGATGAAAAAATACGACAACTTCTCTCGTTTCAATCGCTTTTGGTCGGCGGCAATCCATTTAAAACCTCGTCTATTTACGCTCTCATTCATGCGTTAGAACGCAAGGGCGGCGTCTGGTTTGCCAAAGGCGGGACAGGCGCGTTAGTGGAGGGTATGGTTAGGCTTTTCAGTGACTTAGGCGGAGAACTTCGTTTAAATACAGATGTCACAGATATTCATGCTGACGGCGATAAGGTGCATAGCATAACCGCAGCAGATGGCTGGACAGCTAAAGCAGCGTTAATCGCGTCTAATGCTGATGTCGTTCATACATATTCGCAGCTCTTACGTGATACACCACGCGGAAAACGCTATGGGAATAAATTGAAAAAAGCGTCTCATTCTATGTCACTGTTTGTGATATATTTTGGGCTGAAAACAACCCACCCCAATTTGAAACACCACATCATTTTATTAGGAAAACGCTATAAGAATTTGATTGCAGAGATATTTGGTAAAGGCAAAAAACTGCCTGATGATTTCTCCCTTTATCTGCATGCGCCTTGCGTCACGGATAAGAGCATGGCTCCAGAGGGGTGCTCGTCTTATTACGTGTTATCACCGGTTCCGCATTTGGGTCATGCTGATGTTGATTGGGATGTTGTTGGGCCGCAATATACACAAAAGATTTTAGACTATATAGAGGCCCATGCTATTCCCAATCTCAATAGGGATTTAACGGTGCTGAAAACCCTGACGCCGTTCGGCTTTCGCGATGAATTAAATGGTCACCTAGGGAGTGCGTTTTCGATAGAGCCTATTTTGACTCAATCGGCGTGGTTCCGTCCACATAACCGTGATGACGTTATAAAAAATATGTATATTGTCGGCGCCGGAACGCACCCTGGTGCGGGCGTTCCGGGCGTCGTTGGTGCAGCGAAAGCCACAGCAGGTGTCATCGAAAATGATTTTAATCAGGTCCTAAAAGGAAAGTAATATGTCTGAACTCTCTATGGCGAATGCTATTGGCGCGCTCCCTCGGATGCTTGATAATCTAGAGCATATTCTTCGCAAAGCAGAAGGCAATGCCGAGGAACGTGGTATTGACCCTAGCGTATTCTTAAATGCTCGCCTTGCACCTGATATGTGGCCGTTATGGAAACAAGTACAAACCGTCGCCCGTTTTGCTGGTATTGCCCCTTACCGTATCGTCGGGCGCGACGCCCCAGAATATGATGAACCCACTGATAGTTTCGAAGCGCTCTATGCTTTGATTGCAAAATCGAAGTCAGATATCGCGGGTGTTTCGGCAGAGGAACTCCAAGGAAAAGAAGGCCGTGTCTTCAAATTGAAAATAGGGCCACGGGAAATCGACTTTACAGGTATTTCATATTTTTCAGGCTTCAGCATTTCTCAAATCCATTTCCACACCACGACCGCTTATAATATTTTGCGCCATAACGGAGTGCCTCTTGGTAAATTTGATTATTTTGGTGGTCAGTAAAAGCCTCTGTCTTGGACGCAGTTACACAATTTGGACACGCCTCGATTAAGAAGGGCTCTAAGTCCTTTGCATTGGCGAGTCGGGTTTTACCGCCAGAGTTAAGAGACGACGCCTCTATGCTTTATGCATGGTGTCGTTATTGCGATGATGTGATTGATGGCCAAGAAATGGGTCACGGGCAAATTGCGGATTATAAAATAGGGCAAAGGGACAGACTTAACCGGCTACGTGAAGATACCTCTCATGCGCTTGCGGGGAAACCTACGGATAATCCTGTTTTTGCTGGTTTAGCGCGTGTTGTCCAAACGCATGAGATAGATCACCGTCACCCTTTTGAATTGCTTCGTGGCTTTGAAATGGACACAGAAGACCGAATTTATAAGCGTGTCGATGATATTCTGGACTACTCCTATCATGTGGCGGGTGTCGTCGGCGTTATGATGGCGAATATCATGGGCGTAAGAGATGAGGCTACGCTCGATCGCGCGAGTGATTTGGGGCTTGCTTTTCAGCTTACAAATATTGCGCGGGATGTGATTGAGGATGCGCAGGCTGGCCGCGTATTCTTGCCTCAAGACTTGCTATTAAAACATGCCGCGCCGTTCAATGCAGAGGCGTTGGCGAGGCGTGAACATTGGCCCGCCGCCCATGCTGCGGCGTGTGAACAACTGGATATCGCCGAGCAGTATTACGAAAGCGCCAAAGTCGGCATTAAAGCGCTGAACTTTCGCTGCGCATGGGCGATTAGCGCAGCTTTGTCTGTATATCGCGAAATTGGCGAAAAGCTAAGGTCTGGTGGCTCAGAAGCATGGGAAAAGCGAGTTGGCGCCTCTAGGGGGCGAAAACTGAGTCTTGCAGTTGGAGCAATTATTCCTGCGGCGGGCCGAAACTCTGTACCGGTGACGCTCAGAGAAGGGCTCTATAAACGGCCATAACAGCCATTAATTATAGGGCCGATGTTAAGGCCCCAATCGCCGCTTTTTTCTATAAAACCAAAAAGCAATTATAATCGGGATGTCAATTATAGCTCGCATTATGCCCGTTACGAGATACTCAGACATTGCCCCCGCAATTTGTTCAGGGTCAGCAGCGCCGCTCGCCGTCATGTCAATAAGCGCAGGTCTTGTGGCGCTAAGAATAAGGGTTAAAAAATACCCTAATATGAATAACGGTATGGCTAACCATAGTCGATTAATTCTCAACAAGGCTAGCAATAAGCCGATAACAAGCGGTAGCCAATCAAGGAGCAAATTTAGCATTTAGTCTTGCTCTGCTAACCACTTCTCTAACCAATGGATATTGTAGTCACCCTTCTGAAAGTCGGGGTCATCAAGTAAAGCTTCGTGAAGTGGAATTGTCGTTTGCACGCCTGATATGACCATTTCGCCAAGAGCACGCCGTAGCCGCAAAATTGCGCCTTCACGCGTATTGCCCCAAACGATGAGCTTGCCAATCAAGCTGTCATAATAAGGCGGAATTGAATATCCTGCATAAAGCGCGCTATCGAGGCGAGTATTCATGCCACCTGGTGCATGGAAATCGACGACTTTACCCGGTGAAGGGGCGAAAGTTTTCGGGTTTTCCGCGTTAATACGACACTCAATAGAATGCCCATGAAACTTAACATCAGATTGCTTGTAATTCAGCGGAAGGCCTTGGGCGACGCGAATTTGTTCACGCACTAAATCAATGCCCGTGATTTCCTCCGTTACAGGATGTTCTACCTGAAGGCGGGTGTTCATTTCGATAAAGAAAAATTCGCCTTTTTCATAAAGGAATTCAATTGTGCCAGCTCCGCGATAGCCGATTTTGCGAATCGCATTGGCAACGATGGTGCCTATGTCTTCACGTTCTTTGGCCGTTAGTGTCGGAGAAGGGGCTTCTTCGAGTACTTTTTGATTGCGGCGTTGAAGTGAACAATCCCGCTCGCCCAAATGCACAACATTGCCATGTTGATCGGCAAGGACTTGAATTTCAATATGACGCGGCCCTGTCAAATAGCGTTCAAGATATACAGCGCCATTACCAAAAGCCGCAATCGCTTCTTGCTGCGCTGCAGAGAGGGCTTCTTTAAGTTTATCAGGTGTTGCCGCTAGACGCATGCCACGACCACCACCCCCTGCGGCTGCCTTAACGAGGAGTGGAAAACCAACGGCTTTGGCTACCTCTACAGCCTCTTCGTAACTATCCACACTGCCATCAGATCCAGGGACACAAGGAATCCCGGCATCCATAACGGTTTGCTTGGCCGTGATTTTGTCGCCCATAATGCGAATATGCTCTGCCGTTGGGCCAATAAAGGCCATGCCGTGGGCTTCGACAATATCTGCAAACTTAGCATTTTCAGATAAAAAACCATACCCGGGATGAACCGCATCAGCGCCAGTAATTTCACAAGCGGCGATGATTGACGGAATATTCAGATAGCTATCCGTGGCACTATTTGGCCCAATACAGACGCTCTCATCCGCGAGGCGGACATGCATAGCATTGCGGTCTGCTTCGGAATGAACAGCCACCGTGTTTATGCCCATTTCTTTACAGGCGCGGTGAATTCGTAAGGCAATCTCGCCGCGATTGGCGATAAGTACCTTTTTAAACTCTCGTTTTTCTACAGATTTGGCCGTCATCGCTTAGACAATCACGAATAGCGGTTCACCGAATTCGACAGGCTGGGCATCATCAACATAGATGGCTTCAACCTTACCTGATTTTGGTGCCGTAATCGGGTTGAACGTTTTCATAGCTTCGACGAGTAAAATTGTATCGCCTTCGCTGACGCTATCGCCAACTTTAACAAAGGGGTCGGCATCGGGCGAGGGGCGTACATAAGCGGTTCCGACCATCGGTGAGGTCGTTGCATCTTTGTGAGTCGCAGGTTCTGCGCTGACAGGCGCTGTGTTTTGCGCGGCCGGGGTAGGCGCCGCTGCTGGCGCTATGGCTGATGGGGCCGCCATGGCTTGGATGACTTGTCCGCCCCCTTTGGAGACCCGAATTTTCAGATCGCCTTTTTTCATCTCAATTTCATTAAGGTCTGTATCGTGTAAAATATCCGCGAGCTCTCTGACCAAATCAATGTCATTGGGTTTTGGGCTATTGGTGGATTTTTTTGTATCGGCCATAAAGTCTCTCTCTTACTTGATTGGCAAATGTGTGTTCATCCGCAAGGGATGTTGATTCAACGTCTTTTTATTGGCGGCTTGTATAGGCGGGCTTTATGCAGAAGTCTTTAGTAGATTTAAGACGGCTTGCAGGCCTAATTGATAAGAATTTGCTCCAAAACCGCTAATTGTGCCTGTCGCGGCCTCTGCGACATAGGATCGGCGCCGGAAACTTTCGCGTTTTGCCGGCTGTGAGAGGTGAATCTCTACAATCGGTACGTCCAAGAGTTTCAGCGCATCATATATGGCGACAGATGTATGTGTGTAGGCGGCAGGATTGATTAGAACGGCTGATGCCTTATCCGCTGCCTCTTGAATATGATCGACAATTTCGCCTTCAATATTGCTTTGCTTGAAGACGATATCCAATTTTGTCGCCGCACGGCACTCGGCTTCGATATCGGCCAGTGTCTTTGACCCATAGATTTCGGGTTCACGCGTGCCGAGCCGGTTTAAATTGGGCCCGTTGAGTATATAAATGGGTTTGGTCATTGAGACGCTGTTTATGGCATGGTAACGCGCCCTGCAACGCAAAAGACAAAAGGTGTGATTGTGGAAATTATGGTCAATGGTGATTTTCATTCCTTTGATGAAGGTCTGACGATTGCACAAATGCTCGTAAAACTGGACTTACCCCTGAAAAAGATTGCGGTAGAACGGAATTTAGAGGTCGTTCCAAAATCGGCTTATGAAGATGTCGTTTTACAAGAGGGCGACAAGCTCGAAATTATTCATTTTATCGGAGGCGGCTAATGTCGGCGCAAAAAGACAAGCTTATCGTTGCGGGACGCGAATTTGATTCGCGGCTTATTATTGGAACGGGGAAGTATAAAGATTACGCTGAAAATGCAGCGGCCCTAGAGGCGTCTGGAGCCGATATGGTGACGGTTGCTGTGCGCCGCGTTAATTTGTCAGACCCCAAAGCGCCTATGCTTGCGGATTACATAGACCCTAAAAAGACAACATATCTTCCGAATACAGCGGGCTGTTTTACAGGTGAAGACGCTGTGCGCACATTACGTTTGGCCCGAGAAGCAGGCGGCTGGGACCTTGTTAAGCTAGAAGTTTTATCTGACCCCAAACATCTCTACCCGGATATGGAAGAAACTCTACGGGCGGCAGAACTCTTGTTGAAGGATGGTTTCGAAGTCATGGTCTATTGTTCAGACGATCCTGTTTTTGCTAAAAAACTAGAAGAAATGGGTTGCTGTGCCATCATGCCATTAGGCGCGCCAATTGGATCGGGTCTCGGGATTCAAAATCCAGTGAATATCCGCCTCATTGTTGAACAAACAAAAGTGCCTGTTATCGTTGATGCAGGTGTGGGGACAGCGTCAGACGCGACGGCAGCTATGGAACTGGGATGTGATGGCGTTTTAATGAACACAGCGATTGCCGAAGCCAAAGATCCGATTCGTATGGCGAAAGCCATGAAACACGCCGTTATTGCCGGACGGGAAGCTTATCTGGCGGGACGGATGCCCAAAAAAATGTATGCCGATCCAAGCTCACCGCTTGCAGGGCTGATTTAGGAGCGCGTTTTAAGCAGGCTTTCTTGGCTTCTGGGGCAAATTTTATGAATGTGACTTGAAAATGCCACAATTGGGAATTTGATAGGCAAAGAGGAGTTCAAATCATGCCTTTCACATATTTATTAAAGCCTATTCTTGCGACGAGCCTTGTGTTCACATTGTCAGCCTGCGCTTCATCCCCGATTGATACCTTTAAACGCGTCGGCGGCGGTGCATCTAAGACGGCCTCAGAGGTAAGAACAGGTGAGGCGCCCAAAAGCGTAGAAGGACTGGATGATAGTCATAGTTTCGCGGATGTCGTTCTCACCCCCCTTGAAGACATAAATGTCCGAAAAGATGAAATTCCGCCTATATTGCTCACAATGGACAGTCCATATTTTCAACCCGAGGACTCTAGCTGTTTTGGTCTATACAAAGAAATATTAGAGTATGATGGGTTATTAGGCCCTGATTTTGATGCGGACGAACAGGCCAAACGCTCTTCAAAGATCAAAGCTTATACGGCCGCGTCATCTGTTGTTGGCAGCGTCATTCCTTTTAGAGGGTTAGTTCGCACGGCTACAGGCGCAGCAAGCTATGACAAAGATATAGAACGGGCCTACCGTAAAGGCGTCGCGCGGCGGGCCTTCCTTAAGGGGCTTGCGAACAGTAATTCTTGCTATGAAGATGATAATTAGGCCACTGCAAGCCCCTTAGATTCGGGCTGAGTTTGAGTCAGAGTTTTCGGCACTTGTAATTCGCTCTGGTCATTCCGATGTGAATAGTCTAATCGGCGCGGCAATATGAACCGCGCGTTATGTGCAAGTAATATCCGAATCCGAGAAAAAGTAATGTCTACAGTTCTGCTCATCATACAATTGATAATAAGCCTTATCCTGACAGGCCTTATCCTGATTCAACGCTCTGAAGGCGGAGCTTTGGGTATTGGCGGCGGCGGAGGCGGCGGATTAATGTCTGGTCGTTCTGCGACAACATCTATTGCGCGGATGACGGGCATCATTGGCGCGTTATTCGTTGTGAACTCTTTGGCGTTATCCATAGTTTTTGGCATGGAAAACAGAGATAATTCAATTACTGACGATAGTAATGCCCAAGCCCCCTTGACGGCACCCGTCGATTCAAGAGATACGACCCCCCCGTTGGAGGACGTAATTACGACACCCGAATCGACAACGGAAACCCCCGTGACAGAGCCGGTTGAAGAAGAGGCGTCCGAGACCGAGGAACCAAAAGAGGGCGAATAACCGCTCTTTATTGCCCGCGGTCATGTAAGAAAGCGGGCTATGCCACGATATATTTTCATTACAGGCGGTGTGGTTTCTTCCTTGGGGAAGGGGCTCGCCTCTGCGGCCTTGGGGTCATTGCTTCAGTCACGAGGCTATAAAGTCCGTTTACGCAAGCTCGACCCTTATTTGAATGTCGATCCGGGGACAATGAGCCCATATCAGCATGGTGAAGTCTATGTCACCGATGATGGCGCTGAGACTGATCTAGATTTGGGGCATTATGAACGCTTTACGGGCGTTAGCGCGGCTCAGTCTGACAATGTTACGACAGGCCGAATCTATTCAAATATATTGGCGGCTGAAAGGCGCGGGGACTATCTAGGCGCGACCGTTCAGGTTATCCCTCATGTGACAAATGAAATTAAGAATTTCGTTTTATCTGATGCAGGCGATGTAGACTTCGTCCTTTGCGAAGTGGGCGGGACAGTCGGTGACATTGAGGGCTTGCCATTTTTCGAAGCGCTTCGCCAACTCAGCCAAGAATTACCGCGCGGCCAAACATGTTTTCTGCATGTGACACTATTGCCCTATATTGGTGCTGCAGGAGAGATGAAAACCAAACCTACACAGCATAGCGTTAAAGAGCTTCGTTCGATTGGTATTCAGCCTGATATTCTTTTGTGTCGTGCGGATCGTCCGGTCCAAGATGGCGACAGGAAAAAAATTGCACGCTTTTGTAACGTCAGAGAAAGTGCGGTTATTCAAGGTCTCGATGCGCCCTCAATCTATGATGTACCCTTAGCGTATCATGCAGAAGGGCTTGATAAAGAAGTCCTGAATCATTTCGGTGTTATAAATCCGCCTGATGCAGATTTGACGCGTTGGTGGGATATTTCCAAAACGCTTGCCAATCCTGATGCCGGAGAGGTGAATATTGCTGTCGTCGGTAAATATACGGTTTTACCTGATGCCTATAAATCTATTTCCGAAGCCTTGGTTCATGGCGGTATTGCCAATCGGGTGAAGGTCAATGTGACATGGATTGAAGCAGAAGAGTTTGAAAAATCTGACGATCCTCATGTGTTAAAAGACGCGCATGCTATTCTTGTGCCTGGCGGATTTGGAGAACGCGGGGCGGAAGGGAAAATCAAAGCTGTCACGTTTGCCCGTACCAAGAAGGTTCCATATTTTGGAATTTGCCTCGGAATGCAGATGGCTGTTGTCGAAGCGGCGCGTAACATGGCAGGAATTGAAGACGCTTCGTCGTCTGAATTCGGTGAAGATGGAACAAATATTGTCGGTCTGATGACGGAATGGGTGCGCGGGAATGAGCGCCTAGAACGTACAAAAGACACGGATCTGGGCGGGACGATGCGTTTGGGCGCTTACCCTGCGCTTCTCTCTCCGAATTCACGTGTCGCTGAAGCATATGGAACGACACAAATTGAGGAACGTCACCGTCACCGTTATGAGGTGAATGTTGATTATAAAGAACAGCTTGAGGCCGCAGGGTTGCATTTCTCAGGGGTGTCTCCAGATGGCATTTTACCCGAAATCGTAGAAATTCCAGATCATCCTTGGTTTGTTGGTGTGCAATACCATCCAGAACTCAAAAGCCGGCCATTTGACCCGCATCCACTATTCAAAGGGTTCGTCAAAGCTGCGTTAGATCAAAGCCGACTCGTTTAATCAGTTTTCACGCTGGGGTTGTCGCAGGTGGTAACGCCCTAATAAGGGGCGGCTTGATTAAAACTTAATCTTGCTCAATTATTTCGTCGCAAATTTGCAACACTGTTTTCACAATGCTGTGAGAACGGGCTTATAACGTGATTTTTCCTTGTTATTTCAATTAAAATTGTGTGAGAGGCGCCCACCAAATCACACGTGCCAACCGCACACCAAAGGAGATATTCGTGCTATCCAACACATCCAATTTTAAGGCTGGAACCATTTTAGGGCTGAGTCTACTCATGATGTCCTCTGCGCTGACCCCTGCGTTTGCGCAAGTTGATGAAGTCATCGTCACTGCGCAGAAAAGAGAGCAAAGCCTTCAAGACGTTCCTCTCTCAGTCGCCGTCATGCAAAATGAAAAGCTAGATGTTCTTAGTTCTGGCGGGGAAGACATTTTATTTTTGAACGCTCGCGTGCCGAGTCTTTATGCCGAAACATCATTTGGCCGCGCTTTCCCGCGGTTCTATATTCGCGGTCTGGGCAATACAGATTTCGATTTGAATGCCAACCAACCCGTTAGCTTTGTGTATGATAATGTCGTGTTGGAAACGCCTGGTCTGAAAGGCTTCCCAGTTTTTGATTTAGAGCGCATTGAGATTCTTCGCGGCCCTCAAGGCACATTGTTTGGCCGTAATACACCAGCGGGTGTAATCAAATTTGAAAGTGCCAAGCCCACTCAAGAAACAGAAGGTTATGGCCGTGTCTCTTATGGACGTTTCAATTCTGTCGATGCCGAAGGCGCAATTAGCGGCGGTTTGACTGAGAATTTATCAGCACGGGTTTCAGCGCTCTTTCAAACGCGCGATGATTATGTGGACAATACAGTTGAAGGCGCAAGCGAGAGCGGCTTTGAAGAATACGAAGAGCTAGCAGGGCGCTTGCAGCTCCTTTGGACGCCTGATGATCGTTCTTCTGCCTTGTTGAATATCCATGGCCGTAGCTTGGATGGTGGTTCGCGCGTTTTCCGCGCCAATGTTATCGAGCCTGGTGTCGGCGGTTTTGTTGATAGCTTTGATCGATTTGTTGCGACACAAGATGCGCCGCAAAACCTAAATGTTGATAACTTAGGTGTGACACTGACGGTCAATACCGATATTGGCCCAGGGACACTGACGACGATTTCAGCCTATGAGACGGTTAGTCTTGACGCTCGTGGTGATGTCGACGGCGGACAGGGCGCCGTTTTCGCGCCGCCATCAGGCCCGGGTTTTATTCCATTCTCTGCTGAAAGTGCTGATAATATTACGGACCACATGCAGGCGACCCAAGAGATTCGCTATAACTGGGATTCTTCGGACAAGCTCAATGTTACTTTTGGCGGCTTTGCCTTTTATGAAAACTTAGAGCTTGAAAATATAAGCTATGACACACTCTCAGACTCGACACTGAATGGCCTCGCTGTTCAGGATCAAGAAACTGTAGCGTTAGCTTTGTTTGGGTCTACAGAATATAAAGCCACTGACGATATTACCGTCACGGGTGGTGTACGGCTTTCATATGAAAATAAAAAGTTTGAAGCCTCACGCCTTATTGGCCCGTTTGGGGCTCCGGCTTTGGGACCTCTAACCGAAGACTTAAAATCAACCGTCCTGACGGGTGATTTGGCTGTTGATTACAAAGTCAATGATAACGTCAATGTATATGCTCGCTATGCCCGTGGTTTCCGCGCGCCGAACGTCCAAGGACGCCTAGTTTTTGGTGACTTTATTACGGTTGCGGATACAGAAACGATCGATTCTGTTGAAACAGGTGTCAAAACGAAAACCGCCGATGGCCGCGCGACATTTAACGTCTCTGCCTTCTATTTCCGTACAAAAGATCAGCAATTGACTGCTGTGGGTGGGGCCGGGAACTTTAACCAGCTTTTAAACGCTGATGCGGTGGATGGTTATGGTTTTGAAATTGATGCCGCCGTTTCGCCTGTCAAAGGTTTCGATTTAACCGCGGGAATGAGCTACAATCACACAAGCATTGATGATGAAGATTTAGAGGTCGGTATTTGCGGCGCGCCTTGTACTGTTCTTGATCCAATTAATGCAGCAACTGGCAATGCTTTGATTGATGGAAACTCATTACCACAGGCTCCAAGACTCGTAGCTAATATGACGGCCCGTTATGGTGTCCCAATTTCAGAAGGCAGCGAATTATTTGTCTATGGCGATGTCGCGCATCGCAGCAAAGTAAACTTCTTCTTATATGAAAGTAGTGAGTTCAGAAGCGATTCACTGACAGAAGTTGGTTTGCGTGGTGGATATATCAACCATGATGGTGGATTGGAAATCGCTGGATTTGTTCGCAATCTGTTTAACGAAACAGAGCTTGAGGGCGCCGTTGATTTTAACAACTTCACGGGTTTCATCAATGAACCGACCATTTATGGCGCGGAAATAACCAAGCGCTTCTAAGAGCCTAAATTTTAGTGAGAACCCGCGCTTTGGGCGCGGGTTTTTTTATGCCTTAAAGCAATGGACTTTAAACTGAGAAACTTGTTCCGCAGCCACATGCAGCAACAGCGTTCGGATTGTGAATTTTAAAAGCCGAGCCAATAAGCTCTCGGGCATAATCAATTTCAGAGCCAGTTAAAAACTCGACACTCATCTCATCGATTAAAATTTTTGCGCCATCTCGCTCCAAAACAATATCATCGTCATTAGGGCTGTCTGCAAAATCAAACTTATATTGAAATCCAGAACATCCACCGCCTTCGACGGCGACGCGTAAATATTGATCCTTGCCTTGCTTTTTCATGATAGCATTAATTTGCATGGCCGCAGAGGCTGACATGGAAACAGGCAGTGTTTCGGTGGTGGTGTTTTCGTTCATGGCTTTTATATAGGCATAAAGAGTGAGTCTGCCTAGACCCGCGAAACAGACAGAAGAGAAATTTGTGTCCGCCCAATCCCCGAACGAAACGCCAGAATTGCATTTTTCACCTTATCGCCGTACGCGCGCTATTTATGCATCAGATCCAGAAACTGCGAGAGGGCGTCTTATTGCACAACCCTCAAAATCTGAACGTAGTCCTTTTCAACGTGATAAAGACCGGATTATTCATTCCTCTGCTTTTCGTCGCCTAAAAGGCAAAACACAGGTCTTTGTGGCGCATGAAGGGGATTATTATCGGACGCGCCTTACCCATAGTTTGGAAGTTTCACAAATAGCGCGCTCTATTGCGCGCGTCTTGGGCCTTGATGAAGACTTAGCTGAATGTTTGGCCTTGGCACATGATATGGGGCACCCCCCTTTCGGTCATTCAGGAGAATACGCTCTGGCCGCCTGCATGGCGCCTTATGGCGGCTTTGATCACAATGCTCAGACCCTGCGTATCGTCGAAACATTAGAAAGGCGATACGCTGAATTTGACGGTCTGAATTTAACCTGGGAAACGCTTGAAGGTATTGCAAAGCATAATGGGCCATTGATCTTGGAAAAAGGCGATGAGGATAAACTGCCTTGGGCTTTGAAAAATCTGCAAAATTGGAAAGCACTTGAACTTGAAACTTTTGCGGGGCCAGAGGCGCAAGTGGCCGCCTTAGCTGATGATATAGCCTATAATAATCATGACATTGACGATGGTTTGAGAGCGGGTTTGTTCACCGTAGCCGAGGTTGCTGAAGTCCCTATCGTAGGAGAGGCTTTCGCTGATGTTCGCCGCCGTTATCCTGATATCTCAGAAGATCGTATGATACACGAGGCTGTTCGGGATTTGATTGGCTATATGGTGTCTGATGTACTGGAAGAAACCCGAGCGCGGTTGAAATTTCATAACCCACAATCAGCGCAAGATATTCGTGAATTGGATCGTTCTGTCGTTGCCTTCTCAGAAGGGTTTCGTACGAAAGAAAAGGCCCTGAGAACCTTCTTATATGACAATATGTACCGTCATTATAAGGTCAACCGCATGATGGGGCAGGCCAGCCGAGTTGTCAGTGAATTGTTTGAACTCTTTATCGAAGACCCTGATATTCTTCCTACTGAACTTCGTCGTCAATGCGATGGGGCAAGGACTGAAACAACGGCACGGGTCATATGTGACTATATCGCGAGCATGACTGATAACTTTGCTTTGGCTGAGCATAGAAAATTATTCACGGCTGCGGGTTATTTATCGACTTACTAAATCTTTAACTTCTGCTCATATAGGCGTCAGAAAATCATCAATTTATGCACTCAGCGGTGCTAATCACTTGCAATTAATTGTATGACTGACCATTAGAAAGAAAATAGGGAACGAATCCGCTCGGGCTCACCTTGAATGATTTCGAAAAAGGGCAAAGCTCTGAAGTCGGCGAACACGAGTTGCACACCAAAGGTAAAAAATGTTTACGTCATTTCTCGGCTCCCTCACATCTGATATCGCTATCGATTTGGGGACTGCTAACACTCTTATTTATGCCAAAGGCAGAGATGTTGTATTGAATGAACCCTCCGTCGTTGCGTTTTCAGTGAAAAACGGACGAAAGGTCGTTCACGCCGTCGGGGAAGACGCCCGAAATATGCTAGGGCGAACGCCAGGTCACATCGAAGCTATTCGCCCGATGAAAGATGGTGTGATTGCAGATTTTGAAGTTGCTGAGAAAATGATCGAGCACTTCATTAAAAAAGTCAATAAGGGCGGAATTATTCGTCGTCGCCCAAATGTTGTCATTTGTGTGCCCTCTGGCGCAACGGCTGTAGAACGTCGCGCTATTCACCAATCGGCAGAGCAGGCGGGCGCGAAACGTGTCTATCTTATTGAAGAGCCAATGGCGGCAGCTTTGGGAGCTGGCCTCCCTATTCATGAGCCATCGGGTTCTATGGTCGTTGATATTGGCGGCGGTACGACTGAAGTAGCTGTTCTGTCTCTTGATGGTATTGTTTATTCTCGTTCTGTACGCGTGGGCGGTGATAAAATGGATGATGCGATTATCCAATATGTACGCCGTACGACAAATCTTCTTTTAGGCGAGATGAGCGCGGAACGCGTGAAAAAAGAGATTGGGTCTGCGACAATGCCGCCTGACAATGAAGGTATGACCGTTCAAATAAAGGGACGTGATTTGATGAATGGCGTGCCGCGCGAAATCCGCGTGACAGAAGCGATGATTGCTGAGAGCCTCGCTGAACCTGTCGAGCAAATCGTAGACGCCGTTAAAATTGCTCTAGAAGCCACACCGCCAGAATTGGCAGCAGATATCGTGGATAAAGGTATCATGCTTACAGGTGGTGGTGCCTTGCTCCGTAATTTGGATACTGAGCTAAGATCACGGACGGGATTGCCTGTCTCAATTGCTGATGATCCATTGTCTTGTGTGGTCAGAGGTTCAGGAACCGTTGTCGAGAATTTGAAAAAGTGGAAGAGCGTATTGTCTAGCGGTGTCTAGTCACAGATGAAAATCAACGACCGGACACAACCGCGCCAAGGGACAATGCAATTAGGAAAGGAGTAGAGCCATGCCTCGATCATCCTATTCCGCACGTTCAAGAGATGATAACGGCCCTGTTTTCCTCGTTTTAGTTATCGCTATTTTAATTTCCGCGGCTCTAATCGTAACGCAAAGCGGCGAGGCGCGCCTGCGCAAATCTGTGCAAGTGCAATCTGATTCTATCGTCTCTCCTTTAATCACATTAATTACACGGCCCATTCGTGCTTCTGAAGGTCTCTTTGGGTCAATGTCAGATCGGCGTCGGGCCTATGAGGAAAACCTTGTCCTAAGAGCAGAGCTTCAACAATTAAGAGAAGAAAATTCTCGATTGCGTGTCAGCCAAGAAGAAATCGCGCGATATGAGGACATGTTAAGCGTAACGATTGAGACGAATGTCCCCCTCAAAAGAGTAGCTGCACGGACGGTAAATGATTTGACGGGGCCATTTGTACGGGCCTTGTTGATTGATGCTGGTAAGGACAAAGGTATAAAATTGGGTCAGGCGGTTATGACGTCTGATGGCCTAGTCGGGCATGTTATTCTCGCGGGGTCAAATTCTTCGCGTATTCTGCGTTTAGATGATTTGAACAGCCGCATACCAGTTATCAACGAACGAGCTGGTTCTGTCGCAATTTTGGCAGGGGATAATAGCCGAAAGCCAAAACTTATATTCAGTGAAATTGACGCGGATTGGCAAGAAGGGGACATAATTGTGACCTCTGGAGACGATGGACGTCTGCCACGGGGTCTTCATATTGGGACCATAGATTCCGTTGTTAATGATGAAGTGCGTGTGTCAGTCAGCAGCTTTCAGAAACCTTTAGATTGGGTTTGGGTCGCAATTTTCGACCCCATAGCTGAGCCTGAAGCAATTTCTGAAACAAGTCTAAGTGAAAATATTTCTGAGGCGGAGTTATCGACGGCTCCAACGCATTCAGACACAACAAACAATTCAGACGCCACAAATAATGATGACGATGCTACACTCGCGATAGAAGGGGGCACTGAGTAATGGCGGGATTTACTTCTGTATTGCCGTCCAGACGTGCGGGGCATCTTAGACAGGCAGTCATGCTCGTTTTTGTCTTAACTGTTCTTGGTGTCATCAATATATCGGCGTTTGGATGGAATCTCTCATTACAGTGGTTGCCGCTTGTAGCTGTGGCGCTTTGGCCTCGAGGAGCCTATCCTATTTACTCTATCATCGCTCTTTTGATCTTGGGTGTATTCCAAGATTGGGTTAGCTTTGGCGTGCCAGGGCAATGGGCGCTTATTTACCTATTGACCTATGCTTTCATCCGGCCTTTCGAACGCATAAAGACATTAAACTTTGGCGGTGGATTGGTTGTGTGGTGCATCGCCATGACTGTCGCCTTAGTCACAATCGCCTTTACGGGACGCGTAATTTATTCTGATTGGCCAAATTGGGTGGTTTTGTTCCGAATGGCTGGCATAGCGAGTCTGTTTTTCCCGTTAATATGGTATATTCGTCGGGGCATACAGATTTTCATTCATAATAGAGAAATGAACGCTTAATGCGGCGGTCTAAGCTTAAAATAAACAATTCAGCCCAAGAGCAGGCGCAAGCCGAAGCGACTCTAACACGTCGTATGATTATAATGGGCGGTGGCGGCTTGACCATGTTTGGTGTCTTGGGGGCGAGGCTTTATAATCTTCAGATTACCAATGCAGAGAACTACATCGCGCTTTCTGAGAATAACCGCTTTAACTTTAATATCATTCTACCAAGCCGAGGCCGTATTCTGGATAGAAATGGCGAAGCTTTAGCCGTCAACACGCCGAATTACCGTGTAGTTCTTATTCCTGAACGTGCGCCAAATATCGAACAAACTTTGCAGTCAGTAAGCGAGGTGATTGATATTAACGCGGATAGTTTGAAGCGAATCCGTCATGACATTAAATCTAACCCAGGATTTATACCCATTACCGTTCAAGATAATGTGGAGTGGGAAGCCTTTGCGACTTTAAACATGCAGATGCCAGATCTGCCTGGAATCATACCAGAAGTCGCGGAAGGCCGTGCTTATCCGAATGGAGGTGTGTTCGCGCATACGCTTGGGTTTATCGGCCGCGCAAGTGCCGATGATATTGCCAAGGACGATGACCCACTCTTGCGGCAGCCAACATTTAGGATAGGGAAAACAGGCGTAGAAGCGAGCGCAGAGAAGCAGTTGCGCGGCAGTTCTGGACGCTTGAAAGTTGAAGTGAATGCGATGGGCCGCATCGTGCGGGAGTGGCCAGACCCAAAAGACGCCGCCAATGCAGGGGAGGACGTCTTTCTGACATTGGATGCGGAATTACAACGCTATGCGGCTCAGGAATTTGGGGAAGATAGTGGCGGTATAGCCGTTATCGACGTCTTAACAGGAGAGCTCAGAACGCTCTTATCCATGCCGAGCTTTGACGCAAATTTATTTGTGAAAGGCTTAACGCAAGCTGAAATGAATCGCCTCAATTCAGACCCGAAACGCCCCCAGTTCAATAAAGTGATTGGCGGCGGGTATCCTCCAGCGTCGACCTATAAAATGGCTGTTATGCTTGCCGCCTTGGAAAGCGGGATGATTGACCCCAAAAGATCAGTCTTTTGTTCAGGAAAAATCCGATTGGGTAATCGTGATTTCCATTGTTGGTTACGCAAAGGGCACGGCCCTGTGAATTTGCGAGAGTCTCTACAGCATTCTTGCGATTGTTATTATTATGAAATCGCTCAAATTATTGGGATTGAACGCATTGCTGATATGGCGCGCCGCCTCGGTTTTGGGCAAAGCTATGATATCGGAATTGGGGGAGAGCGTTCGGGTATCGTCCCTGATGAGGCGTGGAAGAAGAAACGGCTAGGGTCTTCTTGGCGAATGGGGGATACGCTAAATGCATCAATTGGTCAGGGATTTGTATTGGCCACACCTCTGCAACTGGCCGTCATGACCGCTCGGATTGCGAATAAACGGCAAGCTGTTACGCCGTCTCTTATAATTGGTCATGATATTCCGCAATTTAACAATTTAGGCATAAATTTAGAGCATCTCGCTTTTGTGCAAGATGCCATGTACTCTGTTTGCGAAGAACCGGGTGGCACCGCTTATCGTGTAGATAGCCTAAAACTAGGCGGGCTGAAAATGGCCGGGAAAACAGGAACGGGACAAGTTAGAGGTATTTCAAAAAGCGAACGCGAACAGGGCGTTCGGTCCAATAACAACACGCCTTGGGAACTCAGAGACCATTCCATTTTCGTTGGTTTTGCACCTTATGACAATCCGCGATTTGCGGTGGCGACAATTGTTGAACATGGTGGTTCGGGAGCGGGCCGCGCGGCTAATATCACACGCTCTGTCTTGTCAGAGACTTTGCGTAGGGATGGATTAGGGCCGCGTAGTGAAACAGTGACCAAAACGCAGGCGTTATAATGGTTGGATTATCACCATTTGCAACGCCCGGCTTACCTATGCGGGAAAAGCTATATGAGGTGAATTGGCTGTTACCTGTGTTGATTGGTGTCATCGGCTTGATTGGTGTCGTCATGATTTACGCCGCAACGGATGGTGTATGGTCACGCGGTGCGGCGCAACATGCAATCCGTATTGGAGTTGCTGGACTGATTATGTTGGGGGTGGCCTTAATAGATATACGTGTTTGGTATGTCTTGGCTTACCCAGCCTTCATAGGCTCATTATTCCTGTTGTTAGGGGTCGAGTTTTTCGGTGTCTCTGTGAATGGATCGCAGCGCTGGATTGATTTAGGGGTGACGCGTGTTCAACCCTCAGAGCTCATGAAGCTATCCATCGTCCTGACCTTGGCGCGATATTATCATGACCTAGAGAGGTGGCGCGTTTCCCATGTAAGCGGATTAGCCGGGGCATTGGCGATTATCGGCATGCCAATGATTCTTATATTACGGCAACCTGATCTCGGCACGACGCTTCTTTTGGGGGCGACTGGAGTAGCTATCGTGTTTTTAGCTGGAGTGAATTGGCGTATTATTTCTCTGGCCGCTATTTTCTCAGCCATTGGGGTGCCTCTGTTCTTAACTTATGGGTTAGCGGATTATCAACGAGGGCGTATCTTGACATTCTTAAACCCTTCGAGAGATCCTGGCGGTGCGAGCTATCATATCACGCAGTCGAAAATCGCGCTGGGTAGCGGCGGTGTGTCTGGCAAAGGCTTCATGAAAGGCACACAAAGGCAAGGGGATTATGTCCCTGAAAATCGCACGGACTTTATCTTTACAGTCATTGGGGAGGAGTTCGGGTTAGTGGGCAGCTTGCTGACAATTAGTTTGTATATCGCGGTCATAGGTCTGTGTTTATATTTAGTGACACAGTGCAAAGCGATGTTTTCAAAGCTATTAATTCTTGGGCTAACAACGACATTTACGCTCTATATTTTCATTAATTTAGGGATGGTTATGGGGCTTATGCCAGTTGTGGGTGTACCATTACCGTTAATCTCTTATGGCGGCACAGTTATCTTGGCGGTGATGTTTGGCTTTGGTCTTATTCTATCAGCGCATTTACACCGTAACGTAGAATTGCCGCGTAGCGGATTTTAAAGTTCAAACCTCAATAAGTGAGTAACAGATTGCGCCTGTTCACTTGACCCCGCGTTAATATGTCGTAATCAGACTTTAAAAATTCGCTCACAGAAAGCGATTTTGACGAAATATTAAAGGGATCATATATGGCTATTCAATCTGGGCCGGGCACGGCGCAATGGTCGTCGCGTTTTGCATTTATCATGGCAGCAGTTGGCTCATCCGTTGGGCTGGGTAATCTGTGGCGTTTCTCGGCAGAGCTGGGCACAAATGGTGGGGCCGCGTTCCTGATTGTCTATATTGCATGTATCATCCTTGTTGGTGTGCCCGTTCTAATGGGTGAGTATATTATTGGACGAGCAGGGCAGGCCTCATCCGCGATTGAATCTGTGAATGACCTAACGCGCCGGAGTAAAGTCTCAGGCTTTTGGGCATCTGGCGCTTGGTTTGGTATGTCTGCGTCCTTCCTTGTTGTGAGTTTCTATTGTGTCGTTGCGGCTTGGGTATTGGCTTATATTCCAAAGTTCCTATTCGGCGGTTTTAATGGGCAAACACCGGATGCGGTGGCAGGCCAATTTGGGTCAATGCTTGAAAATCCAATGAGTGTTTTGCCTTGGTTCATTGCCTTTGGCCTGTTGACGACATGGTTAGTTTCACGCGGGGTAAACAAAGGTATCGAAGTAGCGGCCAAAGTTTTGATGCCGATATTTTTCCTTCTTTTGGCGGGATTGGCTTTATATTCAATTATTACAGGAATCGCGTCTGGCGGAACGGCCGAAGCATTTGGTTTCATGTTTACACCAGATTTTTCAAAAATTACGCCGCAAGTGGCAACGTCAGCTTTGGGGCAAGCCTGTTTCTCTATTAGTATCGGTAATGCGATCATGATTACTTATGGGTCCTATCTGCCTCGTGATGTCAGTATTCCTAAAGCGGCTGTGACGGTTTCGTTTGTGGATACGCTTGTCGCGATTATTGCTGGTCTAGCTATTTTCCCAATCGTGTTCTCTCATAATTTGGACTTCAGCGCGGGTGCGGGAATTTTCTTCCAAACGCTACCAACCGCGCTTGGTGGGACAACAATTGGTAATATTGTTGGTGCGGCGTTCTTTTTCTTGGCGTTCTTTGCTGCGATCACTTCGTCTGTATCCTTGCTTGAGCCTTCAGTCGCCTATGTTGCGGAGAAGTTTAAGATTGCGAAGAGCCGAGCGGCTTGGCTGACGGGGGGCGCTATTATGCTCCTTGGTTTGGGCTCTTTATATAGCCCTAAATTCTTCGATTTCATCGACACAGGCCTAGCGGGCCCCATTCTCGCACCATTGTCAGCGCTCTTAATTTCTCTGTTTGTGGGTTGGCGATTAGACCGCGCAATTCTTGCAAATGAGATTGCAGGAGACGGCCAGAAAATTGGTGAGTTTATCGTTGTTCTCACGAAGTATGTCGCACCTATATTTATGGGTATTGTGCTTGTATGGGGAACCTATTCTAAATGGGTTGCACCGCTTTTATCCTAAGGGTGACTGTATTTGTATCGCGCCGTGAGCTTTCCAATTCTTAATGGGGCTCACTGCTGATTCATTCTTGTGTTCTTCTGGTTATGATTTTAACCAATTATTGGGGATAGACGTTCAAGGTGGGTTCAGCATCTTTCTTCTAAAGACGAAGGGTCGTTATTGCTTGTTCATCGGGTGAATAAGCGAACGCCGGGTTAGGGATTACTCTATGGGCAATAGCCTGAAATTTTTGCATGTTGCGGCCTTATGTGGCTGCCTGTTCAGCTCGGCTTGTGCCACGGTTGATATGACGGATATGGCGAAAACCTCTTCTAACCCCATTAGCCAAGTCGTGGATGTAAATGTTGTAGAGCGAGCGGCATCAAAGCTATATGCCGCCTTTACGAATAAGGGATTTGTAGCCAAAACCTCTCGTAATAAAATGCATTCTGCTGCGATGACCTTGTTGAAAGGTCTTCAAAAAACCCCCTTAAGTCATGAAGATGATTATGCCCATAATGTTGGGTCATGGGACGCCCTCCAAGCGGATGTTATCATGGCGCAGGGGCATGTGGATCAAACGCGTCAAGCCGCTGAAATTTACCTCGCTATGGCCCCAGGCAATAAGTCCTTGCGCAAAGAACTCATGAGCCTCGAAAAGTCATTATTAGCAGCCAATGAAGCAAAGCAAAGCTTCTCTGAAGCCGAAGCGCTTTATACATCTCCTACACGTCCTGCCTTGCTTGAAAGCTACACAACAAGTGTGGACGAACTTAGGACGATTACCGATGCATTCGGACAACGTGTTCGCGCTGAACTTATAGAGGCAGAAAAAGCCTCAAACGCCTAAACATCGACTGACATCTGGGCGTTACCCTCACTTTATTGTAAGACAATCGAAACCTTAGCTTGACGAAGCGTTGAACTGTTTGCACCATTACCCAAATGGCTGACACTGCACATTATACACTAGAGACTAGCGGAGATACGCTACGCGTTCATGCCTATGGGCAATGGACAATGAATAATGCCAATAAGCTCTTTGAACAGTTGAGAAAAGACGAAGTGGGGCTAGAGGCCTCGCATGTTGAGTATAATTTCTCTGAGTTAGAATCATTAGATACATCTGGGGCCTATATTCTTGGGCGGTTGATGGAGAAGCGCGGCCCTCAATTTGAAGGGCAGGGCTTGTTGTTGCGAAAATGGGAGGTGGTCTCGGGCACTGAAGGGCAGTTGACCCTGATGCGGGCGGCCTGTGATGCAACACTGGGGGATCCCCCAAAAACAACGCGGCCTTGGTATGATGCGCTCTATCGCCTGGGGCGTGCTACTGAGAGATTTGGAATAGAAGTCTATGAGACTCTCGTCTTTATCGGTCATTTCTTTGCTGTGTTTGGGCGATTATGTCTGACACCCCATAAAATTCGTTGGAAAGCCGTTGTTGCTCTCATTGAAAAGGTCGGGCTAGATGCCGCGCCGATTGTGATGGTTCTAAGCTTCTTCATTGGGGCTGTGATTGCCTATATGGGCGCCAATCTCTTGGCGTCTTTCGGGGCGAGTGTCTTTATGGTTGATTTGGTCGGCTTTTCCGTCCTGAGAGAATTGGCCCCTATTATTACGGCCATCCTTTTGGCGGGGCGCTCTGATTCTGCTTTCACCGCACAAATTGGCGCCATGAAAATGCGACAAGAAATTGATGCAATGACAGTCATTGGACTGGATACATATGAAACGCTTGTTGTGCCTCGCGCCTTGGCTTGTATTGTTTCTACGCCCATTCTGACCTTCCTTGCGATGATGAGTGGTGTGTTTGGCGGTATGCTTGTGGCTTGGGGCGGCGGCGCGGATATTTCTCCATCGCTCTTTCTTAACCGTTTCAGAGAGGCGATAGACACGACACAGCTTTGGGTCGGGTTGGCGAAGACACCTTTCTTTGGTCTTATCATCGCGATTATTGGTTGCCGACAGGGTTTGGCCGTCACGGGGAGTGTTGATTCTCTTGGAGAGCGTACAACGACCAGCGTTGTGCAGGCCATTTTTGCCGTTATCGCATTGGACGCGCTCTTTGCTATCCTCTTCTTCCAATTGGGGATCTAATGGTTGATTTCACGAAAAGCGATGAACCCCCGATCGAGGCGCGCGGTATTCTCACTCAGTTTGGGACAAAGGTTATTCATGAGAATTTAGACTTTCGGATGAATAGACGAGAAATTGTCGGTCTTGTTGGCGGCTCTGGGGCTGGGAAGTCTGTTCTGATGAACACGCTCTTGGGGTTAAAAGAACCCGAAGGCGGCAGTGTTCGGTATTTCGGAAAACAAAGAGATGCCTTGAGTGTGTCCGAACGCAAATCTATCAATAATGAAATCGGAGTCCTATTTCAGGGCGGGGCCTTGTTCTCTTCGATGACGGTCCGGCAAAACATCATGGTGCCCTTGCGCGAGCATACGGATATGTCCGAAGCTTTGATGCAAGAATTGGCGGATATGAAGGTACATATGGTGGGGCTACCGCCAGAAGCCGCAACGCTTTACCCGTCCGATTTGTCTGGCGGGATGAAGAAGCGAGCAGGGCTAGCCCGTTCTTTGGCGCTCGACCCCACATTGCTGTTCTTGGATGAACCAACCGCAGGGCTTGACCCCATTGGTGCGCACGCCTTTGATCAATTAATCTTGGGTTTGAAAGACGCCATGAACCTGACCGTCTTGATGGTGACACATGATTTAGACAGTTTATATGCGATTTGTGACCGCGTTGCGGTTTTAGTTGATAAACGCATTGCAATCGCCGATAAGCTAGAAGCCGTGCAAAATTACGATCACCCTTGGGTGAAAGAATATTTTGGAGGCCCGCGATCGCGGGCGGCAATGTCGGCCCGAGTGAACAGTAAACAAGACAAAAAAACGTAAGTAACGAAATCGGCTGATAGAACCATGGAAAACAAAGCCCATTATGCCTTGATTGGATTTTTTGTCCTGATGTCATTTTTGGCAGTCATCGCCTTTATTCTTTGGTTGTCGAATGCCCAGCTCGATCAACAATTTGATGAATATGAAGTCAGCTTTACAGGGCCAGTCCGCGGTCTGTCCCAAGGCAGCGAAGTGCGTTTTAATGGATTGAAAGTCGGTGAGGTAGCCAAGCTCGGCCTTGATCCTGAAGATGCTAATAATGTTATTGCGAGTATCCAAGTTGACGAACAAACTCCCGTTGATACCAAATCCTATGCCCGCCTAGAACCTTTGGGGCTGACGGGGCTGAGCTATATTCAAATCTTTTCTGGTGGTGAGGGGTTTCCTTTATTGAAAGATTTGCCCGGTCGTGGCCCCAAAAGAATTGAAGGGCAAATGAGCCAAATAGAAACATTTTTGGATGATGGGGGATCTGTTATCGAAAGTGCGGCCAATGCTCTGAACCGCGTAAATGCTGTATTGTCTCCTGACGCTGTTGCGGATTTCCACGGTATTCTTAAAAACATCGAATTTATCACAGCCAATATTGATAGCTCTAAGCTCGATATTGGTGAGTTTAACATGATGATTATCTCTATTCGTAAAGCAGCCGATGCTCTGGCCCTAACGGCAGATAGCCTGACGCAGACGAGTGACACAATAAACACTATTGCAAATAATGATGTGCGCGCATTGCTGACCAAAGCAGAAGGCAGTCTGAGAACCATTGATGGAGCAGTAGCGTCATTTGATACTTTGGCCGGTAATGGTGACGAGCTTGTCACCGACGCACGCGACGCCATTAACCGCCTATCGAATTCAGGCCTCACCGATTTAGAAGAAACGGTGGATACTATCCGCCGTCTTGTCAGTACCTTTAGCCGCATTGCTGATAGTCTTGAGCAAAACCCTGCGCAGTTCATCGTAGGGACAGAACGCGAAACGGTGGAGTTGCCGCAATGATGAAATCCATACGTTTAGGAGCCTTCCTACTTTCAGCGCCATTCTTGGCACATTGTAATATACTCCCAGATCCTGCCCCCGCGGATACAATTTATCGCCTTGGCTCTATCCCTATGGCGGTGACAGCTGATTCTGACGCGCATGTTATTCGCGTGGACCGCCCGAGCGCTCCGATGATATTCCAAACGCGCGATGTTGTGGTGTCTCCGGATGGGCAAAGATTGGCCACTGCGGCGCAGGCAAGATGGGCCGAAGCCATGCCGATATTAGTGCAAACGGCCTTCATTGATGTCTTGGCGTCGAATACCAAACTCATTGGCGTTATGCCTATTTCTGGTGCGCGTACAGATACGCGGGTGCAGCTCAGTATTAAAAATTTCGAAGCCCAATTCGACCAAGGCGAAAACAAAGCGCCTCTCGCTGTTGTGGCTTTCTCTGTAACATTTGCTAATGCCTCCAATAGAAACCTCTTGGGCACATATGATGTTCGCAAAGAATATCGCGCCTCGGCGGCTTCGGTCTCTGCTATTGTTGACGCCATATCTAAAGCCAATGTTGAGGCTTTGGCTGACGTGGCAGATTGGCTGGAAAAGCAACCTGCGCATAAATTAAAATCATAGGGCGGCCTGAACTATGCTTCGCTCTCCCTCGTTGCCTCCGACTCTGACTCTAAGGGGGCGGCGTTAACGGGCGGCTGGGCCGCAGTGGATAGTTGTCTTTCTCGTCTGGCCTTCCACCAAAAAATACTGCCGAAAAATATAATCAAGCCTATCGCAATAAGCGGTAGCATGAATTCGATTTGGTCGCCCACCATCTCGCCGAGATAATGACAAATCCCGAAAATCACTAAGGCATAGAGAAAAGCGGTTATCGCAATGATTCCACAAAATTTGGGGTAAGAGACTTTGAAATAGCCGCAAGCGACATAGGCCGGAATACGGGCGAGGGGAAGAAAGCGCGCGCCGAGTAATGTGAAAAACAGGTGTTTTTGGACTTTCTCTTGTAAGTCTGCGACATGTTTCTTTTCAGCAAAGCTTCTGGCGCGTTTATGTTTCAAGGCAGCCCAGCCAATCCAATATTTCCAAATGTCTGAGAAAAATAATCCTATGAGGATAACAATGAATACATTCGGAAAATGTGCAGGGTTAGAGGCCGATAAGGTGGCGGCTGTGATAACGGCAGCGTCTTCTTGGACAAAGGGCCCAAGAGCGATTCCAAGATATAATAGCCAGTTGGGATCCATATTTTCGGCATCTTCGTGGTGAAAGCCATCGCTGGCAAGGTCAGTACAGCCTTCTATGGCTGAAATTTACTAAGATTCAAGCGTTAGTGCCCATTGCGTAGAGCGGCGCGTCATGACATAAGGCGCGAAATTTTAACCCCTAATTTGGGGCAATAAAGCCTTATGCCTTGTTCGCCCCTATAATTGACACACGATGGACGCCCGTCATGCAAATTAAAGAACTTAAATCCGAAGGCCTCAGCTACACTTATGCGGTGACTGTCCCCAAAGAAGATTTGTCCGCAAAATTGGACGCCAAAATTAAAGAGATGCAGCCTCAAGTCTCTCTCAAAGGCTTCCGCCCTGGTAAAGTGCCTGTTTCTCACATCAAAAAGATGTTTGGTCAGTCCATCATGAAAGACGTGGTTGAAGAGACTGTGAATGAAAGTTCGCAAAAAGCGATCAATGACAACAAACTCCGTCCAGCTGGACAGCCGAAAATTGACCTGCGCGCCAATGGCGAAGATGTCACAACGGGTAAAGCCGACCTTGAATATGAAATGACAGTCGAGTCTATTCCTGAGTTTGAGCCTGTCGATATTGAAACATTGAAATTCACACGTTTGAAGTATGAAGCGACAGACGCCGATATTGATGAGCGTTTGACAGAATTGGGCCAAGGTCAAAAGACATATAAGAAGAAAGCCAAAACGGCCAAAGCCAAGAAAGATGATGCTGTTCTTATTGATTTCGTCGGTACAATCGACGGAACAGAATTTGAAGGCGGCGCAATGGAAGGCCACCAGCTTGTTATCGGGTCTGGTACTTTCATCCCTGGTTTCGAAGATCAACTTATCGGTGCCAAAGCTGGCGACGAATTGGACGTTAAGGTTACTTTCCCTGAAAATTACCAAGCGGCTGATTTGGCAGGTAAAGAGGCTGTCTTCGCAACGAAAGTTCACGAAGTTCAAGGCGCGAAAGATGCCGAAATCGATGATGATTTCGCGAAAAACTTTGGCTTGGACGATTTGGCCGCTCTTAAAGAGGCTATCAAAGGTCAGTATGAAGGCGAGCTTGAAATGCAGTCTCGCATGAAGCTTAAGCGCGCTATCTTGGACGAGTTGGACAAGAAGCATAGTTTCGACCTTCCTGCGGGCATGGTCGCTGCAGAATTTGATAATATCTGGGCGCAAGTTCAAGCTGAGAAAGAAGCGGGTCAACTTGACGAAGATGACGCCAAGAAAACTGATAAACAGCTAGAAAAAGATTACCGTAAAATCGCCGAGCGCCGCGTACGTCTTGGTCTGGTCTTGGCTGAAATGGGTCAGAAGTCAGAAATTCAGATTTCAAACGAAGAACTTCAGCAAGCGATGATTGCCGAAGCCCGTCGTTACCCAGGACAAGAGCAGCAAGTGATTGAATTCTATCAGAAGAACCCACAAGCTATCGCTCAGCTCCGTGCGCCTATCTATGAAGAAAAGGTCGTCGACCTGATTATCGAAAAGTCTACAGTGAAAGACAAAAAGGTCGATAAAGAAGAACTCTTCAAAGAAGACGACATGATCTAAACGCTTTAGCGTCGCCCTGTTTAAGGGCGTGCTGGAGCCTTAAAATCATTCCATATGTTTTCAAAAACCCGTCTGTTAAGGCGGGTTTTTTTATTGGCGACTGATATGACTCAAAGGGGTCAATTGTTTTGACTAAGATTGTGTGGGGAAGGCCTCTCTTACTTACTTACTTACTTACTTACTTACTTACTTACTTTCTTTCTTTCTTTTCGATGAGGGATGAAAGTGGGCGTCCGTGTGGTCATTGGGTTACGGGCTGGGGAACCCTGGCTAGAGAAAATTATTTTTGTAACCTTTCGGCCACACGGTGACATGTTTCATCCAGATTACTGATGGCCAAAAGACCCCTCATTACAAGGCGTTGATAGCACGCATCAGGCCGCCTCATAACTTTGGGCGCGTTACAACCCAAAGCGTTCAACGACGCATGTCATCTTCTCTCCTAAACCAACGTACGCTTAGGCCCATGAGAGAAGAACATGTGTAATCTAGGTCAATCTGTGCAGACGGGAATGTGATTATAAGAAATAATAGTTAAGTCATTGTATTCAAATGATTTTACTCTGCGCTCTAATCTCGTAATAAGGGGATATATTAGGCTGAACAGCTCGCTCCGCCAAGAACGCAAAATTTCGCACAATGTGGGTGATTCAGAGCGACAGGGCCGAGGCTGTCTTTCAATGTCTTTCCCGTTTCAAACTGCATATCATCCCATAATAATGTGCATGCCAAAACGGCGGGGCGGTCTTCACCTTTGCGGCGAACAATCATTCGCGATTCGGCGCACATCATTGCATTGGGACTCACATCGAGAATCTGCCAACACGCCTCTGTGATTTCTGGAACGTCTATTGTTTCATCCATTTCCGGGAATAAGAGCAAATGGGCGGGGTTATCAGAATCGATCGGCCAATTATAGTGTTCAATCAGCGCCTTATAACCCTGTCTGGCGTTTGCCTCATTTTCCGAGAACATTGACCGTCCTGCGATGTGGAGTGAGAAACCCTGTTCTGAGAGCCAATTCATGCCCTCTATGGCTTTGTTAAAACTACCCGCGCCGCGTTCAGTGTCATGTTCTTTGGCTGTGAAGTGATCAAGACTGATACGAAGCGTTATGTGCTGAGGGAACCGCTCTAAAAGATCGAGCAATCCCGCTTTCACACGCGGCCGCATCATCGGCTTCATCGCGTTGGTGAGAATCAAGAGCTGATGGCCGTCCTCTAAGGCCATTTCCATAAGCCGTATAATATGCGGATTGAGGAATGGCTCCCCGCCCGTAAAGCCGATTTCAATGGGGGCAGGGCATAGGGCCGCAACCTCTTGCAGATAAGGCGCCATATCTTTGGGGGTCAGATAGACAAAATGGTCTGCTGTGGGGCTGCTCTTAATATAGCAGTTCACACATTCGATATTACATTGTGACCCCGTATTAAACCAAACGGTACTAAGTTGCTTGAAATGCACCTGCGCCCGGTTTTCCCCTTTTGCGGTAATATGCGGGTTTTTAAATTTATCAGGGGAAAGCAAGCTGTTCATAAATCTTCCGTAACGGGCGAGGCGGCGCATGTCACATGGAAATATTGGCTTGTTATCTGAGGTTTGTTCTTAGAAATATCTCCCCATATAGGCGCGGCTTCCAAATCGGGATTATCCAATCCTTGCTATTCTCTATGGTTGGGTAATCGTTAATATCCGCATTTTTCTTTTCGCCATTCCGTCCTATGCAGGAACTGCGGATTGACCCTCTTGATAAGGCGTTCTAGCGTATCAATATAAAGGTAATGTTTGTGATGCAGTCTGCGTCAGAGCCGAATCAATTACTCAGGAAACCTTATGTTTGACCCCGTTGACCAGTTAACTAACTATCTTATCCCTACTGTTGTAGAACAATCGAGCCGTGGTGAGCGTGCCTTTGATATTTACTCTCGTCTTTTGCGTGACCGTATTATCTTTTTGTCTGGCCCCGTCGAAGACGGCATGGCGGCCTCTATTACGGCGCAGCTTTTGTTCCTAGAGAGCGAAAACCCGAAAAAAGAAATCTCAATGTATATCAACTCTCCGGGCGGCGTCGTAACGTCTGGCATGGCGATTTATGATACAATGCAATATATCAAATCCCCTGTCTCGACCGTCTGTATGGGCCAAGCCTGTTCAATGGGCTCGCTCCTTTTGGCGGCTGGCGAAGCGGATATGCGTATCGCACTGCCAAATGCTCGCGTTATGGTGCATCAACCGTCAGGCGGTTTCCGCGGACAGGCTTCGGATATTGAACGTCACGCACAAGATATCCTTGCCATGAAAAAGCGCTTGAACGAGATTTATGTCAAACATACAGGTAAGAAATACGCCCTGATTGAGAAAACTCTCGATCGCGATCATTTCATGACGGCAGAAGAATCAAAAGAATTCGGTATTGTCGACCATGTTTACACATCGCGAGGCGACAAATAACGCCATTTCCTTTGAAGGAAAGGCGTGAACAAAAATCAGACAGGGCGATATCATCACTGTTATCGGCCTGCCTTTTGACTTGAAAATTTCGGTTTTTAAGTGTCCAGTATCAAAAAAATCACCTCTCTTGTAAGAGGCGATTAAGGAAACGTCCGTATAGTGACTGTTACATGTCACTTTAGGCATTGAAATTGCAAAGTTTTGGGGCAGTTCTGAGGCTTTGATGGGAATGAGACGATTATGAGCAAAACCACAAGCGGTGATTCAAAAAACACGCTCTATTGTTCTTTCTGCGGCAAGAGCCAGCATGAGGTGCGTAAGCTCATCGCCGGGCCGACGGTTTTCATCTGTGATGAATGTGTCGAACTTTGTATGGATATCATCAAAGAAGAAGGTAAAGGCTCCATCGCCAAGACATCTGAGGGCGTGCCAACCCCGCAAGAAATTTGCGAAACTTTGGATGATTACGTTATTGGACAAGCCCACGCGAAACGCGTTTTGTCCGTGGCTGTTCACAACCATTATAAACGCCTAAATCATGCGACATCTAATCCCGATGTTGAGTTAGCTAAATCCAATATCCTTTTGGTTGGGCCAACCGGTTGCGGTAAGACATTGCTGGCGCAGACATTGGCACGCATTTTGGATGTGCCTTTTACAATGGCAGATGCCACGACCCTGACCGAAGCGGGTTATGTCGGTGAAGACGTTGAAAACATCATTCTGAAATTATTGCAAAGTGCGGATTATAATGTTGAACGCGCTCAGCGCGGCATTGTTTATATTGACGAAGTCGACAAAATCTCTCGTAAATCCGATAATCCTTCTATCACGCGGGATGTCTCGGGTGAGGGCGTGCAGCAGGCCTTATTGAAAATTATGGAAGGGACAGTGGCCTCTGTTCCTCCGCAGGGCGGACGTAAGCATCCGCAACAAGAATTCTTGCAAGTCGATACAACGAATATTCTGTTCGTCGTTGGCGGGGCCTTTGCTGGGCTTGATAAAGTGATTTCAAATCGCGGTGACAAGAAATCCATCGGTTTTGGTGGAGACATCAAAGAAATCGATGAGCGCCGTGTAGGCGAAATTTTGCAAGGTGTCGAACCCGATGATTTAACTCGGTTTGGCCTGATCCCAGAATTTGTTGGCCGTTTGCCCGTTATTGCGACACTGACCGATTTGGATGAAGATGCTTTGATTACGATTTTGACTGAGCCGCGCAATGCCTTGGTAAAGCAATATCAAACCTTGTTTGACATGGAAAATGTGAAGCTGACATTCTCGACAGATGCGCTCAAAGCGATTGCGAAAAAAGCCTTGGCCCGTAAAACAGGCGCTCGCGGACTTCGCTCTATCATGGAAGGCATTTTGCTCGATACTATGTATGATTTGCCGGCCTATGAAGGTGTTGGCGAAGTCGTGATTAATGGTGAGGTTGTGAACGGCACAGCAAAGCCTCTAATCGTGCATTCTGATAAAAAGAAATCGCAAGATAAGGCGTCTTAATCCTCATATAGAAAGCCGCCTTTCAGGCGGTTTTTTTGTTAAAGGATTACAGTGAATTGCAGGGCAAGCCCTTGCATGCCCTCGCCAAACCCCCATTTTAAAAAGGGGGAGAGATCCCTATTTTGTGAGAATGAGAAAAGCGCGACAAACGCGCTGATTAAGGACTGATAATGACTGAGACACACCTTTTACCTGTCTTACCGCTTCGCGATATTGTGGTATTCCCACATATGGTTGTGCCGCTATTTGTTGGCCGCGAGAAGTCGATAGCGGCCCTCGAAGAAGTCATGAGCCAAGAAAAGCGTATCATGTTAGTGACGCAAAAAGACGCCGAAAATGACGCGCCGAAACAAGACGATGTTTTCGAGCAAGGCTGTATTGCGAAAATCCTACAACTTTTAAAATTACCTGATGGCACTGTTCGCGTCCTCGTCGAGGGGCAAGAGCGCGCCGCTGTGAATAGTTTTACAGATACAGACGCGTTCATGGAGGCCCATGTCACGCCAACCCCTGATGTTGTGAAAAGCAAAATCAAAACCAAGGCCGTGGCCAAGCAAGTCCGTGAACAATTCGAGACTTATGGTGGGTTGAATAAGAAAATCGCAGAAGAGGTCGTGACCTCTGTGACGGAAACATCTGACCCATCAAAGCTATCGGATATTATTGCTGTTCATTTGAACGCTGACATTGAGAGCAAACAGGCGCTTTTGGATCAGACCAATGTATCTAAACGTCTGACGGCGATTAGTGATTTAATTGACGCCGAAGCGAGTGTGCTAAAGGTTGAGAAAAAAATCCGCGGCCGCGTAAAGCGCCAAATGGAAAAGACCCAGCGTGAATATTATTTGAACGAGCAAATGAAGGCGATTCAGTCTGAACTTGGCGGCGGCGACGCCCCTGATGAAATGGCTGAGATTCAAGAGAAAGTTGCCAAAACGAAACTGACAAAAGAAGCGCTCGAAAAGGTAACGGCCGAAATTAAAAAGCTCAAACAAATGAGCCAAATGAGCGCCGAGGCGAATGTCTCTCGAAACTATATTGATTGGATGCTTTCTGTCCCATGGGGCAAGAAAAAACGAGTGCAACGCGACCTCGCCAAAGCCCAAGAGATTCTCGATGCGGATCATTATGGTCTCGATAAGGTGAAAGAGCGCATTATCGAACATTTAGCCGTACAAACACGTACGAAAACTGTGAAAGGCCCCATTCTCTGTCTGGTAGGGCCTCCTGGCGTGGGTAAGACATCGCTGGGTAAATCTGTGGCGCGGGCAACAGGACGTGAATTTGTTCGTGTTTCTCTGGGCGGTGTACGGGACGAATCTGAAATTCGTGGCCATCGCCGGACTTATATCGGCTCAATGCCCGGACGCGTGATTCAATCTATGAAAAAGGCGAAGTATAATAATCCGCTCTTCCTTTTTGACGAAGTTGATAAGATGGGAATGGATCATCGCGGCGACCCATCTGCGGCGCTCTTAGAGGTTCTTGATCCCGAACAGAATGATACATTTAACGACCATTATTTGGACGTGGATTATGACTTGTCTGACGTCATGTTTATTACAACCGCGAACAGCCTGAATATGCCGCAACCGCTTTTGGACCGTATGGAAATTATTCGTATTCCAGGGTACACAGAAGACGAAAAAATCGAAATTGCACAGCGTCATTTGCTCCCTGATCAAATCAAAGAGCATGGGCTGAAGCCAGAAGAGTTTTCTGTCAAAGAAGAAGCCCTTCGGGATATTGTGAGATATTATACCCGCGAAGCCGGCGTGCGTAGCCTGAAACGCGAGATTGCGCGTCTGGCCCGAAAAGCGCTTAAGCGTATTGTCTCCAAAGAAGAGGAAACTGTTGAAGTGACCTCTGATAATATTGGTGACTATCTGGGCGTTAAAAAATTCCGTTTTGGACGCACAGACGATGCGGATCAAATTGGCGTGGTAACAGGCCTCGCTTGGACCGAAGTGGGCGGAGATATATTGACTATCGAAGCCCTGTCTATGCCCGGTAAAGGTGGCGTGAAAATCACGGGTAATCTTAAGGACGTGATGAAAGAATCCATTTCGGCGGCGAATTCCTATGTTCAGGCGCGTGCGCCAGAGCTCGGTATTAGTCCGCGAATTTTCCGTACGACGGATATTCATATCCATGTACCCGAAGCCGCTACGCCAAAAGATGGCCCATCGGCGGGTATTGGCATGGTGACAGCGATGGTAAGTGTGTTGACACAAATTCCTGTTCGGAATGATATTGCAATGACAGGTGAGGTGACATTACGCGGCCGGGTCTTGCCGATTGGTGGCCTGAAAGAAAAGCTCCTCGCGGCGCTACGCGGCGGTGTAAAGACAGTTCTTATTCCGCAGGATAATGAAAAAGACCTCGCCGATATTCCTGATAATGTGAAAGCCGCGCTAGAAATTATCCCTGTCTCTAATGTTGAGGATGTTTTGGCTAAGGCCCTGACCCAAAAGGTCAAGAAAATCGAATGGACCGCCAGTGATGAGGCCGCATTGGCCGGCGTTTTGATGGGGGGGCAAAGTGCAGACCCTGCCTTTGGCGGCGGCACATCCGCACATTAAAGACCGCATCCTATTAAATTATAAAGCTCGTTTCTGAGGAAGCGGGCTTTTTTTTTGGGCAATACCATTTCGGGGCAATACTATTTCGGGACGGCCTATTTTGGGGTGCCCAAAATTTGGGCATATCTATCCTGTCGCAAACTATGGGCACGCGGGAAAAAAAGACGAAACGCCTAAAACTTAGATTCAAAATTGACTTGATATGCCTTCTCTTTGTGCCTTTGCCTTAAGAATGCAGACCTCACGAAGTCGTGTCTGTTACCGCCCTTATGGGCGCTTTAAACGGGCCATTCCAATTTAGATTACCCCGCCCAATGGGGATAGAGTGAGATAAAATGATTAAATCAATTATAGCTTTAGCCAGTTTTTCTGTTGCGGCCTTCGCAACGAGTGCAATGGCCCAGACAGCCGATTCAGCCGAAATGATGAAAGCGGCGAAACCTGTTCCGAAAGTCGTGATATTTGATGTGAATGAAACTCTCTTGGATTTAGAAGCCATGCGAGATTCCGTCGGCGAGGTTCTCGGCGGACGTGAGGATTTATTGCCTTATTGGTTCTCTACGATGCTTCACTATTCTTTGGTGGATACGCTGAATAGTGATTACAGAGATTTTGCTGATGTCGGCGCCGGCGCTTTGATGATGGTGGCTGAACGCGAAAATATCGCTCTAACCTTTGAGGAGGCCAAAGCCGCGATTACTGGGCCCATTACATCGCTCCCCGCTCATCCAGATGTAGAGCAGGGTTTGCAGGCCATTCAAAAAGAGGGCTATCGAATCGTAAGCTTGACGAATTCTTCTAATGCCGGTGTTGCCAAGCAATTTGAAAATGCGGGCCTGACGCAATATTTCGAAAAACGTCTAAGCGTAGAAGATGTCCGAGCGTTTAAACCGGCACCCGTCACATATATTTGGGCGTTACGGGAATTAGGCGTAAAGCCAGAAGAAGCCCTGATGGTGGCGGCACATGCTTGGGATGTCGCAGGCGCAAAGGCGCAAGGGTTACAGACCGCCTTTATTACGCGCCCTGGGGCTTATCTCTATCCGAATGTAGAGCGCCCAGATTATGTCGTAAAAGATGTTCAGGCCCTGTCCAAGATACTGGCTGCGTTAAAGGCCGAGCAAGACCATGCCATGAGCCTTGAAACAGACATGAAATAGAGAGCGTAAAAATTACGCGGTTTTCGTTAGTTTCATAAGGCGAGATTACAAGCTCTTCATATCTCTTATTTTTTGGAACGGTCATCCGTTCCTTCCGTTGGTTTGGTATCAACACTAACTCTTAGGAGATTATTATGCAGATTGATAACGAAACACATAGCCTCATTTCTTCCGATAAAGTGGAAGACACTAAGGTGTATAATGCAAGCGGTGAAAAGCTTGGCAGCATTGACTCGCTTATGATTAACAAGCGAGAGGGGAATGTTGCCTATGCTGTCATGTCTTTCGGGGGATTTCTTGGCATGGGTGAAAAATATCATCCTCTCCCATGGGATCAGCTGAACTATAATGAAGATGACGACGGATATGTCGTCAATCTGACGAAGGATCAGCTCGCAGGCGGGCCGACGATTGAAAAGCAAGAGCTCAACCGTTTAACAGATCCAGTCTATGGCCGTGAGATTTATAATTACTACGGTAGTCCAATCTATTGGGGATAATGTAAAAACCCAGTAAGTGAATTGAACGAGGGCTTTGCCCTCGTTTTTTTATGCCTGATTTTGAGGCTTGTATTTATGTCATGCCTTTGTTTCTGCGCGGCATGACGTTTCTGCTCGGCATGCCTTTTTTTCTAGGCGGCATGGTTTCTAGGCGGCATGCCTTGGCTGTGGTCTCTATTGCTCTCCGTTTGAATCCGTTTGGAGTAGTGTTTTTTTAGAGAAACGCCTGACATTGGCATTTAAGTCACGCAGGCTGTTCGTGGCCGCGCGTGACCATCGCCAGCTCATGGGGATGTCTATAAAGGAGGTTTTGCTAAGCTGTATAAGCGCGCCATTTTGAATATGGCCTTGCACAGATTGTAGTGGGGCCATGGCCCATCCTAAGCCATGCAGGCACGAATCTGTGAAACCTTGAGATGATGGTATTGTGTGATGAGGGAGCGCAACATACTGACCTATCGTCTGTTGCACCCATTCTTCTTGGAGGCGGTCATCTTGATTGAAGAGTAGGCTAGGGGCTGTGCCCAAGGCTTGGGCCGTGACGCCATGAGGAAACCATTTTTCAACGAAATAAGGGTTGGCAATCGCTGTATATCGAAACTTACCAAGTTCGATTTGCTCGCATCCAGAAATTTCTGGCCCCGATACACCCAGACAACACAACACTTTCCCAGAACGGAGTAAGTCGGAAGACCGTTTTTCGCTGACCAATGAAACATCAAATAGAATATCGTCTAAATCGGCCAGAGCCTTGAGGAACCATGTAGCAAGGCTGTCAGCATTGACTGCAATAGAGAGCGTCGGACGTTCATTTTGTGGGATGTCGAAATCCCTTTCTAGGTCCTGACGCAGTAACTTTACCTCGCTCATGAAACGCGCCAAACGGTGCCCCGCCGAGGTGCCTTTGCAGGGGCGTTCTCTGATTATCAATGTTACGCCGAGCAAATCCTCTGCACTTTTAACGCGCTGAGAAACGGCAGAGCTGGTGATTCCGAGCCTTATTGCGGCGGCCTCGAAACTCCCTGTGGTGATAACGGCGGCGACGGCTTCGATGGCGGATAAAGGCGGCATAAATTAAGATTTCCTAATGATAGATTAGATTTATGAATTTGCCTTAATTAACTACGAAGTGCAATCAGCCCCCGAAAAAAGGGGGTCTTATGACGACTATCTTCTCTGGATTTGCATTAACCTTGGTTCTGATTTTTGCCATAGGTGCCCAAAATGCCTTTGTTCTGAGGCAGGGGTTACGCCGACAACATGTTTTGGCTGTCGTTCTGGTCTGCGCTATTTCCGATACGATTCTTATTATCGCGGGGGTCTCGGGATTTGGCTATCTTATGGAGCGCGCTTCTTGGCTGGAACCCAGTTTTACATATGCGGGCGCGGCCTTTTTATTCTTTTATGGGGCGCGTAGCGCCTTCTCAGCCTGGACTGGGGGGCAAGCCTTGGTGGCGGGTGAGACTGATAGGCAGACCGTCAAAGTGGCAATAATGACAACCTTGGCGCTGACATGGCTAAACCCTCATGTCTATCTTGATACAGTTATCTTATTAGGATCTATTGCGGCGCAATCTGATAATAAAATATTGTTTGGAATAGGCGCGATTACGGCTTCATTCTCATTTTTCTTCACCCTAGGCTATGGTGCGAGGTTTCTGGCGCCCTATTTTTCCAAGCCTTTTACGTGGCGAATTCTGGATGGGTTCATCGCTGTGATAATGTGGTCGATAGCGGCGAAGTTGATATTGGGGTGAGGGGCGCTCAATAAGTGAGTATTTGAAACGAAAAAGCCCAACCATAAGGCTGGGCTTTTTTCTTGATACCATTTCCGAGGAAATGGCGCGAGTGACGGGACTCGAACCCGCGGCCTCCGGCGTGACAGGCCGGCGCTCTAACCAACTGAGCTACACCCGCTAAGATGTGAGAGGGGCTTTAGCCAAGGCTTACCCATAGGTCAACGCGATTTTGTAAGAAATATGTAGTTTTTTACAGAATAATTTTCATCAGAAAGATTGCAAGTTCGGGGTTGCAGTCTTGTCCGTCTTGAGGCATATCCCCTCGACAATTGGGGGCGGTTAGCTCAGCTGGTAGAGCATCTCGTTTACACCGAGAGGGTCAGCGGTTCGAACCCGTTACCGCCCACCATTATCGCACTGAAATCATTAACATTCTCCCCGAAGGGGAAAACCTTGTCCGACTTTTCCGACTTTTTGCTTGTGAAAACGTAATGACATCTTGCAAGCCGTATGGTGAAAAACGGTCTGCACTCTCGCGGTTATGGCGGCGTCTAACCTCTACGTGACAGGCTTTACAGGGCACCCCAAGCATGAGATCACAGCCCTGACCTATATGCAGGCCAGACATTACGACCCAGTAGCGGGGCGGTTCTTGAGCATTGACCCTGTGACGTTTATGGACCAACCAGAACCCGGTCAATTTAACCGTTACGCTTACACTTGGAACGACCCCATTAATACAACTGACCCTACGGGACGGGTAGTCAAATTTAACGGGAATGAAGACTACAATAAGCAGGCTGCCGCCGATCTGGAAACAGTAAGGAATAGTTCTCCCGAAAACGCTGCTATGGTAGGCGGATTGGAAGGTTCAGACCACGTTCACACTATGCAACCCGCTACGGGAAATGATGGTGTAAATGGTGCTTCCCCAACAAACCAAGAAGGAGCATCAACTTCCGGGGAAGGTTCAGGCAGCACCATATATTATGACCCGAATAACAATCAAACTCGACATGGGGACACACGGCCACCTGAAGCAGGATTGGGCCACGAACTTGGACATGCTGAAGAATTTGACTCTGGAACTTTCGAGTTTCAAGATATTAATGACATGGTAGGGCCAGATGGAATTGTGCCGCCGAGCGGACTTACCCCCAAGCACGAAATTGGGCCAATAAAGCGAGAAAATGATGTAAGAAAAAGTTTAGGTGCTCCATCTCGCGGGTGCTACACACGAACTTGTGGAGGAGGCTAAAATGCGGCGAACGCCATCAATCTCGATAACATTATTATTTGTTCTAGCCGCTTGCCAGACTGCTTATGAAGATAAGCCGCTGCCATCTGACAAAGAACCAAATTCTCTATATGAACGAACTGCGCATATCAAATTTTTAAAGCCGCTCGCTGATAGTTGTAAAGACAAAGGCAAGTCTGGAAGCGTGTACGCTGACAACCTTATCCTTTGGACTGATTATCCAGAATACTTGGAAACGATTGGCATAATAGAAGAGATGACAGGCAAGCAAAAAGGGGGTGACTGGTTAGTAAAGCAAGAACTGGCATATGACAGAGGAGTTTGCGCAGTGTCGTTATATCAACAAGATACACGGGGGCTAGAAGTCTCTCAATGGGACTGCAAAGAATCGAGTGTTCCTACTGTTAATTTTTACCCTGATGAAAGAAATATTCCTTCGGAACTATTCCCAACAAATGCCTTTGAATGCCATTCTTATTTTGACCATCAGCAAGGGATGATATCTTTTTTTGGTGAAGTTGATAATCGGCAGGTTAGCAGTCATCAGCTTAGGAAATGAGCAGAATCGGCTAATTTTGGATGTAGAGCAAGATAAAGCGAAGCGTGCCATTTCGTGCATTTTTTGCAGGCAAAAATTACACAAACCCACCCCGCCACTGCCGTGGCCTTTTCCGTCTATAATCGGTTCCCCGAACCGATTATTTGGTCCAGACCTTCGGTTAAGGCCAACCGCCTCCAAAGCGCTAAAGCTCTGTTTTTACTCTTAGTCTTGCATCGCAGACCACGGGTCTTGCTCCGCAGACCTCTAATTTTATGGGAGTGTGTATTTTTCGCCCTGAAAATTGCATCATGAGGGCATGGAACGTGGCTCGTTGAGTGTAAAATCTATACACCGTAATAGTCTTTATGCTTGGCTTTTGACAGAAATATAAGACACGGCCGTGTTTTGCCGTGTCTTATATATTTTTAGATAAGCGATATTTTTAGATAATCGCATCCGTTCCGCGATAGCGGCGGCGCTCTGATTTCGTTTCTCTCTTATGGAATATGAATCACAAATTGTGACACAAACTGATCCATGACGATGGCAGCAAGAATTGCTATTGTCGCGGAACCCAAAGCGAGGGCTACGAGTTGTGGCGTCGAGGGGTTATCAGCCGGTCGGTTTGATGACTTGTTTGGAGAACGAAATGTTTTTGTATGTAATAATTCTGTCTTCATAATGTCATATAACTATCACATAGTTGTCACATGTCAATATATTTACGCATATACCGCCTATTCCGAGGGGATAGCGGTAAGAATGTGACGATTTGTGATATCACAAGCTCAGGTAATTGTTTGATTTTGCCCCCAAAAAGAAACAGGTTCTGGCCGAGATAGAGTGAGACGATTTACAGAGAGTATAGGCCCTTTTATGAGCATACAGACACAAAATCCTGCAACGGGTGAGGTGATTAAAACTTTTGAGGCGCATTCAGACGCGGACGTCGATGCTGCTATTGCTGCTTCGGTTGCGGCTTTTCATGAAATCAGGGATTGGAGTTTCGAAAAGCGCGCAAAGGCAATGCACAAGACCGCCGAGATATTAGAGGATGAAGCCGAGAGCCTTGGCGCCATAATGACCCTAGAGATGGGCAAAACGCATCAAGCAGCCATAGCTGAGGTCAAAAAATGTGCCTTGGTGTGTCGATATTATGCTGATGAAGCCGAGGGTCATTTGGCCAATGAATATGTCAAAACGGAAGCGAGTGAAGCCTATCGGGCCTATCTCCCCCTTGGGCCTGTTTTGGCTGTTATGCCTTGGAACTACCCCTTATGGCAGGTTTTCCGTTTTGCTGCGCCCGCCCTTATGGCGGGGAATACGGGCTTGTTAAAACATGCGTCAAATGTGCCGCAATGCGCTTTGGCGATTGAAGACATTATTAAACGGGCTGGGTTTCCTGAGGGGGCTTTCCGTTCGCTACTTATACGCGGAAGCAAGGTTGAACGTATATTACGCGATGACCGCGTTCGGGCGGCCACTCTCACCGGGTCAGAGCCCGCAGGCGCGTCCGTGGCCTCTATTTGCGGGTCAGAAATCAAGCCCACAGTTTTGGAGCTTGGCGGCTCGGATGCTTTTATCATTATGCCATCGGCTGATTTAGACGCGGCAGTGAAAGTGGGCGTCGAGGCGAGAAATCAAAATAATGGGCAAAGCTGTATCGCGGCCAAACGCTTTTTCATCCATGCCGACATATATGATGAGGTGAAGGCCCGATTTAAACAAGCTGTCGAGGCTCTCATCGTGGGTGATCCGATGTCTCGTGAAACGGATATTGGGCCTTTGGTCAATCAAGACGGATTAGATGAAATTGTGAAACAGGTCGATAATGCCGTCAAAGACGGGGCGCAGCGCGTAACGGGCGGTCACGCAATCTCGGGGCAAGGATATTATTTCAAACCCGGAATTTTGGAAGATATTCCAAAGTCTTCAAAGGCCTATCACGAAGAAATTTTTGGCCCCGTCATGCTCTTGTTCAAAGTTGAGAGTTTGAAAGAGGCTGTTGATATTACCAATGAATCTCCATTTGGTCTGGGGTCTGCGATTTGGACACAAGATAAAGCCGAACAAGATTATGCAATTCGCTATATCGAAGCCGGCGCAACATTTGTGAACTCCAAAACGTCATCTGATCCGCGTTTGCCCTTTGGAGGGATTAAACGCTCTGGATTTGGCCGAGAGCTGGCCGCAGAAGGGATTCGGGCTTTTTGTAACTTAAAGACTGTGAGTATTGCCTAAGAAACACTTGAAGTTTTTGAATCTGAATATAGTAGAGTTCCAATTCGAACATTTATATGTTTCGCAAGGGAACAGAAACTCGATTGAGAAAGCGTGAGAGAGATGAAATTTGAAGATCTAAGCCAAGCCCCCGTCATTCCTTTGATTGGGTCAAATGATCCTGATGAAGCGGTCAAAACCACTCAAGCCCTAGCGGCGGGTGGATTACGGTTTATCGAGGTGGTTCTGCGGACAGAACGCGCCTTGGATTGTTTAGAAGCTATCGTAAAAAATGTTGATGGCGTTGTTGTTGGCGCCGGCACGGTCTTAACGCCCGAAGACGTCGATAACGTCGTGTCGCGCGGCGCGAAATTTGTCGTGTCACCGGGATTGAACGCGGATGTGGTGAAAGCCTGTCAGGACAAAAACATTCCAATCATTCCGGGTATTATGACGGCTTCTGAAGTTCAAAATGCATGGAATATGGGATTACGGGCTGTAAAATTCTTCCCGGCGAAACTCTCTGGCGGTGTCCCCATGCTTAAGGCTCTGGGTTCTGTCTTTGGCGGAATCAGCTTTATGCCGACGGGGGGGATTTCAGAAGAGAACTTGCCTGATTACCTTGCCTTGCCTCATGTGAAAGCCTGTGGTGGTAGCTGGTTAACACCAAAGGATAAAATTGCAGCAGGTGATTATGACGCAATCACAGAGATTGCAGCAAAGGCGTTGTCTATTGCTATGGCGGCAAAGGCTGAGTCTTAAAACAGACCGAACTTGAATTGAGAAAGGGAGCCTCATTGATTTGAGGCTCCCTTTTTTATTGGGTAGAGTCTGAGATTGTTCACCAGATGTTGGTTTCATGAGACATGGGTTGAGAACGCGCCTCGACCCATCGGTCAGAGCCTATCTATCTAAAGACCGGGTCGTCCAGACTACGAAGTTTCCGAGAATGCAATGTCCCTGACTGTGCCGCATCTTTCATGATGGAAACGGCTTCTAGTCCGATATTCAAATGCTGTGCAACGCGGCTTCGGTAAAAGGCTTCTGCAGAGCCGGGAAGTTTGATTTCACCGTGAAGCGGCCTGTCCGAAACACAAAGCAATGTACCATAGGGCACACGATATCGATAACCATTGGCGGCAATCGTCGCGCTTTCCATATCAATCGCAATGGCGCGTGATTGGTTGAGACGTGTGCGGAGACTTGCATAACGCATTTCCCAATTTCGATCGTCTGTAGTCACCACAGTTCCCGTTCGCACATGTTGCTTCATTTCTTTACCGCTCAGCTTCATGACATTTGAAATGGCATTTGTCAGAGCAATTTGAACTTCCGCAATGGTCGGTAAAGGAATGGTCGGCGGTAGCATCTCATCCAATATCTGGTCATCGCGTAAATAAGCATGGGCAAGTACAAAATCGCCTAAAGTTTGCGTGTTGCGTAGACCTCCACAATGGCCGAGCATCAACCAACAATGTGATCGAAGAACCGCGACGTGGTCGGTAATCGTTTTCGCATTTGATGGGCCAACACCAATATTTATTAGGGTGATGCCTTCATTATTATCACACATCAGGTGATAGGCGGGCATTTGCGGCAATTTATAATCCATCGCAGGTTTGTAATCTTCTGCAGATTTAATCAAGCCTACGCCCGGGCTGGAAAAGCCCGTATGGACGCCATCGCCCAAAACATCTTTGGCATGTTCGATAAATTCATCAACATAGCGTTGGTAATTGGTAAAAATTACAAATTTCTGGAAATGGGCCGGCGACGTGCCTGTATAATGTTTTAGTCGCTGCAAAGAGTAATCTGTCCGAAGGGCCGGGAAAAGGCTCAAAGGCAGGGGTTCGTCATTGGACTGCTCAATTGCGCCATCGGCCAAATTATCGTGAATACGTTTCAGATCGGGCAGGGCGAAATAGTCCCCAATAGTTTTGGCGCTACCATCCTTCATCTCAAAGGTAGAAGGGTCGATGGCAAAGGCAACGGGAATGATTTCATCACTGGCCCCGACGTAATATTCAACCTCATAGCCACGCTCAATAAGGCCGAGCTGGTCAATTAGATAGTCTTTGAATATTTCAGGGTGTGTGATGGATGTTCCATACCAACCTGGGCCACGTATGCTCACAAAGCCAGAAGGGTTTATGCCATCTGCTTTTTTACTCCGTAAATGGAGCAAGAGATAAGGATAAGTGACGGATTTAGAATCCGTTCTCTCACCTGTTTCTGCGAAAGTCGAAAAAGCGTCATTCAAGAAATCTGTCGCTTCGGAATAGTGTTTCTCGAGCGCTTTGATAACGGTTGGGATGTTCTCGCAAACAGAGAGAGCATCAAAGAATTGTGGCTTATTGCCGAATTGATTAAAAATAATATGTCCTTTCCTACGGTCCAGTTTATCCGTCCGAATGACGGATAAAATTTCCACGTCCTAAACGATTTCAGAATGTGAAGTCAACAAAATCAATTTCATTTTGTCAGTTAGCTATAAAAGTTAAACAAAATCAGTGGGTTCAGGCCTCTATAGCTTGGGCGCGGCCGCTTTCGACAATATATTTCTTTGCCGTGACGGCCGGGGCCTCTGGCTCATATATAGTGCTCATCTCCTTCATTTGAATAGTCCAGCGCTCTGGCGTTACATTAACGAGGGAGTATCCGCGCTTTCGGTCATCAACGAAATGAATATGGGGATTGTCGGCCAGCATGCTCTGGAAACGGCTATAACTATAGCTATGGGCTGTCACAGAGGTGGTGACGAATTCGGTTCCAAGAGTTTGAGAGTTTGGATTATTATAATCAGCCTTTAGGTCGGCCTGCCACCAGCTATGCATGTCTCCGCCCAAAGAGATGAAGTTCTCAGGCTTGCGCTGGGCTACGGCATCCAAAATCATGTCGCGCGTTGCGGGATAACCATCCCACCCATCATTCCAAGACGCTGCATTGCCATCACGATCGGTTTGGAAGAGACGAGAGAAAAGCGTGGGTTGGGCCAGAACTTCCCATTTGGCTCGAGAGCGCGCAAAAGACGGCATGAGCCAACGCTCTTGTTCTTTGCCGAACATAGAGCGCGTTTTGTCTAGGAATTCAGGGCATGAAGCATTTGATACAGGACGGCCGCCGCCATCTGTGGCTGTCTGGCAGGCTTGGTCATCGCGATATTGACGGCCATCGGTGAGGGCCATTGTCATCAAATTTCCATAGTAAAAATAATCGTAAAGGCGCATATGATCGCCCTGTGGTTGGCTGCGTAGGCGCACAGGCATATGTTCATAATAGGCTTTATAGGCCGCGCGGCGGCGGGCGCGCACTTGCTCTATAGGCATGTAATTTTCATCATTTAGGCCCGCATAATCATTCACGACTTCGTGGTCATCCCAAATCATAAGCCATGGGGCATGCGCATGGGCGGCTTGGAGGGCTTTGTCTGTTTTATATTGGGCATGAAGACGGCGGTAATCCGTGAGAGTCATGGCGTCCGTGGCCGCTTGACGGCGCACTTGCGGCCCCCATGAAGCCTCATAAATATAGTCACCCATATGTAAGATTAGATCGGGGTCATTGGCGACCATGTCATTATAGGCATTAAAGAAGCCTTGTTCGAAATGCTGGCAAGAGGCGATGCCAAAGCGAAGGCTGTCAACGGCTGCGCCTAAAACGGGGGCCGTTTTTGCGCGCCCGACTGGGCTGGTAAGGCCATTCGCGATAAATCGATAATAATAGGGGCGGAGTGGCTCTAGGCCTTGGACTTCGACATGAACGCTATGGGCCCATTCTGGTGTCGCCATGGTTTGGCCCGCTTTCAAAATACGTGAAAAGCTTTCATCTTCGGCGACTTGCCATGTGACCTGAGTTGCCTCTGTCATACCGCCATTAGGCGCAAGGGGGTCTGGAGCCAGGCGGGTCCAAATCACGAAACCATCCGAGACAGGGTCGCCTGATGCAACCCCAAGGGTGAAGAGATCACCTAGAATAAATTTTGATTGTCCAAATTGCAGCGTTTTCGGCGCGGTGGCGCAGCTTGCGAGGGAGAGGGCGCCTAGGCCAGTCAATATTTGACGACGAGATTTAATCATAGCGCACTCCAATTCAGTGTATTGTTTTTACGGATAAAAAAACGGAGGGCCGAGGCCCTCCGCATATTAATCTAACTTAGAACAATGTTCAAAGCTTAGAATTCGTAAGACGCACCAACGCGGATTTCCCAAGTTGAGGCGCCTGCATTTACGAAGCCTTGGTCAGCTTCGCTGTTGAAGTCGCTATAGACATACTGGCCACCGACGAGGTCAACATCAACCAAAGTCGATGTTCCTGGGAAACCGTGCTGCTCTAGGACACCCCAGTCGCTGTCGATGAAGTTCAAAGCGTTTTCAAGTGTGATGAAGCCAAGAACACGATCGTTTGAACGGAAACCAGGAAGCTCTTGTGAAAGCTTAAGGTCAACCTTTGCCCACCAGTCATCTTCGAATGCGTTACGTGGTGCGATTTGACCCGCATATTCGTTAAGACCACTTGATTCTAGGAAGCTGAAGAATGCAGCTTGATCCGTCAAACCTGAAGTATCCGCAAGTGGGTCATTCACGCCTGTTGGAACATAGAACAATGAGCGGTTCTGCGAACGGAAGCTCTCAAAGATGCTATTTTCACCAAATGTATAGCTGTATGGACGACCTGAGTTCAATGAAGCGAAAACAGAGAAGCTTGTTTCATAGTTATCGATGAACTCTTTACCGAAGTCAGCAAAAGCCGTGAAGCGATGCTTGATTTGGTAGTTTGAAGTGGCTGTACCAAGGTCGTTAGAGTTTGAAGACGCAACATTGCCCCAGTTTGATCCTGCAGTAGAGGATGTCATTGGGCTGACGTCATCAGCATCTGTATAGGCGTAACCAAGGCTCCAGTTTAGACCGAAATCATAGTCTTTTGCGATGTTTGCAGACAATACATATGTTTTTGCATCGTCTTCTGAGTTCGTCAAAAGATATGGTGTGAACGGGTTACCACTGAAGATTGGGCGTCCGTCTGGCGCTACGCCTGACTGTGTAAGACCAGAAGCGACTGTCACAGCGCTATCTTGAAGAACGCTATAAAGGAAGTCTAGGTTTACAAGGTAGTCATTACCCAAGAAGCCAGCATCCATGTTGAACGTTGTACCCAAAGAGGCCTTCATGACGGAAGGGATCTTAAAGTTAGGGTCTAATGCGTTAACATTACCGCCGCCTTGAGCGCTAGCTACAGTATCAATACCTTCTTGTGGAACTTCAAAGAAGACGTTTCCAGAGTTTGGATATGTGAAGTCAGCAACATTACCGCCGCGAACACGATATTCAAACTGTGTAACACCGTCGTTTGAGTAGTTGTTTGAAATCCAAACATTTGGGTTACCACCAGAGAAGATGCCCAAACCACCACGGATAGACCAGTCTTCTTTAGGCAAGTAGTTGAAACCAACGCGCGGCTGAAGCAAATCTTTTCCGTCAAGGTTAGCATTGTTTGCAAAACCAAATGTATCGACGAAACCTTGGTTTAGACGCGGTGCGTCATCTGATGAGTATTCGTCATAACGAAGACCAAGGATCAATTCGAAGTTTGGTGTTACTTGCCAAGTGTCTTGGCCATAGAATGATGTGATTTCATATTTGAAATTCGCAGCCGCATCATTTTGGTCGTTTGAACCAGCCGCATTTTCGTAACGGAAGTCACTAAAGTCGCCATTTTCGAAGTCGTCGATTGAGTCAAATACCCACTCGCCTTGTACTTCTTGTACGAAGAGGTTGAATACGTCGAATTCTTCGCGCTCTACACCAACTTTGAATGTGTGGTCGCCAGCTGTGTAGTTGGCCGCCGCTTTCAATGAAAGCATTGTGTAGTTTAGTTCGTTGGCGTGACGGCTATCGTCGGCGCCAAGATAAACAGTTGTATTACGTTCGCCAATATTGCGGATTTGAACTTCACCAAATTCTACGCCAGCAACAGGAATCTGACGGTTGTCAAGATCGATGTAGTTAGCAGTGAATTCAGTTGAGAAGTTTTCTGTCCAATCAGAGTAAAGTGAACCCGCATATGAGTTTAGCTTAGCGCCGCGCTCATAGAAGTGGTTCCCGTCTGCAAGGCGGTTAAAGCCTGAGTCAGACGCTGATGTTGAGAAGCCATCATTGTAAACATATGTACCTGTTAGGCGGTGGAAGTCATTGATGTTCCAGTCAGCTTTAACGATGATTTTCTCATCTGTGTTTGGAATAGCTGTTGGAAGGCCGCCTGAAACATAACCGTAATCGTTTGTCGCGATATCGATGATTCTATCGAAGTCAGCTTGGTCAACACCTGTGCCAGCGGGTGTGTTTGAACCAAAGAGGTTTGACCCTTCTTGTTTTTCATACGCACCGAAAAGGAAAAGCTTGTCTTTGATGACAGGTAAACCAAGTGAGAAGCCATAACGCTTTTCTTCGAAGCCGTCATTGCTGACTTCTAGGTCGCCAGCTTTGTCGCCTTTAAGGCTTGATGTGGCATAATCGAAGAAGGCTTTACCGTGAATCTCGTTTGTACCAGACTTAGTCACAGCGTTAACGCTACAAGCTGTAAATGCGCCGTATTCTACGTCGATAGGTGAAAGCTCTACAGAAACTTGCTCAATCGCGTCGAAAGAGTAAGGGATACGCTCTGTTGGGTAACCATTTGAGTTCAAACCAAAGTTATCGTTCAAGCTCAATCCGTCAATTGTGAAAGAGTTAAAGCGTGGGTTCGCACCTGAACACTGAATGCCGTCATTGAATGTTTCATCGATATAAACACGTGGGTCGATACGGATGATGTCTTTGATGTCACGGTTGATAGCCGGAGCATTTTCTAGCGTTTCAAGGTTGAAAACTGCGTTTGGACCAATGGCAACATCAGCAAGAACTTGGCGCTGTCCAACAACGATGATTTCGTCGCTGACTGAACCGCCATCAAGTGTGAAGTTAAGAGCAGAGGCGCCGCCGATTTGTAGGGCGATGTCTTGTACTTGCTTAGGTGAATAACCGTCAGCAGAAACAGTCACGTTATAAAGACCAGTAACAGGCAGGTTGCGGACGTTGAAGAAGCCGCCATTATCTGTTGTGATTGTCCGTGTAAGACCCGTTGATGTGTTGTTCAGTGTGATTGTCGCGTTCGCAATAGGTGCGGCTGCGTTTGTTGTCACATAACCTTGAACTTCAGAGGTTGTTACCTGAGCTGAAGCTGAGGTTGCCAAGCCGATCGTAAGGGCAAGGACCGAAGAGCTTAGTACGGCATGAAAGCCGAGGGAGGAGATTTGATTTTTCATGGTATAACTTTTTGTTGGTTCCAGTTGAAAGTTGGCCGCCCCTTAATACCCAGTTTTGTCACTTTTATGACAGCGTGTTAATATTCATGTGGATAATGCACCTGAAAGCAGGATATGGGGGAATAAGTTTTTGCTGTGTGACTTAAAAGACACATTAATGCTTAATTAATGGGCGCAGCCAGACGATAGGGCCATACTGTTATCCATATAGAATTAGGACTCGCATCAAGGGTAGATTCGTTTTAGTCAAACTTCCGAAACACTTTTGGGCCAAGGCTCAATTTGCAGGAGTAGAGTAGGGTTCATGTCATTCGTTATCTGCATTGCAGGCGGAAGTTGCTCCGGCAAGACCACGCTCGCTCGCCATCTTCAACATCGGTTAGGCGCTGACTCTTGTATGGCCATCCGTCAGGATGACTATTACTTTGATATACGCGAGAGAGAAACAAATTCAGAATTGCCTAATTTTGACGTGCCTGAAGCCTTGGATTTTAAAAAGATGGCCGAGGATATTGCGGCTCTGAAAAACGGAGAGCCCGTCGCCTTACCAAATTATGATTTTGTCACTCACCAAAGACGACTGCCATCCGAGCCCTTAGAACCGCGCAAATATATCATTGTCGAAGGTTTGCTTTTATTAAACGCCGAAGAAGTGCGCCCGCTTTTCGACCATAGCCTTTATATGAAGTGTTCTTATGAAGAGCGTTTTGCGCGTCGTCTGGCCCGTGATGTTGCTGAGCGCGGACGCACTGAAGACTTTGTGCATAAACAATTTCACGAGGATGTAGAGCCTGCGCATCAGAGCTTTGTCGCGCCCTCTGCTAAATATGCCGATGAGGTTATCCATCAATCGGAATATGTGAATGACTTAACGGGATTGATTGACCGCGTTGTAGAATTGCTGCCAAAAGACGAATTAGAACAGCCGACGCCGCAAATGCGATTGGCGCTTTAGCAACTTATCCCCACATTCTTAAGACTCGTTCCTCTATAGCTTGCATCGGATGTAAAAACGTCGCACATAGATTGCTCATGTTGGCTAAGCCAAGATAAGAACGAGCTCTATTTATGCATCATCCTGCCTTTGGCCTTATTGGTATTGCTCTAATTTTACTCGCTGCCTTTATTGCTTCGGATAATAAACGCGGAATCAATCCCCGCATTGTTCTGTCTTGTTTTGCCCTACAGGTCTTCATTGCTATTCTTGTGCTTTATGTGCCTTTTGGGAAAACGGCATTGGAGGCGATGTCTGCTAAGGTCATTACGTTGTTAAGCTATGCAAATGCGGGTATTGACTTTATCTTTGGCGGACTCGCGAGCGAGGAGGTCGGGTTTAGCTTCCTTGTACGTGTTCTACCTGTCGTTATTTTCTTCGCAGCGCTTATGGAAGTCATGTATCATCTTAAGATCATGCCTTTGGTCGTGAAGTATGGGGGGCGAGCGATTAATTTTCTGACGGGTACAAAACCTATTGAGTCTTTGAATGTCGTCGCGAATATTTTTGTTGGCCAAACTGAGGCGCCATTGACGCTTAAACCTTATTTGCCAAATATTTCAAAACACGAACTTTTCACCATTATGGTGTCGGGTCTGGCCTCTATCGCGGGTACCGTCATGGCGGGCTATATTCAGCTAGGTATCAAACCTGAATATCTGATTGCCGCCTGTTTTATGTCGGCGCCCGGTGGATTGCTTATGGCAAAAATCATAATGCCAGATCCGAAATTGACCGAAGAAGACAAACAGAAGAAGTCTATCTTTGAACTTGGAAAGCCTACCGAACACCCGAATGTGATTATGGCCGCCGCGGTTGGCGCGCAAAATGGTGTGCAGCTTGCTGTCGCAATTGGGGCGATGCTCTTGGCATTCGTGTCTTTGATTGCCCTATCGAACGGTATTTTGGGGTATTTCGGGGGATGGTTTGGTTATTCAGACCTTAGCATTCAAACTGTGCTGGGCTTCATTTTTGCCCCCGTCATGTATTTCCTTAATGTCCCTTGGGCCGAAGCCCAGCAAGCCGGCGCTATCTTTGGCGAGAAAGTCGTTCTGAACGAATTTATCGCATATATCAGCTTGGTGAATGTAGAGGGTCAATTGTCCGAACGCACAATGGTTATCTTGACCTTTGCACTTTGCGGTTTTGCTAATCTAAGCTCTATCGCAATTTTGCTCGGTGGATTGGGGGCGCTTATTCCGGACCGCATGGGTGATATTGCTAAGATGGGTATTCGTGCCGTTTTTGCGGCCTCACTCGCCAATTTGATGAGTGCGGCCTTGGCTGGAATATTGGTCGGAATTTAGGCGCCCAAAAGCTTAAGTCATCAAGCCTTTGGCGCCTTAGGTATAAGGTAAAGACTCTAGGCTTTGATAAGGCCAATCTCAATCAGGCGCTCGGTCAAAAATTCCGAAGCCGTGATAGGCGTCTCTGCGACGCCGCCTCTCTCCTTGCAGCTCTCTAGCATCTCAATTTTAAAGTCATTATTGGGGTGCAAGAAATAGGGCTTTGAATAACGTGGATGTTTGGCGCGTTCAGGCGCTGGATTTAAAACGCGATGTGTCGTTGAAGGCAAAACTCCGCCAGTTAAGCGTTGCAACATATCGCCTGAATTGACGACAACAGCGCCATTGGGGGCGTTAACGTCAAGCCATTGGCCAGACCGGTGTTTGGCTTGTAATCCAGCCTCTTCAGCGCCTAATAGCAAGGTAATCAAATTGATGTCTTCATGAGCACCTGCACGTTCCGTGCCTTCTGGCGGCGGCGTTAATTGCGGCGGGTAATGCAATAGGCGCAAGATAGAATTGCCATTGTCTACGCGTGTATCGAACCAGTTTTCTTCTAAATCCAAATAGAGCGCAATGGCGCGTAAAAGCTCTACTCCAAAGGCATCAAGGGATTCGTATAAGGCCCGCGTGGCCGCGTCAAAGCCTGGGACTTCGGCGACATGCGGTGTGTCTTTCATAGTTTTACGATAGGGCGATCCTTCGGGCAGGGCGCGGCCTGTATGCCAAAACTCTTTTAAATCTGCTTCTGATTTGCCCTTGGCATTTTCGGTGCCCATTGGAGAGTGGCCGCGTTGATATCCATCTTCGGGATCGGCATAGCTTTTTTTGACTTCGGCAGGCAGTGCAAAGTAATCGATAGCCGCTTTGTCGGCCGATTCAATGACATCCGAGGAGATCGTGTGATCTGAAATAATCGCAAAACCTGTCTCTCGAAAGGAATCGCCGATTAACTTTGCAAAGGCTTGTTTGTCTTTTTGCCAAATGGAAAAGCTTATGGGTTCAATTTCTATCATAAATCTACACTTCAGAGTTGGGCAAGGGCGATACCATAATCGAAAAGACTTGAAAACGACCTTTTGGACTCCTCTACACTTGCTCTATAGAAGCGAGACGAAATGTCAGGCTAACGCTAGTAGGAAATTATGACCACACCGACAATTTGTGTATTGGGTTCTGTAAATTTAGATCTGATTATACAAACCAAAGTTCTGCCGCAGGCAGGTGAAACTGTGACGAATGGGCATTTTACGGCCCTGCCGGGCGGTAAGGGCGGCAATGTTGCTCTGGCGGCTAAACGGCTCGGCGGTGATGTCACCTTACAAGCAGCTATTGGCGATGATGACTACGCAGAGCAGGCGCTGGTATTTTTAAAGCAGGCTAAAGTAGATTTGTCGGATTTGGTGAAAATCGAACAGGCCCATACGGGGCTCGCCTTTATCAATGTTTCAGATGATGGAGAGAATCAAATTGCTGTTGCCTCTGGTGCAAATGCTGCTTTTACAGCGGAACGGTTAAACCCGATTTCGGCTGATGCTATTTTCACGCAATTTGAGATACCGACGGACACCATTCTGGCGGCGTTGAAACCTTATAAAGGCTTTGTCGCGATTAATGCTTCGCCAGTGTTGCCAGGACTGAACCGTCTGACAGACTATGCGGACCTTATTATCGTCAATGAAGGTGAATACAGAGCCTATGAAGACGCGCTATCTGGTTATGAAGGTTTGCTTGCCATTACGCTGGGCGGGGTAGGGGCAAAATTACTTCAAAATGGAAATGTCATCGCACAGGCCGCGCCCCCTAAAATAGACGTCGTCGATACAACAGGGGCGGGGGATGCTTTTGCTGCGGCTCTGACATTGGCCCTTCTTGAGGGGCAAAGTCATCAAAAGGCTTTGGAATTTGCTTGCACAGTCGGCGCGTTAACAACGACAAAAATCGGGACGCAAAGCGCGGCGCCAAGCCGAAAAGAGGTCGAGGCTAAGCTCGCCGCTCTGTAGTTTTGAGACTATTCTTTAGAGAGTAAATCGAAAATACGCGGCGGCAGAGGCTTTGTCGCTTTGATTTCTTCCAGAGAACAACCTTCAAGCTCATGAGGGAACACTGTCCACTCATCTGTTTCATGTAAATAGAAGTCCGGAATGCGCGCGGTCGCATTGCGTTTCGGCTTGTAATAGACAGTCGCAACACGGATGTCGCTAGGCGTGTTTCGGCGGCATTTTTCTTGCAGCTTTTCAATAATCGCTGCGACGCTCTTCCCGCTGTCAAAAATATCATCAATGATCAATAGCTGGTCGTCGACATTAATCGTGTCGACCATATGTTGTAGGCCATACACTTTGACCTCTTTGGATTGCTTATCCATTGCCTCATAAGAGGATGTACGAATAGCAAAATGATCTGCCTCACAGCCTAATAGCTCAAGGACTTCTTGCACTGCGATGCCTACAGGCGTGCCGCCGCGCCAAACACCCACAATGAAAGAGGGGCGATAACCACTTTCAAAAATCTGTAAGCCGAGTTCGAAGGAGTCTTTTAACAAGTCTTCTGCGCTGACGAATAATTTTTCGATGCCAGAATTTTTGACAAGTTTTCCCATAAGACGGCTCCGCTCTCAAAAGTGGGTGAAGAGGGCGCGTAGTCTATACGCACCGTCTAATCAAGTATTCTTGCTTATTAGACTACACTTTGCGGTTCTCATTTGCTTTCAGGGCGCTTAGAAGGCCGCATGACACAGAAAATAACATCACAAAAATTGATCATTGATTGCGACCCGGGACAGGATGACGCCATCAATTTGTTTTTGGCGCTCGCGCCAGACGCCAAGGCCGATTACGAGGTTTTAGGCATAACCGCTGTTGCCGGTAATGTTGGCCTTGATAAGACAGAGCGGAATACGCGCCTTTTATGTGAACTTACGGGCCGTGCCGACATGCCTGTTTATGCGGGTTGTGACGCGCCGCTCGTCTATCCATTGGCCACAGCCGAAGAAGTGCATGGCCGTGAAGGTTTAGAAGGGGTTGATATCCATGAGCCTGCCATGGCGTTGCAATCTCAAAATGCGGTTGATTTTATCGTGGAAACGCTGCTTGAGGCAGAAGAAGCAAGCATAAGGTTGGTTGTGACGGGGCCAATGACGAATATTGCGGCAGCTATTCAAAAGGACGTGCGTATTTTGCCCAAAATACAAGATATTGTGTTAATGGGCGGAGCTTTGAGAGAGGGCGGCAATATTACGCCTTCTGCCGAGTTCAATATATATGTGGACCCGCATGCCGCCAAAGTCGTTTTTGAAAGTGGATGTCCGTTGGTCATTTTCGGTTTGGACGTCACACACAAAGTATTGTCTAGCGCCACAGAACTGGAGCGCATGAAGGCGCTGAATAACCCCGTGGCGCAGGCTGCCTATAATTTGCTGACATATTACGGTCGTTTCGACGCTGATAAATATGGGACGGATGGCGCGCCTTTGCACGACCCTTGCACGATGGCTTATATCCTAAGGCCTGAACTATTTTCGCTGAAGTCTTGTAATATTCGCGTAGAAACAGAGTCGGATTTGACCCGTGGACATACTGCCGTTGATTTTTGGCACGGAACGGACTTACCGAAAAACTGCCTCTGGGCGTATGACGTAGATTGTGCGGGGTTCTTTGACCTCTTAGTCGAACAACTTAGCAAATATAAATAAGCCTAAGCGTTGTTGGGGTTTTTTTCTGCCCAATGTTTACGGCAGAGGCTGATATATTTTTCATTGCCGCCGACTTCAATTTGCTCGCCTTCTGTAACGGCGTCGCCGCTGGCATCAAGGCGCAAAGTCATTGTGGCTTTGCGTCCACACCAACATAATGTGCGTAATTCTCTGATGTCATCTGCGATGGCCAATAAAGTGGCGCTGCCGGGGAAGAGCTCGCCTCGAAAATCTGTGCGTAGTCCATAACACATGACGGGAATGCGGTGATAATCTGCTATTCGAGAGAGTTGCCATACTTGTTCTTTGGTTAAAAACTGCGCTTCATCCAAGAGTACGCAGTTTATCGGCTTTTTAGCGTGGGCCGCAGAAATATGGGCTTCTAGGTCTGTTTCAGCGGTAAACAGGTCGGCCTGTGCATTCAACCCGATGCGCGAGACGATGTGATCGGCCTTAGGGTCGCGCGTATCGAGAGCAGGCTTCATCAATAGCGTGCTCATGCCGCGTTCTTGATAATTATAAGCGGATTGCAGGAGAATCGCTGATTTACCGGCATTCATGGCCGAAAAACTGAAATATATTTTAGCCACGAATCTCTTTCTCTCTCGTCTTTATTCTTTGTAAGGCTGACCTTTCACGGCTTTATGTCAAGAGAGAGCCGCGCGATTAAAATGGAATATTCTAAAGACGGTGGAAAATACGTCTCCACGAAATAAAATGCCTTTTAAGAGGTGAATTCTGAGAATATTTTTTCTTGGTGATTTACGTCAAAAAAGCCGAAAAATTTATGCAAATTTTTTCGGACAGAACCGTTTAAGAATGACATAGAGGATGAGACGATTCACTGAATCCAAAAGGGTTTTCTATGCACGATTTAAGTTCTTTACGTCGTAAAATCAGAGAGACGCACCTGACCGAAGAAAGTCAGGCTTTGGACAAACTCATGTCTAATGCCGCAATTTCACGCGAAGAGAGAGCCGATTTTACAAAACGTGCTGTGAATCTGATTTCAGATATTCGCAATGATGATGAACCAGGTTTGATGGAAGTCTTCTTGGCTGAATATGGTTTGTCGACGGATGAAGGCGTTGCTCTGATGTGTCTCGCCGAGGCGCTTTTACGTGTGCCAGATGCTCAGACGATGGATGATCTTATTGAGGATAAAATTGCCCCATCTTCTTGGGGATTGCATCTAGGGCAATCGTCTTCGCCTCTCGTCAATGCGTCCACTTGGGGGCTGATGCTGACGGGTAAAGTTCTGGATGACGATGAGAGTAAAGGGATCGTCAAAGTTCTTCACGGGACAATTAAACGCCTTGGGGAACCTGTAATTCGATTAGCCGTAAAACGTGCGATGAAAGAAATGGGCAATCAGTTTGTTTTGGGCCAGACGATTGTTACCGCTTATAAACGCGGGCTAAGTAAGCAAAAAAAAGGGTTCACCTATTCATACGATATGTTGGGCGAGGCGGCGCTTACTTCGGCAGATGCTCATAAATATTTTTCAGCCTATCAGCGGGCCATTACGTTTTTAAGCCAAAAGGCGACGGCAGACGATATTCGACAAAACCCCGGTATTTCTATCAAACTCTCTGCGCTTCACCCCCGCTATGAAGTTGGTAAGAAGGACCGCGTTCTCGCTGAGCTTGTTCCTGACGTCTTGACGCTCGCATTGATGGCGCGCGAAGCTAATATGGGGTTAAATATTGACGCCGAAGAAGCTGACCGTTTGGATTTATCACTTGATGTGATTCAAGCGGTTTTATCTGATGAACGATTATCAGGCTGGGATGGGTTCGGTGTTGTTGTGCAGGCTTATGGCAAACGAGCCCCGGCCGTTATTGATTGGCTTTACGCCCTGTCAGAGTCATTAGGCCGTAAAATAATGGTTCGTCTGGTCAAAGGGGCGTATTGGGATACAGAAATTAAACGTGCCCAAGCCGAAGGCGTTGAAGACTTCCCTGTTTATACGGATAAATCAGGAACGGATGTGGCGTATATTTGTTGCGCCAAGAAGCTCTTGTCATTGACCGACCGAATTTATCCGCAATTTGCAACGCATAATGCCCATTCTGTTTCTGCCATACTCTCTATGGCCAAGGACAAGACCTTGTTTGAGTTCCAAGCTCTGCATGGGATGGGGGAAGTCCTGCATCGTCTTGTTTTGGAAAATGAAGGGACGAATTGTCGAATTTATGCACCCGTAGGGGCGCATCGTGACTTATTGGCTTATTTAGTACGGCGTTTATTGGAAAATGGAGCCAATTCCTCTTTCGTCAATCAAATTGTTGATGAAACTGTCACGCCTGAGGAAATTGCGGCTGATCCATTTGAAACGCTTATGGCGGATCGCAAGGCTGAGAAACGTCATATTCTAAAGCCGACTGACCTCTATGCGCCAAACCGCAAAAACTCACAGGGCTGGGATTTGCATTGTTTGCACGATATTGCGCAAATGGATGCGGCGCGGAGTCAATTTAAATCACATAAATGGACGGCTGAGCCCATATTGGCGTCCACATTTAAAGGCGCGCAAGCTGTTGCCGTGATTAACCCTGCTGATATGTCAGATGATCTGGGCCATGTTATCGACGCTACCGAAGCCGATGTAGAGGCGGCGCTGTCTGCGGCAAAGCCTTGGATAGACAGTTCGCCAGAGCATCGACGTGATGTTTTGATGAAAGCGGCCGATCTATTCGAAGAGAATTTTGGCGAAATTTTTGCCTTATTGACGCGCGAAGCGGGTAAAACGCCTGCGGACACGATTGCAGAGCTGCGCGAGGCCGTAGATTTTTTACGGTATTATGCGTTGGACATCGAAAAACTAGAGATTAGAAAAGGCAATTATGGCCCACGTGGTGTATTTGCCTGCATCTCGCCTTGGAATTTTCCTCTGGCAATTTTCGCAGGGCAAATAGCGGCGGCGCTCGCTGCGGGTAACGGCGTTATTGCCAAACCCGCTGAAACTACGCCTTTGATTGCGGGATTGGCGGTTAAGCTGCTTCATCAAGCTGGCGTACCTAAGACGGCTTTACAGCTCGTGCCGGGGCCGGGGCGCGTGGTCGGCGCAAAAATTACGTCTGATCCGCGTATCAATGGTGTTTGTTTTACGGGCTCTACGGCAACAGCGCAGCATATAAACCGCGCTATGGCTGAGGGGCTTGACCCAGAGGCGCCCCTGATTGCTGAAACGGGCGGGCTAAATGCCATGATTGTCGATTCGACGGCTTTACCAGAGCAGGCCGTAAGAGACATTGTGGCTTCTTCTTTTCAATCGGCGGGTCAACGCTGTTCCGCGCTTCGCTTGCTTTATCTCCAAGAAGATATTGCCCCCATCTTTTTAAAGATGCTTTATGGCGCGATGGATGAATTGCGTTTGGGGGCGCCGTGGGATCTACGCACAGATGTAGGGCCGATTATTGATGAGGGCGCAAAGCAGAAAATTGTTAATCATATCCAAAAGGCAAAATCAGAAGGCCGATTGCTCAAAACAATAGAGGATCCCGAAGGCGGTTATTTTGTCGGTCCATCAGTGATTTCTGTTTCGGGTTTGAAAGAGATGGGCGAAGAAATTTTTGGACCCGTTTTGCATGTGACGACATATAAACCGAACAAGCTAAATGCGATTATTGACGAAATAAACGATAGTGGTTTTGGGCTCACTTTTGGCCTGCATACACGTATTGATGACCGCGTTGAAAAACTGACACAAAATTTGAATGTTGGGAACATGTATATCAATCGAAACCAAATTGGGGCGATTGTCGGATCGCAGCCTTTTGGCGGAGAGGGAATGTCTGGAACAGGCCCCAAAGCGGGCGGCCCACACTATGTGAAACATTTCACGCAAAAGCCGATAAAGCGGAAAAAGAAATCGAAAATTCCATCCGATGCAATTCGGCCTTCAACAGAGCTTTTGCAGGTTGCGATTGATACGCTCAGCCCAAGGTCAAGAATGCCTTTAGAGACCCTTGATTTGCCGGGGCCGACAGGGGAGTCAAATCGGCTTTCTACCTATCCTCGGGGACGAATTTTATGCTTGGGGCCGGGCCTACCAAAGGCTTTGAAACAGGCATCCATCGCGCGATCAAAAGGCTGTTCATCTTTGATTATTTGCCATGGCGCCGTGATGGATTACGCCGTTGATGGGGTCATTGATTTGGAGCAGTTATCAGAATTGCAAAATTTTGAAGGCGTAGCTTTATGGGGAACTGAAGCCCAAATGCGGGTGGCTCGTAAAGCTTTGGCGGCGCGTAAGGGGCCAATCCTTCCTATTTTAACGAAAAGTGACATGATTGAGCGCTGTATCATTGAGCGCCATATTTGTGTGGATACGACGGCTTCTGGAGGAAATGTTTCTTTACTTACAGGGGTTTAGAGGTCTTTTTTAATCTAATTTCTTGAGCGTCTTTTAAAAAGGGGAAGGCTTATTTTTTATAGGCTTTCGCCCTTATTTATTGCGGGAATGGGCGAATATTGACTGATTTTCCTGTGCTGGTAAAATTTATATATATTTCAATGTGCTAAGGAAAGTTTCCTTAGTGAAATCTACTTTGCTTTTAAACTGCGTGAAGGCGCTTAAATTTATACTTAAACTTCAATATGTTGTGCAGGGTTAGATAGGTATATTCTAAACGGGGTAGAATTTGGGTGAGGTCATCTGATAAACATCGAAGATTTCAGTTAGCTAGACCTAGTTTATTGATTGAGCTGTTAAAACCCTTTCTGGCTGAAAGTACAAAATTCTTCTGTAAAAAGTGAATGCGATCAATGCGCTAGAGTGAGCCTGTTAAGTTAAGCTCTAACATGTGGGTCTGAGGCGCAAATTATAACGGGCAAAACAGACAAAAAAAGCTCTCAAAGTTTTTGGCCCGTTCCCCAAAGCTCCTGCGGGATGACGTCGAATAAACCTTGGTCCGTTAGGCGGACTTGTTTGTCTTTATCGGTAAACCAAAAGGGGCCGTCGAGATCGACATAGTCTGCTTTCTGAGCAAGCAGAAAGGCGGGGGCGATGGCCTGAGTTGGGGCGAGCATACAGCCGATGAATATTTTCAAACCACGCTCTCGCGCCGCTTTCTCTATGTCCAATGCCGCTGTTAAACCGCCGCATTTATCCAGCTTGATATTCACCGCATCATAGTATTTTGCGGCGCGATCTAAATCGTGGAGGTCTTGAAAACTCTCATCTGCACAAAGCGGCAAACTATGGGCGTAATCGGCGAGTTGATTATCCTGTCCAATAGCGAAGGGTTGTTCCAACAGATCATAGCCTAACTCGGCTATGGTCGGGGCATAGGCAGAGAACTGTTCGCCCGTCCAAGCCGCATTTGCATCAATCACTAATTGGGCTTTGGGAGCCGCATTTCTTACGGCGTGTATTCTCTCGATTTCGTGCTGAGTTGATCCGCCGAGTTTTACTTTCAAAAGGGGTCGCCAAGCCTCAGCTCTCGCTTGGTCAGCCATAGCTTCTGGCGTGTCCAACACAATCGTGAAAGCCGTTTTGACGGGTTTTGGATTTATACCGAGCAGGGTGGCCACAGTTGTATTTTGCCGCGCCGCTTCTAACTCCCAAAGCGCGGAGTCTATTGCGAAACGTGCGCCTGTTGGCGGGAGGAGGGTGAGAAGCTCTTGCCGTGTTATTGTGGTCTTTAGAGCGTGCTGTATCTCCTTGACTTGTTGCAGGCAAATGTCGGGTGTTAATCCCAGATATTTCACACCGGTAGCGGCGCCGCGCCCTAAATATTGCCCGTCAGACAAGGTTACATACAGCACATCCTGATAATCCCTTGAGCCTGTGGCGATAGCGAAGGGCTTTACAAGGGGCTTTCGAATAATTTCGGCCGTAAGTTTGAGAATAGGCATGGGGTTTATTAGGCACATTGCGTCTGAACAACAATGAAATATGGCCCGACTTTGCGTTTCATTTCATCCAGGCGCTCGAAATAAGTCTTAACTAGACGTTAAAAAACGCTGAAAAATCTGTCACTTATCTTAGCTACAAGCATATGAGTAGCTACGCCATGTGATTTCGCGTCTTAGCCAAAACTGTATGTTGAGGGTGCAAAGAGGTTTTGCATTGGGTGCCCTGATGAGTGCAGGTGCTCCACATACTGTGGCTCATTTAGGGCACCCTCATCCTCCTCTTTTGCAATTTTACGAGGTCAACCACGTTTATGTTTTGGCCTTGCCAATTCGACGAGGGGACTACTCTGGCGTGAAGCAGGCTTTTACAAAAGTCACAAATACCAACAATCGACTCTCGATTGGATGGACACGCATATGTCGAATTTTCTCTGAAAAAAAATCACTACGGACGAGCCTCGGCGCCGTGTGTTTCTCAATTTTACTGCAAAATACTGCACAATCAGCGCCGCCTAGAGCGGGTACGACAATCGTGAATCAAGCCACGATTGTCTATATCGATGAAAACGGCACAGAGCAGTCAACAACGACAAATGAAGTTATTCTGTTCGTACAGCAGGTCTTCTCTGCGGAACTTACGAATGATGTTTCCCGAGTTTCGATTCCGGATGCCGAGCCAGAATTTGTTCATACCCTAACGAATACGGGTAATGGATCTGATAATTATTGTATTAGTGCGAGCCAAGCCGAAACAGATTCTGGAGACTTTGCCGATCTAGAGGTTTACCGCGACATCGACCGAGATGGCGTTGTATCTATCGGTGACCCGCTCTTATGGGATCTAGCCTCTGCTCCTACACCAACGCAAATTACGTTGGAGAGCGGGGAGGTAATGCAGCTCATCGTTCGTGGATATGTACCCGCTACGGCTATTCCATTGGAACAATATGCATTGGACTTGCTTGTCTCTTCAACCGAAGGCACTGCTATCTGTAACACGGGTGTTGTGACCGATACGGGTACAAATAGCGACGCAACGGATGGGACCAACCGCGATATTGTCACCATTAGTGACGATGCTGTCTTAGAAATTTCAAAGGCATCGACCTATAATGCGGGGGATATCTCAACCCTGAGTGACGACACGATTGATTATCAGGTTACGATTAAAAATACGGGCCTTACATCTGCTGATGACATCGTCATCGAAGACATCTTGGCGAGCACTGTATCATTTCAATCTTTCGGGACCCATGATGGAGATTTTTCAGCCGGGCCAACTCATTTATCTGGAACCATTTCAGCCACTGCGTTGACTTTATTACCAGATGAGGTCCTGATATTGCGGTATTCTGTGGCTGTTGACCCGACTATAGGGTTGAACGGTGAGTCGCGCCTCATTGAAAATACAGCAAAAGTTACAGCTGACTTAGACGGTGATGGAAATGCTGAACCTGAATTAACGTCAAATACGACACGCGATGAGGCCGCGCCGCTCTATGCCGTCAATTTAACAGATATTGGCGGAGTTGCTTCTGCGGGCGTGAATGACGGTGCTGATGATGATGAAACCGTCAATGACCTCCAGCTTGTGGATGTCGCGGCTCCAGGTGACACGGTCTATTTCCGCTTGGATGTAACGAACCAAGGTAATGTCACAGATACATTCAATTTTATCCCACAATCTTCTACGGGGTGGTTAAGCAGTGCGAGCCTGCGCTATCTTAATGTTGATTTTGCTACGCCATTATTAGACACAAATGGCGATAACATCGCCGATACCGGTATTTTAGCGCCTAATGAAACATTGTCCTTTGTTGTGGCCGCGACCATGGCCTACGGCGTCCCGGCAGGGCCGCATGATTTGACATTAGAGGCGACATCGGCCGGCCGTGCGACAATAAATGATGATGCAGGCATTCGTGTTTTAAACTCGATTTCCCCCGCCGTTGATCTCGCAAATACTATCGGGGCAGTTGGACTCAATGATGGCGGGGCGGTTGATGCCGATCCTCGTTCCAGCGTGACGACAACAAACTCTGCCCAAGCGGGCAGTGTGACAACTTTCGATTTGTTCGTGGCGAATGAAGGAGAAGGGCAGGACAATTATTCACTCAGCGCGGCGGCGGATTTGTCGGGTACAGCCTTGCCTGAAGGCTGGACGGTCTCGTTTACGTCGCTATCGGATGAACCCATTGCTTCAACAGGTTTAATTCAGGCCAATAGCGTCTTTTCATTCAAAGCACATGTCAGTGTACCTGCGGCGTCGGATACTAACATTACGCAGTCAATATTTTTTAAGGTAGAATCGGCCCTTACTAACCTTAGCGATATTAAACAGGATGCGGTAACCGTTGAGGCAGAGACGCCTGACGCGTCTATCTATATCGGCCCAGATTTAGCGACACAGATTTCGGCTTGTGGAATTCGGGATAATATCCATTTCATTCGGAATGAAGGGAATACAGAAGAGCACATCATTCTGGCCGTAGACAGTCAGACTTTATTCCAAAGCGATATCAGAATTCCGACTCAAGTAATTGATAATGAAGCGGAAAGTTATGTTAGCCAGTCTAGCCTTTCAGTGGGTGATTCTGTTGCCGTGTTCTCTGGTAGTGATTGGCAATTAAAACTGTTGGTGTCGGACGGAGCTGGCGGCATCGCTATTCCATTGGCACCTAAAGAACAGACTAAAACCCTATTGCACATCACAGCGCCTTGTGCTGCGGCGAGTGGCGCCGTTGATATATTGACCTTGTCTGCCACTACGTCAGATGGGGATGCTGTTTCAACATTGACCGATAAAACTACGGTTTCTGATGCGCGTGTAGATCTAGAAAAATTAGGGGCATTGGATAGCAATTGTGATTTCATTGCGGATGCTAATTACTCAGATCTACAGGTTCAAGCAGAGCCGGGGCATTGTGTTCTTTGGCAGATTTCTTTGAAAAACGCATCATCACAAATGGTGTGTGATGTGAACATCAAAGACACTGCGCCTGATTTCACGTCATTTTCGCCGACACCACCGAGCCTTGTTCAGCCGTCACCTGGCACGGGAGGTTGCACTATTTCTGGTATCGAAATTGGGTGTTCGGTCGGGAATTCTGCGGATTCCGATGGAGACGGGAACGCAGAGGATTTTTGTCTTCGAAGCGGAGAGACAGCCCAAGTCACCTTCGCTGTTCAAATTAACTAAGGAAAACCACTATGCGTACTATCAAATTTCTAACTTACTCCGTTTTGTTTCTCGCACTTTGCGGTAATGCCCAAGCCAATGAGGCGTTGAAAGGTCAAATGACGACCAATCTTATCACTTTGAAATCCGATGGCTCCGAAGCCTCAAAACCGGTGAAGGAAACAGCGCCAGGTGATTTAATTGAATACCGTGTTGAATATAAAAATACGGGGAAAAAGCCGATTAAAAACCTCGTCGTTAGTGCGCCAATTCCCGGGTCCACAGAATTTGAAATGAATAGCAATGCCACAAAGGTTAACGCCTCCTTTGAGGTAAGCGCCGATGGTGGCGCCAGCTGGGGCACGCCGCCGCTTTGGAAAGAGACAGCAGAAGGCCCCGTTCAAGTCGATATTTCCGAGTACGACCTTGTGCGCTGGATTTCACAAGACGAAATGCCTGCTGGCGGGAAATTCACTATGAAATACCGCGTTACAGTCAAGTAGGACAGGGCTAAATTATGGTTCCTCTTATACGTTAGTCTCGATGTGAAACATTGAAATGACTATCGAAGAATAATCCTTAGGTGAAGGTTTTTGATTTTATAGCCTTCGCCGAGAGACGTTTTAAAATTTATTAAACGGGTTTCACCTTAAGGGTGCGGCCCTAAAGGCGTTTCTAGATACAATTGCTTTGAAACTACCTTAAGTTATTGAAAAATATAAGTTATTAATTTAATTAACTCTGCTTTTGAACTCGGTATTAATTCTTTTTCTCTATGAATGAGGTGTTCATCAATGAAAGTGTAAGAGCACAGGCGCTTTCGAATTTGGAGAATTCGTAATGAATTTTAAGAATCAAAGTCGCAATCTGCGACAGAAACTCGTTGTGTCTACAGCCTGTGTCGCAACTATTGCTGCCTTTGGCGCTCCAGCCGTATCAGCTTTAACAGAAGCTGGACAATCAATTCAAAACCAAGCCGTGGCGACCTATAATGACTCGCTTGGCAATACATATACGGCTCAGTCGAATTTGGCCTCAGTCGTTGTAAAGCAAGTTTACTTTGCAACGCTTGACGGAGACCAAACTCGCGTAGCGGCTTCTAATCAAACGGCTTATTTCCCACATGTGTTAACCAATACAGGTAACGGGCCTGATACATTCACGATCTCCGTTGCTCAGGATAACACGACGGCAGATAGCGGCGATTTCTCAAATCTCGATGTCTATATAGACTCTAATGATAATGGTGTGGTTGATGCGGGTGAAGTCCTTGCGTCGACTGTCACGCTCGCCGCTGGTGAGAAGGTGAGTGTTGTTGTTGCCGGTCTTATCCCAACAGCGACGGATGGTCAGACATTCGGTTCAACATTGACGGTAACCTCTGCCAATGGAACCATTGAGGATATCACAACAGGTAAAGGCCTTGATGGTCTGGATGGTACAAATGAAGATACCGTCACAATCTCTGGCGATGCCGTACTAAGCGTTATTAAGTCTTCTGTTCACGACGAAGAAAATAATGAAATTACCTATACGGTTACGGTTTCAAACACAGGTAATATCGCTGCGACAGATGTCTCTATCTTTGACGGTATTCCTGCTGGCACAACTTTGAAGGCTGGCTCCGTTCTTTATTCTGGTTTTGGTACAGCGATTGATCCGCTTGACCTTGATGCCGATAATGATGTGCTAGGCGAAGTTGCCCTCGGTATCGATATTAATGGCGATAATGATTTGCTTGATACAAGCGAAGCGCAATTGGGTATTGACCTTGATGGCGACGGCGTTCTTGATGGAACAGGTAAAGACGGTGTCTATGGTTTTGACAGCGCTTTGGCGCCTGGCTCCAGCGTGAATTTGAGCTTTACAGTTGAATATGACCAGTCTTTGCTTGGCGCAGGGGCGGAAATCAAGAATACAGCGCATGTATCGGCTGATCTTGATGGTGATGGCCTCACCAATGAAGGTTTCATCTCTTCTAACACGACCCTTTCAATCTCCCCGCAGGATTATTCGGTTGATGCGACGGATACGGGAGTCGGCGAAGATGATACAGTCAATGATGGCGGTGATGATGATGGCGCCGCGAATGATATTCAAGAGGTTGCTACGGCACAAGCTGGTGAACTCGTCTTGTTCAAGCACGTTATTACAAACACAGGTAACGGAACGGATACGTTCGGGCTTGATATTGCCAATCAAACGAACTTCCCAGCCGGGACGAGCTATACGATTTGGAATGAAACCGGTACGGTTCAGCTCTTAAATACGAATGGCCGAGACGGCGTTGATACAGGGCCTATGGCATCTGGTTCATCTTTGACCGTCCTTGTGAAAGTTCAATTGCCTTCAGGCAGCGGCAGCGTAGCCGGGACAAGCACTTATGATTTGATTGCAACGTCTTCTGAAGATCCTTCAGGTACGCCGTCATCTAACGCTACACAGGGCCGTCTATTAGAGATTGTCGCACCGACGGTCGACCTTTCAAATGACACAGCCGATAACAACGCGTTATTGAACAAAGATGTGTATAATAACGATGCAGTGGCTGTAACCACTGAGGTTGCAAATCCAGGTGACTCTGTTGATTTTACTCTTGTAATTCAGAATGATAGCCAAGTTGCGGATAGTTTCCAATTGGGTGCTGGGCAGAGCTTTATAGGCGGAACATTGGGAAGCCTACCTGCGGGTTGGAATGTCACATTCCGTGACCCAAGCGGCACGATTGTAACGACGACACCGTCTATTGGAGCTGGAGCCACACTTACGCTTACAGCGACTGTCAGTATTCCAAGTACACCAACACAATCCTTAGCTGACCGCGAGTTTGTTATTGATGATAACGGTAATGACACAGTGGATACAAATGGTGATGGTGATGGCGATTATGCGATCTTCTTCCGCGTCGCATCTGTGAATACCGGGGCGTCGGACATCAAACTAGACGCTGTTGATGTGAGTGCCCGTGAAGATATCACATTGTTCCAAGATAACTCGGGTCAGATTCAACCCGGTGGTTCAATTGATTATCCGCATACTGTCCGTAACGATGGTAACACAGTGGAAGCGGTCTCTTTGGCGGCTGTCAGCGGCACGACAGGTTGGTCGAATAATGTCTTGATCGATACTGATGGTGTTGATGGACCAGACACACCGTTTGCGGCTCTAACAACAGGTGACACGCTTTACTATCTTGATGCGTCATCCAATCTCGTAGCCGGAACACTTGATGCGAATGGTGATTTATCCCTTGAATCAGGTGAAAGCTTGCCGTTCATCGTCCGAGCCTTTGCACCGACGAGCGCGCCAAATGGCCAACTCGACATTATTACGGTGACAGCGGACTTTAACCTTGGCGCAGATACCGTCACAAATGTTGACCGTTCCGAAGTCGTGAACTCTCAGTTGAGAATGACAAAAACGGCCTCAGTTGATGCCAGCTGTGCGGATATTGCAACCGATAACCTTGGCCCTGATGTAGGCTTTACAGGGGCATCTGGTACAGCAGCGCCTGCAGATTGTGTTGTCTGGCAAGTTGTTGCGACGAATACCGGTGTAGATACAATTTCAACGATTGATATCACCGATAGTATTCCGGCTTACTCAACATATGCGGCAGGAACCTTACGTATCTGTGCCGGTAATGCTGGGCAGGGCGTCACAGAAGCCTGTACCTTTACGCAGTTAACGGACGCGGCAGCGGATGATGAAGGCACATATGCCAATCAAGACATCCGTTACACGCTTGGCCAAGGCGCGAATGAGATCATCACAAATGGTGAACTCGCATCTGGTCAAAGTGTGACCGTTCGCTTCTCAAGCATCGTCGAATAGCGAAAAAAACCTCTTAATGCACGTTGCGGCGGATTTTTCGCCGCAACACTCTCCGGAAACGAGACCGTTTCATTGGGGAACATATGCACGACGGCGCGATTAAGACGCTGCGGCATGAAGGTTGGTGCATGACAGCGCGATTAAGACGCTGCGGCAATAAATAGATCGTTTCCAACAGAGAAGCGACTTTAGGTGATAGGTGATGTATGTCTGGTTTTAAGGCCATTCTGTCCGCATGGGTTATTATAGGAACGTTTTTGGGTTGTAACGCATTTGCTGCAACGCCAGCAGGCTCTATTATTCTTAACCAAGCCACGGCGACGTATTTTGATAATGAACTCGATTCAGGATTTTCTGTCCTATCGACAATAGCCTCAGTACGCGTAAAGCCTAGACCAAATTTCGCCTTACTTAACGACGTTGAACTACAGGCAAATGCTGGTGAAACCGTTGTTTTCTCTCATATTATTGAAAATACAGGCAATCAGACAGATCGTTATTTTGTTGACGCTATGCCCATTCCATCGAACCTACAGCTTCAAGAGGTTCGTTTATTTCATGATATAAACCAAAATGGCGCCGTTGATCCAGAAGATCCGCAAATAAGCGAAACGGCTAGCCTTGTGCCAGGCAGCGCAATTTCAATATTATTGTCTGGCGAGGTGCCAACAACGGCCGTTGCGGGACAGGGGTATTATGGCTCCATTCGCGCCATTTCTCAGCAAGACCCTAATCTGGTGCAGGTCCGTATGGATGTTGCCCGCATAACGTCTGATGCCGCCTTTCGCGTTTTAAAATCAGCGATGCCGAATTGCGCCACACCCGTAGGGGAAAATGAGACAATCGAATATAACCTTCGGTTTTTGAACATTAACAAATTACAGTCATCCGTAATTGAATACACAATTGACGGCGCTGTTGAGAGAGGTTTCATCATCGAAGATGAGGTGCCAGCTAACACAGTCCTTTTGGAAAATGCCGTTAGTCAAGTCGCGCCATCAAGTGCAATCATTGTTGTAAGAGATGCCAGTTCTGGACGCCTCAGCGCTTATGAGAACTTTATCGAAAGCGATTTTGTTGAATCAATTGGCATCTTTATTCCAGAGAGTGCCATGACGTCAGGGCAATCGGGTAATCTGTCATTCAAGGTCAAACCTTCGGAGAATATTACACCTGAAACGGTTGTGACAAATGTTGTCGCTGTGGATTTTGATCATGATGGCCAGACGGATATTGAGTCTAATCCTGTCTGTAATATGCTAGCGGCTAGCGGAGAGGGCGAAGAAGCAACGATTGAGTTTTTAGAACCAAATTTAGCTATTCGCAGAGCCGTGGCGCAGGCAAATTCTCAAACAAAAACAGTGCAGTTCGGGCCAAAACATGATGTAAACTCTGATTATGAGAATACAGGTCTGTATCGCTTAGAGAACTACCCGAACTATACGGTTGTTGGTGACGGTGTATATTTGCAGGTTCGTTCTTCCAGTTTTAATAAATCTTCATCCTTGGCGGACCGCCGCGACGATGACAAATTTATCCGTATTAAAATAGAGTCCAGTAAAACAGGTGATACGTTATATACGCGTGTGTTGGAAACAGAACCGAATAGCGGTCTCTTTCGTGTTGAAACGCCATTTCGTCTCTCCCTTACTGAGTTAGGGGCTGGCGGAGACTGCGGCCCCACAACTGAGGATCAATGCGTCCTTAAAAGCGCTGTCGGTGATGTGATTGGCGCGTCAATATTTGACGAAGGTATTCGCGCGACTTTGACAGCAAAGGCTTCAGTAAATCCTCAAGGCGTTGTTTTTGATTCTGCTAGTATGGCAAGTGTTTCGGGCGCTGAAGTAAACTTCATCAATGTTGATGGCTCTCCCGCTATTGACGGTCTGAGCGGAACCCCGGTGCCGCCACAAGTAACAAACGAAACAGGTTTATTTACAGTGCCTCGATTAGAGGATGGACAATATGCTGTTTCTGTGACCCCGCCTCAGGACTTTACCTTTCCGTCTCAGGTTGCGCCGTCTATTTTTGCGACGCGGCGCGTGGTGGATAACCGCTCCTATGGATTAAACGGTTATCTGAGCCGTACTGACGGGACATTTACGGGTGAATTCACAAAGCAAGAGCCGAGTTTTGATATACCGCTGGACCCGAATTTAAAGCAAGGGCAATTGCAACTTCAAAAGCAAGCGTCACAAAACACAGCAGTATTTGGGGATTTTGTTGAATATGAGCTTCGCGTCATAAACCGTAATGATGCCGTGCTTTTTGATGTCCGTGTGGATGACGTTATGCCTCGCGGCTTCACCTATGTCGCAGGATCGGCCACATTAAATGGTGAGCCTCTTGACGTTGTGAGTGGTCAAAACGGATTGCTGCAATTCAATTTAGGGCGAATGAGCATATCCGAGACTGGCATTGTCAAATATAACCTAAGAGTTGGTCCAGAAGCGCGGCCCGGCGAGTCGACCAATAGAGCGATTGCTTCCGGTCGCACCTCTGGTCTGTTGGACTCTGTTTCGGAACAAGCCACCGCAACAATCACCATACGTGATGAAGGCCTCTTTTCCGATAGAGCTTATATTATCGGCTCTGTCTATGTTGACCGAAATGGTAATGGCGAGAAAGAGGCTGAAGAGTTAGGCATACCTCATGCACGGATATGGTTTGATGACGGAACGTGGGTCGAGACCGATATGCGGGGCGATTATTCACTATATGGCATCAAACCGCGAACACACATTGCTCGTCTAGACAATGTTACTATTCCTGAATTTTTGACGCCAAAGTCTCATGGTTCTCGTTATGTATCAAAGGGTTGGTCACGGATTGTTGATCTAACGGCTGGTGAGCTTCATCGCGCAAATTTTGCTCTTGAATGTAAAGACGTGAGCACATGTTTAGGACGCGAAGCTCTGAGTGCGCTCGTTGCGGAGCGTGCGGAAACCCTTGACCCAAACGCTATATTGGATGCAGCCTTATCATATGAAGGTTTGATCGGCGAAACTGTTGATAATCGTAATTCGCGCCGCGGAGAACAAGCCGGCGTTGATGGGGATATTTCTGCGGGCCTTATCCGTGGAGCGCGGGCTTCTGCGCCAATCGGAGGCGCTACGCCGAAAGCTCAGGCGGAAACAGCCCGCGCCCCAATTGATGATGTTGAAACACCTGCGCAGATGACTCCCGAAGCGCTGGCCAAGACATTGACTGTAGAGGATGGAAAGTCAGGTAAGTGGTTCTGGCCACAAGCCGAAGAAGGCCTTGATGATGTTATTAGCCGTGATGGTAAGTTTATTGTTGCCACGCGAAAGGGTATTTCGCCGACATTGTATATTGATGGCGAAGCCGTTGATAAAAGCAATTTAGGCACGCTCATTGAAAATAAGTCCGCTAAGTCACAACTCGTGGCTTGGTATGGTTTGAATTTAGAAGCGGGCCACCATGAAATCGAAGTGCGCGGCAAGGACTTTTTTGGGAATACGCGGGTACTGGCGAAAATGTCAGTGCTTAAACCAGGAAAACCTGAGAGATTAGAGATTATAACGCCTGACACACCGGCCTTTTCTGGTGGAGATGCGATGACCTCTGTAGAAGTACATATTCTTGATGCGAAGGGTACGCCCGCAATGGGAACGCATTTTGTTACTTTGTCTATGGATGCTTTTGGTGAGCGTGTGGAATCCCTTATTCTTGAGCCTGATGTGCAGCCCAAGACACCAGGGCATCAGGTGCGCGTCGTTAACGGCGTAAAACGGCTTTCGTTGAAAGGACCAAAGAAGGCCGGCGAATATCGCGTAACGGCGAGCAATGGCGGCGAGCTTAAAACAGAACAGACCCTTTCCTTTGTTGAACCTATGCGAGATTTAATGGCTGTTGGTTTAGTTGAGTTGTCAGGCAAGAAATATAGCCTGTCTGGTCTTGCTGAACCTGCATTAGCTGATGAATTCCCAACAGAGCATGACGTAGATGGGCGGACTTCTTTGTTTTTAAAGGGTCGTATTAAAGGTGATGCTTTGCTTACCTTTGCTTATGATAGCCAAAAGAGAGAAGATGAAGGTTTGTTTCGGGACATTAACCCAGAGGCCTATTATCCTATTTATGGTGATGCGAGTGAAAAAGGTTTCGAAGCCCAGTCGCGCTCGAAAGTCTATGTGCGGGTGAACAAAGGCGGCCTCTCTGCAATGTGGGGTGATTTCCGTACAGATATTCAGAACGAAGAGTCATTGACGCGGACACGCCGATCTTTGACAGGATTTAATGCGCGCGCCAAAGACGAGAATTGGGTTGGACAGGTTTTTGCTGCAGAAACATCGGAACAGGTTCGTGTTGTCCGTCTTCGAGGGCGAGGTACGGCTTTGGACTATCAATTGCCAGATGCGCCGATTGTTCGGCACTCTGAAACCTTGACCATAGAAGTCCGAGACAAGGATGTGCCAGGGCTGTTTGTTTCGGAAACGGTTTTGGGGTTGTATCAAGACTACCGGATTGATGATGAAACAGGGCGATTGTCTTTGACGGCGCCATTGCCATCATTTGATGAATTTGGAAACCCTGTCTATCTGCGCGCTCGTTATGAAACGCTAGGCGATGGTAAAGAGGCTTTGACGGCGGGTGTTCGGTTAAATCATGAAACAGAGTCTAGCCGTGTTTGGGCTGGCTTGAATTATGATGAAGAAGGCGAAATCGTTGATAATCGCCTGACAGCCTCTGTGGGCGCAGAAGTTAGAACTGAAAAAACCCGTATTTGGGCCGAAGTAGGTCATATGGAAACCACACTGATTGATGATACAAAGTCAAACGGTAATTCAGCTAGATTTGGTATAGAAACCAGTGTCTTAGGCGGTGAACTTAAGGCTGAGGGTGCATTCGCAGAAGATGACTTTGAAAATGCAGATGCCCCGATTTTAGCTGGCCGAGTTGAAGGGCGTACGGACTTTACGCGTTCTATTGGCAAGAAGACTAGCCTGAATGCAAAAGCGACACATTCTGAAACATTGGAAACAGGAAATGCGCGTTCGACCGCTGTGGCTTTAATGCAAACCCGTCTCGATAATTGGACAATTAGCGCTGGGCCGAAATATGTTCGGTCAAAAACGGAGCAGGAGATATCTACTCAGACAAGTGCTGTTTTGCGTGTCGAACATGGTTTGAATATCTTTGGACGTAAAGCCTCTACTTTTATTGAGGGTGAACAAAATTTGGATGAGTCTAATGCGAGAATAAAAATTGGCGGTGACATGAATGTTCGCGAAGATACCCGTATTTATGCAAGCTATGCACTTGTTGACGAAATTGATGATCGCACGATTGTTGATGGTTTGACCGAGTTTAATGATCGTAATGGACAGTCGCGCGTCGTGATAGGTGCCGAAACGTCAATTTTGAAGAATACGACCGCTTATGGAGAATGGAGAGTCGCAGATAGTCTAGACGGCCATACGGGCGAGGTCGGATATGGATTGCGATCGAGTTGGGAAATCACAGACGGTATTACTGTGGCGCCGCAATTTGAATATTCCCAAAATACAGGGACGGATGAAGAGGTTGATACATCTTGGTCATTATCGGCGGCAATTGCGGACCGTAGAAGCGAGACAGCCAGAAGAACCCTTCGCGCGGAATTACGAGATACTACAAATTCCACATATTATGGCGCTCGGGCGGCTTGGGCTCAGAGGTTAAATGAGAACGTAACCGGCGCAATTAAAGTGGATGGTGCCTATGACCAATCCAAGGATGCTGAGGATCTGACACGGGTAAAAGTGACAGCAGGATTAGCACGCCGCCCGTCGGAAAGCCGCAGTACTGATTGGTTCGCGCTTTATCAGTTTTTGACGGAAGATGGCCGCGGTACTTCGCGTGATTTGCATCTTATTTCAGCTCACGCTAATCGCGAGTTTTCTAGTCGTTGGACTTTGTCTGGACGGGCGGCTTCAAAATGGGAGTCCTTCGGAGAGCAGAAGGGATCTACGCAATTACTTGGCTCGCGCTTGATATATAATCACTCAGAAAAATGGGATTTTGAAGCGAATGCTGGCTTAAGAACTTTGGACTGGGGCGATGTTACTCAGACTTCTGCTGGGATTGCTGCTGCGTTTAAGCCAGAAGATAATGTCCGGGTTAAGCTTGGGTATAATTTTACAGGCTTTGATGATCGTGACCTTGATCCAAAGGGATATAATGCTCATGGCCTATACTGGAATGTGACTGTAGCGCTTGACGAGAGCTGGTTTGGTTGGCTGCAATAGAGTGTTTGCAGGCTGATATAAGCTAATTTTAAGGAACGCTAAACGACGTGAAAGGACACTAATGTTTTTTCCGGCCCTAGACCGGCTAATGGAGAATAAATTTGGACATCCAAGGTGTAAAAACCTTTGGGAAGGGATGTATAATATATATCTGAGATTTGTCGAAAGACAGACCAATCATCCTCATATCCATTTAACTTGATACGCATGAGGCATTCTGATTCATCTGCATACCAATGTGTGCTAACGGATACAACGAGGTGCCAATCTCCAGTTGGAACATAGTAAACGTCATCTTTCAGTTCGGGTGTTGCGCTGTACCACTTTACGTTTTTGCACTTTGCGGTGGGTTGGAAACTCGGCGGCGGTAAGCTTCTTGTGTCGATAGAGTTCACGCCATTTGTCGTGCCGCATAAAATATTGCTGTCATCAAGCACTAAAACAGACCGACTTGTTGAAAACTCCCATGGCGTTTGGCTTGAAGCGCCTACCAATTTTCTAATAAATTTTCCAGTTGCAGCTTCGTAAAGAACTAGGCCATTTGATGTGCCCGCGATTAATTGGCTGGAGCCGAGTAAATTTAAACTCCACGCCGCAACGATCTCATCTGTTTCAACAATTATTTTTGCATCTTGATTGATAGGTTTCGCGGAAATGAAATTATCATGAGCGATAAAGAGCGTATCCTCATTATTTGAGGTTATACTATAGACGTTCTCTTTTTTAGACAGACTGCCACCATGAATTTGATGGAGTATATCACCGGTTAATTGCCACAAACCATTGCCGAGCGTCGCGATGAAGAGGCTGCCATCGGGGTGGTTGTATAGTGAGTAAATATAACCGAGCCGCTCTCCATTTGGCTGAAGAATTTCTTCGGCTCCACTGGCCGTATTTCTGGCGAGGCCGAGAATAGAACCAACATACAGAGTGTTATTATTGAGTGCTAAACATCGACAAGGCGAAGCATAAATTTCGGATGACTCATGTTTATAAGGAATGTTGAATTGTGGGTTTACTACACAGTAAAGGCCGCTTTGTGTTGCTGACCAAATTTTCCCAAAATTATCAACCAGGCAGTCCCATGTTTTAATGCCATCAAGCGTAAAGTTCCCGTCTGGTAAACGTAAGCCAAATGTCCCGCCGACTAAGGGGCCTTTTGGGGTTTCTGTAATGCAATAACCATCTTTTACCCCTGGCACGATGTTGGTTTTATAAACATGCCTTAAGCGGCTGATGCGGCAAAGCGCTGCATTATCGGTTGAGAGCCAAATATTGTCATCTTTATCATGATTTATGCATCTTACATAAAGGTCGGAAACCATGAGTTCTGGGGCCGTACCTTCCGAGTTTGAAAGTTCGTATTTCAACAAACGTCCATTGCAGCCAACCCATATCGCAGAACTAATTTGACATAAGGCCGTCACGACATCGCCTGTGCAGGCCGTAAATAAGGGGAAGCCTTGTGCGTTTAATAAGGTGAAACCTGTTTTGCCGCTTACTAAAATATTGTGGTTTTGCGTCAGATATAAATTTAGTGGCTGGCCGACAGTTTTGGGGAGAGTGATGGATTGCCGCGCAGGTGAATTTTGCGGAATGTCGATAAGCCCCTTAGAGGCACTAATCGCCCATATTACACCATTGCTCAGCTGAATAACGGATTTTATTGCTTCGTTCTTTAAAAGAGGGTCGTCAAACAAACGCGTGGGGCTATCTCCAATTTTCTCAAATAGACCATTTGTTCCGCCAAAAAGAGCTCTGTCACCATTTATGGTGAGGCATTCAATACGGCCGACCTCGTCAAAACAGAGAGAGCGAGGGCTTTTCTCACTTATATCTAGAACTTCGATGCCTAGATTTGAACCGAGCCATAACCGATTTTTATAATCCACGCCTATAGTGTGGAGCACATGGTTCTTTAACTCGCCATTTAATCCGAATGTATCGATAATTACGCCATCATAACAAGCAAGACCCACAGACATAAGGCACCAAATACGTCCGTCTTTGGAAGTCGTACTCTTGAAAATTTGTGTGGCTTTTAACCCGTGCTTATAACCAAAATGTTCAACAGAGTTTTGTTCTGTTCCTACGGGGAGGCCTACGAATTTTTCGTCTGAATTGGGATTAATATTGAAATATTGGGCGAGTGGCATGTTAAGAGCCAAGACCCATTTTTCGCCACCGTCTTATGGCGCGGCTATAGCTCGTAATATCATTATACCCTAATTTTTCCGCAATGGCCGCGCGCGATAAATCGCTCGTTTGAGTTAGTTCTTGTGATCTATGAAACAAGGCTGTGTCAGAGAGGTCTCTGAAAGAGGTTCCGGCTAGGTTCAGTTTTCGTGTTAAGCTGCGGCGAGAGGTATGAAAGGCTTCACTGACATCATCTACTGTTGGTCTGCCACTCGGGTAAGATCGTAGAAAACGCTCTACTTTTTCAATGAGCGTGTTTGTATTTTGTGGAAACGCGTTGGCAGGAATGTCTTCGGATGACAATTCCATAATGGCCTGAGCGTATCGCGTTGGATCTGACGTAGGGGAGGGTCGGTCAAGATGAATATTAGGAATGGCAAAAGCGTTATAATCTTGACCAAACTTTACTTTGGATAGGAACGTTTTTGCATAGGCGTCAGAATAGCTGGGCTCTGGATGTTTCAGCCAAAGCTCAGCTTCGTTTGAGTATGGTCCCATGAAACTCCGCCCCAAAGGCGTCATAATTAAAGCAAAGACTTCGGCATAAGTTCGTTGTTCAATTTTCAGCCTCTCTATAGTTTCAGGGGGGGCGTTTGGGGCAGTCGGAGGGCTGATAAATTCAAAAGAGAGTAAAAGTTTGCTTTTGGTTTCAAAAATTTCGATAAATATTGAAGCCGCGAGTTTGTGGACATATTTTGCTATGGTCATCATAGCGTCTTTAACATTCTGGCTTGAACTGACGGCATCAATAAGAGGGCCTGTTTGCTCTCGCATGAAATAATCGGGATTTTTTACGAACCAATCTGGGCCATATAAATCGATAAGATTGTGCAAAACTTGTCGCTGTTCAGCGACAGTTATTTTGCGTGGAGGGGTGTTGATAAAGGCGTAATCAAGAGACGTGTTTTGCGTGATTTTTTCAAACACGCTAGGGGTTTCTCTAAATTTTTGCAGCAGAAAGTGAGAGAAGTGTCCTGGAGATTCTGCCCTCAATATCGTGTCCATAAATGAATCAGCCTTGATGATCCTTATCAATTTCATCTTAGATTAGATGTTATAAAATATCAAGCATTTATCAGCGTTAGGTTGTTTTTCTTTAAAATTCATTCGCTAGGGTTTGGTAATACAAGTTTACCGCGGCATCCTAGCTGTTATCGTGGTAATCAGAATAGGTGAAGCTAGCTAAGGGGTTTACGGTCATTATATGATGAATTAATTCATCAAAGATAATCGCTATTAAATATACGGCGCTTGGCGATGAAAACCATTTTATGGTTGCCAAATTGAAAATATTATAGGACAATTTGTTTTGGCACTGAGAAAATTTATAATATTTTGCTTCGCGTCCAGAAAATGAGCTCTGGTGCACATTTTTTAAACGGTGGCAAATCTAGGACGACCGAGCGCAATTATAATTGGCTCGTTGAAGGCAAAATAATGGAACAGAAATCATCAGATTTTTCTGCCTATTTGGCCTACCATGTCCGCTCCTTAAATATTGTGTTAGAATCTGCTCTGAAAAAGAAATTAAAAGATACGCAATTAACGAGTGATGCGTATTATATTTTAGTCGCCAACTGGTCGAAACAGTCACTGACTCTGCATGAACTTTCCGCTTATGCTAACCTCTCAATTAAACAGGCTGAGCGTGCCGTAAATACTCTTTTTGAAATGGGATTACTGAAATCAACGAAGAATTCTAATATCGCTTCTTTGGGCAGTTATAAGCTGACAAAAGAGGGCGAGGCTTTAAATTCTGAGCTTTTGCTAAAGCGAGAATTGTTTTTAGCAAAAGCCCTAAAGTCTACACCAGAAGCTGATATTCAGACGGCTCTTTCAGTTTTAATGAAGCTGCAGGATAATATATCTGGTCTATCTTCTGACCTTTCATAATCAATTTTTGGCTCTGTTTTCTTCCCTAAGTCATTGAGTGCATTAACCTTTCCTTAAAGAAAAACTTGTTGCAGAGTTTCTTTTTCAGTACTAACCTGTAATTGTGAGACTTATGTGTACGCCTTTATTGGGTGTATTGAATTTGTGGTTCTGTACCGCGCGTCATGGCACATAATATCGTGATATCTCGCGTTTGACTATCTGGTGCAGAGCTCAATAAAGGGAGTTTTGCTGTGGTTGCTCAAAAACAATTAATTGAATCTATCGAGGGATTGCACCAAACCGCCACGGATGCGGATTTGTGGTCTACATTATATTCAATTCTCAAATTATGTAACGTCTCGGTTGTCGCTTATCATCATTTACCACCGCCAGGAGCTGTTGATTACTCTCAAAACTTCAGACGCACTGTCAGTCTAAATGCGACAGGTGATGATATTCGCGAAGATATTTTGCACCAATATTTTGAGAAAAATATCAGAAAGGGCGGGCGGGATTTAAATGATCATCAATTCTGGTCTCTTACCCCCCAAGAGGCTAAGGCTCTTGGCGAAGATAAAATGATCGACGCAAAATTACCTTTCCCGAGCAAAGTTATCCAAGGGGTGACGTTCCCTGTTCATGGGCCCGGTGGTCGCAACGGATGTTTCTCTGTCGTTTTAGGGGCAGGTGTGTCCGCTGAAGATTGTCCCGAATTGCGCGTTATCGAATGGGCTTGCCAAAATGCCCACCAAAAATTCTGTAAAATTCAGATCGACAAGAATGGAAGTCTACCGAAATTGACGGATAGAGAAGTCGAAATACTGACGTGGGTTGCCCGCGGTAAAAGCAATGGTGTCATTGCGCAAATTTTAGAAATCTCACCCCATACCGTAAATACTTATATGAGACGAATATTCCTGAAGATGGGAATTTCAGACCGCACAACTGTCGCTTTGGCGGGTCTTAATAATGGATTAATAGAATTGTAGGCTTCTGAGGTTTCATTGAAAAGTCAAGCATTTTGATAAAGTTATCGTTAACCTTGGGTGGTAACTTGGCTCAAAATGCCATGATATACGTCAATCGCGCCCTTTTTTTAATTGAAATTTCAAGTACCAATTGTTTTGTGAGTAAAACGAAAGCTGGTAATTTTATCGGTATGGGGCGGAAATGAATTTATATGGCGCATTAGATAAAATCAACGAAACGCATGACGCGGCAGGTCTTTGGAATTTTGTCGCAGACTATATGGGGGCACAATCTGTCCCAGCTTATGTGTATCACCATCTGCCGGCACCGGGGGCTATCGATTATTACGATCAGTTTTTTGTCAAGAAATCCATAGGTGAAGCACCAAGCCAACTGTGTGATTTGGTACATGATTACTTTACATCAAACTTTCGCGATAGCGCACGATCAATGGAAAAAGTTCAACATTGGAAGAACTGCTGCACAGTCGATCGATTGAGTGACCAAGGCGAAGTAATTTCTACGCAATCCGTTTCTGGGGTGACATTGCCTGTGCATGGACCCGGGGGACGAAATGGGTGTTTCTCTATAGTTTTGCCTTCACATCAAACAGAATGCGAAAATTTTGACCTGCGTAAAGTCAAGTGGCTGTGCCAGAGCGCGCATCAAACCTACTGCAAGATATTAATTGAAAACAACATGGACATGCCAAAATTAACCCCCCGCGAAATTGAAATTTTATCATGGATGGCTTTGGGAAAAACTAACAATGAAATTGCTATTTGTTTGGATATTTCGACCCACACCGTCAGCACTTATACTCGCCGAATTTTTCTGAAAACCAATACGGCGGATCGTACCTCGGCCAGCCTCTATGGCATTAGTAATGGTTTGCTAAAGCTCTAAAATATAACCATATTTCGACGCTTGATATAAGCCGCCTAAGTTTAGTCTTAGGCGGTTTTCTTTTTATTGAAAGTCTTGCGTTTTTGTCACCTATATGAGGTACCCCCATTCGACTAGATGATGTGGTGAATTGTGACAGGGATGCACTGGCTGTATGTATAATGTACCGATTGCGTTCAATTAGTCTCACAGCAAGGAGCGCGATCGGTCTATAATATGACCTGCGCTTTGCGCCCCCTCGCTTACTGAACAAGCGCAGGTCATTCTTATAGACCTTAAGGCGACCCGAAAGTGGCCAATTTAGTTGCGGAGCGAAGGCCCTGTAATGAAAAAGAGGATGCATCGAATATTTGGGCGCAGCCTCGTTTAGTGGAGTCTTACCCTGTGTCTCAATCCTGTATTCAAAGAATTACACGATTCATGAGTTTCTTTGCAGCTAAGCCCATATTTCAAAATAAAAACCTATTACATAAGGCTGTGTATCCAGCACTTGCCTGCCTTGCTATATCGACGCCTGCCTCAGCTTATCAATATTGCCAAGCGCAAGACCCAGCCGGTGATACGGCTTGGGACATTAATGATAATGGTAGCACGGATACACCGTTCACATTTGAAACCGGTGATGTGTGGACGAATGTGTTAAACTTGGATGATGTCAGTATTCGAGGAAAACACCAATATGCGGGTGATTTGGCGGCCTCGATGATTAGTCCCGATAATACTGAAGTCATTCTCTTTAGGCTAGGGGATGGCCGTTATGGGGAGGGGGCCTCTAATTGTAGTCGCGCCGATTTTGACATTTCATTTTCTGATAATGATCCAGGGACAGACCTTTCAGTCCGAGATCAAGGCAATTATTGTGTGGGTACAAATAATCGTTCGACAGAAGGAAATTATCCTCGTCCATATTTGCCAAATTTTCCAGACGTTGGGGACTCTCCAGCCCTACAGGGGACTGCAAAGACCTATAATTCAGAGGGGTTAAGTTCAAATTTGCTATCAAATTTCATAGGCGACGACCCTGCGGGCGGGGCTTGGAATTTGAGAATGGTCGATGCCTATAATCAAGACTTCGGGACTCTAGAGGAAGTCTGCGTTAATATGGATTTCGCCTCTGTGACCTATGATATGTGGGTGAGTTCTGATGAAACCTGCACAGATAAATTAGATAACGCCACATTCTTTGTCGGAGACGAAATTCACGTTTGTTATGTGGCGTCAAATGAAGCGACGCAAAATTTTACCTTATTGTCAGAGGTCAATAATCACGGGCAAGACCTGACGGAACTCTCGGGAGCTTATACAAAAAAGCTTGGCGGGACACAGACGGTGAAGTCTGCAGTCCGAACCTTTACAGCGGGGGATGCGTCAACGCCTCTCGGCACGACGACTTTATCAGGCACTATCACGGTTGAGGGTACGGATACACATTTTAGTTCTGGACAGCAATTGACGACTTCGGAGCAAGTGCAAATTACAGTTAGAGACCCTGAATCTGATCTATCTCTCTTTTTATGGGCGGACACTTTGGTTCCGCTTTCTGGTACGCAAGTGACCTATACAGTCGAAGTGACAAACTCGGGCGATGATGACGCAACGGGTGTAGTCATCAGCCTGCCACTGGATACAAACCATACTTATGCGTCTGACAGTTCTGGAGGCGCACCAGGAGAATATGTTGATTATAACCCTGTCACGGGGTTGTGGAATGTCGGCAATATTGCGGTTAATGCAACCGAAATCCTAGAGCTTGTCGTCACGGCAACAGGGTCGGGTATATCTACTATAACCACCACAGCAGAGGTTTGGGCTTCTGATAATGATGACCCCGACTCAACCCCCGCTAATGGCCCTCAAATTTTACTGCCCGAAGATGATGATGATACCGTCATTATCACGCCAGCGATTGCCTTAACCGCGACCCCTCTGCCAACAGGGCCAGCTTTTCTTTGTAACACGAATTTTTATCAAGTGCTGTCAGGGGCTCTGAATGTACTAGACCCTGTGACGACGAGCTATTCCCCGATTGGGTCGTCACAACCCAACTATAATGCAGCGGGATATAATATTATTGATAATTATATCTATGGCGTTGGTGTAGGAGGAACGGCGACTAATCAGCTTGTCCGTATAAACAGCGATGGAACGCAGCAACTCTTAAAAGATCTTGGTCATATATCTTATCGAGGAGATATGAACCGCCGAAATGAATTGGTGTATCGGGAAGGTTCAAACCTTTGGGCTGTCAATGTTACGACAGGTGTTTCGCGTTTGGTTATGGCAAGCTCCCCCGCATTGGGCGGAGATTTCGTACATCGCGATACGGGGCTAGAGGGAAGTCTTGTCGGTGTTGAAGGCAGCATCATACGTGTGCTTGATTTGGATAGTCTCACCTATGACGATAAAAGCTATATCGGCGATATGGTTGGCCAGTCAGGGGCCTTTGGCGCTATTTGGGGCGGCAGCGGCGAACGTATTTTCATGTTTAATAATGCCTCTGGGAATATCTATTACAGCGATGATTGGGAAACCTCTTCGACGCCGACAACAATATTAGCGGGCAATGCTGGTCCAAATGGCGGCAATGACGGTATGGCCTGTGCGCTGGCGCTCGTCCCTACTTTTCCGCCTGTGGCGTATAATGATGTCATGAGCGCTTTCCAAGATCAGGATTCTATTGGCAATGTATTAGATGATAATGGTTTAGGGGCCGATTTTGATCCTGAAGGCACGCCGTTAACGGTGAATACAAGCCCCGTCATAGGGCCCGGTAGTGGCTCCGTCGTTTTAAATGCAGATGGTAGCTTTGTTTATACACCAAACCCCGGCTTTTCAGGTGTCGATAGTTTTACATATGAAGTTGCAGATCAAGAGAACCAAACCGCAACGGCCGTTGTCACGCTCACTGTATTGCCGCCTCCCACGGCGGATCTCTCCCTCAGCAAGACAGCCAATACAACGACGCCGGGAACTGGGTCAGATGTTACATTTACAATAACTGTAACAAATGAAGAGGCGAGCGGCGGTGACACGGCTATAGAGGTTATCGTGCGGGATGTCCTGCCAGAAGGATTGACTTACGTTTCGGACAGTTCGGGCGGAACGGTGGGCTCGCCTGTGAACTATGACCCTGTATCAGGGGAGTGGGATGTGGGTAGCGTTGCTGCGAATAGCTCGGTTTCCTTAGACATTGTTGCCATCGTCAGCGGCGTAGCAACGATTACGAATTCCGCCGAAATTTACTACTCTCCGGCTATTGATAATGACTCTACGCCGAATAACCAAGTCGCGTCAGAAGATGACCAAGATTCTATTTCTATCACACCTGTGATTGCCCCGGTGGCATATGACGACACGGTTGAAGGTATTCGTAACAGAGTCAGAAATGGTGACGTATTGATAGATAATGGAAATGGCACGGATTATGACCCCAATGGATATCCTTTAATCGTCAACACAACCTTGGTGTCTTCACCAAGTAATGGTTCTGTTGTTTTGAATTCCGACGGGACATTTTCTTACACGCCAGATACAAATTTTACAGGGACTGATAGTTTCGAATATGAAATTTCAAATGTCGCAGGGGGGACGGACAGGGCGACCGTCACTCTCTCAATCATTTCTGCGCCGCTCTATTATCTCTATATGACCAAGGAGTTTACGGCGAATGATGATGCCGATAATTCAGGAACGGTTTCCGTCGGTGATACGCTGACCTATAGAATTACGGCTAATAATGGCGGGGTCTTGAATATCCTCGGGGTTACGGTTCAAGATAACATGCTGACGCCTAGTTCAACATATTGCGGGACACTTATATTTTCTAACCCTTGTGTTCTTGAAGGCACCTATAAGGTCACGGCTGCTGATGAGAGTGCGGGCCTAATTTATAACGAGGCTACGGCGACATCTATAACAGCCAGTGCAATTATCAATAAGACGGTTGTTGTCCCTCCTGGGGCTGATCCGGCCATGAGTGTTTCAAAATCTCAGCCTACGAATTCAGACGAGGATGGAAGTGGAACAATTTCATTAGGGGATACGCTCACCTATATGATTACCGCGACGAATACGGGGAAAACGACGCTTAACAATCTGACTATCACGGACAGCTTAACCACACCGAATAGTAAGGTTTGCGCCTCTGTTATTGCCGATCGCACCTGTACTTTAATCGGAACTTATACTGTCACAGAAGCCGATGTGGCTGCTGGCTCGATTACGAATACGGGGCAGGGCGTCTCTGATGAATTGCCAACTCCGACAGCCGATACGGTCGTGACGCAAATTGACAGAGGTGTAACCCGCTTTCAGCCTGATCAGAACTCTGTGGTCGCAGCGTGTACTCGGGTTGAATATAAACATAACCTATCAATAGCGGCCGATGATGTCGGACTCTCGGCAATAGCGAGCGTTAGCTCAAGTTTGGGTTGGGATTTTGATGTCTATCTAGACCTAGATGGTGACGGAGCAGAGGATAGTGAAAGGCTGACTACATTGACGACGCTACCCGCGGCAGGGGATTATTTCGTCTATGTCATCGCGCAAATTGATTGCGGGGCCCTAGAGGGATCCATCGATGTCGCCGATGTAACCCTCGTCATTGACCCGGGGGGAACGAATGAAACGTCCCTGACTGTGCAAGATACGACAAGGATATTGGCAAGTGGCCTTGGGGCCTTGTCAGGTACAAAGCAAATGTCATTGGATGCTGACTGTAACGGCGAAAGTGATGCCGGAACCTTTAGTGAAACAGTGTCTGCGTCGCCGGGAGAGTGTGTGATATATCGTATCACCATGTTAAACCCCGGTCTTGGGGATATTTCTGACCCTATCGTAAAGGATAGTATTCCCCATTATACAACCTATCTTGATAGTTCTGCGGCCTATGTCACCAATGCTGCGCTTACGCCGGGTGTCCCTTCATTGCCTGCTGGCGGCAGCCGAGGCTTGATTAACTTCCCTTACTCTGGAACGCTGCAAAGCGGAGAAACGGCGAGCGTTCAATTTGCCGTTAAACTCGCGGACTAACATCGGTTGAAGAAGGGGCCGTCTCTCTATACTTACACTGTGTAAGATTCGCGGAGAGAATAATGAAAACACGGGCAGCCGTAGCATTTGAAGCTAAACAACCACTTGAGATCGTTGAACTGGACCTTGAAGGTCCTAAAGATGGCGAAGTGCTTGTTGAGATTATGGCGACAGGTATTTGCCATACGGATGCTTACACTTTGGATGGATTGGACAGTGAAGGGTTGTTCCCCTCCGTTCTTGGGCATGAGGGTGCGGGCGTGGTTCGCGAAGTCGGGAAGGGCGTTACGTCGGTCAAACCCGGTGATCATGTGATTCCACTTTACACGCCTGAATGTCGCCAATGTAAGTCATGCCTGTCTGGAAAGACGAATTTGTGTACAGCTATACGCGCAACACAAGGTAAAGGCGTGATGCCGGACGGTACGTCGCGGTTTTCTTATAAGGGCCAACCCATATATCATTATATGGGCTGCTCTACATTTTCCAATTTTACAGTCTTGCCTGAAATTGCGGTCGCTAAAATTCGCGAAGATGCTCCGTTCAATACGTCTTGCTATGTTGGTTGCGGCGTGACGACGGGTGTGGGCGCTGTGACGAATACTGCAAAGGTTCAAGCTGGTGATAATATTATTGTCTTTGGACTGGGAGGCATTGGGCTTAATGTGCTTCAGGCTGCGCGCATGGTCGGAGCCAATAAGATTATTGGCGTTGATATTAACAATGACAAAGAAGAATGGGGCCGTAAATTCGGCATGACAGATTTCGTCAACCCGCGTGAGCTAGATGGAGATGTGGTAGAGGAATTAGTGCGCTTAACCGACGGCGGCGCTGACTTCACTTTTGATTGCACAGGGAATACGGTTGTTATGCGCCAAGCGCTGGAGGCGTGTCACCGTGGGTGGGGTGTCTCAGTCGTAATTGGTGTCGCGGAAGCGGGTAAAGAAATTTCTACGCGACCCTTTCAACTGGTGACAGGGCGTGTTTGGAAGGGCACAGCCTTTGGCGGTGCCAAGGGGCGTACGGACGTGCCCAAGATTGTAGATTGGTACATGAATGGGAAAATTGAAATTGACTCGATGATTACCCACCAATTGAAACTAGACGATATCAACAAAGCCTTTGACCTCATGCATGAGGGGAAGTCTATTCGTAGTGTGGTGGTATATTAACCGCCAAAATATAGAATTTGAAATCAGCAAAGATTAAATCACGCTCTAACTCTCAATAGATTGACTAATTTATGACCTTATCTTTCAAAAGCAAAACTGCCAATCTTGATGGTATTTATGCGGCTCTTTTTTCGGCTTCAGAAGTTATTTATGCGGAATTGAAAAAAGGGGCGGGTTTAAAATTCGCTACGTCGAGTAATGAGTCAGGTGACGATCAAATTGAACTTGACGTTATTGCGGATGAAGCCTTCTTTCACGCATTGAAAAAAGATGAAAATGTTCGCTATGTCGTGTCAGAGGAAAGACCGGGGCTGAATAAGATTTCAGATGGAGCCTATAGCGTCGCTTTGGATCCTTTGGATGGATCTAAGTCAGCCTTAGTGGGTATACCATCAGGCGCAATTTTTGGTATTTTTGAAAATGCTGAAGTGGCGAAGGATTTTTCAGGTAAGAACATAATCAGCGGCGGCTTCTTTGTTTTCGGTATGAATTTAGAGGCCTATTTCGCGGATGGCGCAGATGTCTATAAGGGGATATTCAATCAAGACACAGCTGAATGGTTAGTCATGCCTATCGAAGGCGGTCTTCCATCCGCAGATGTTTTGGCGATAAATGGCGCCAATCAAACTGTCTGGGATTCATGGCTACAAGCCCATTATGCCAGCCTGCTTGATACGCATGGCGGCACAGTAAAACCCCATAATATGCGTTGGTATGCTTCTATGGTGTCAGACATAAAGCGCCTTGTTTTACAGGGCGGCATTTTTGCTTATCCAAGTGCCAATAGAAAAGGGTATGAGCAGGGACATTTGCGTTTGGTCTATGAAGCTATACCGATGTCATTTATTATCAAAGCTATGGGCGGTGCATCTACGAATGGCGATAGGTCAATCCTTGAAGCGACCGTAACGACCCTACACGAGAAAACGCCTGTGTTCATTGGTGAAGTCGATAAGATTGCGGCAGTAGAAGCCGCAAAGAAGGCCAGTACACACTGAGTACAGAGCTGGATTTATTCTAGGCCGAGAGCGTCGAGCATATCCTTATCCCATTTACCGCTTTCATAATTGTAGATGGGAAAGGTGTTCGCATAGGCCCAGAGACACCATGGAATCTCCGCGGCTTCCATCTCGCGGCGTACGGCATTCACCCATTTCACTCGGTCTTCATGTTTAATAGAGGTGTAGACGCCAAATTCACCCAGGAATAAAGGTTGCCCTGTTTTGACTTTATAGCGTTTAATGCCGGACATGGCTTCTGCCAGTTCGGCTTTGTCAGTATGATTGCCCCAGCTTCGTAATGTGTTTGGCATATCTGGTTTGGTCCATTCAGCTTTGTAATGCGTGAAATCAAATGGTTCGTAGTAATGAAAAGTGAAAACAATATTGGAATCCGGGGCGACCATATTGGTATCGAGTTGACGCCAGTTTGACCAAAACTCGCCCCCTAAAATAACAATGCGATCCGGATGATGTATGCGAATAGCCTCAATTGCGAGCGCTTGAGATTGGCGCATGATGTCGCCTTTGAGCTGATTATTGGGTTCATTCAGTGTTTCAAACCAAAGGTCGTCTGGATAGCCTTTAAATAAGGCACCGACTTGTTTCCAGATACTGACGAGCCGATCCATTTCGGCCGCTGGTGTCTCGTTAATTTCATCAAAGTGATGAATGTTCAAGATGACGTTTAAGTTTTGAGAGAGTGCCTCATCAACATAGGCCTTCACGGTATTTGAAAAGGTGGGGTCTAGCGTGAAATCAGGCGCTGGCCCCGTATAATCACTCCATTTGACAGGTAGCCGGATAGTATCAAAACCTTTGCTTTTTATCAGAGCAAAGTCTTCTTTATCAATCCAGCCGCCACCATTTTGACGCTGTTTTCGAAGGACTTCAAAAGAATTGCCCATATTCACACAGCGTTGCATGTCAAATTTTTCCCAGACCGTTTGGTTGCTGTGTGATTGTGCGGTCTCTGATAGAGATAAGGTTGTCTTTTCTGCAGGAGAAGAATTTGTACAACTCACTAAGGCAAAGGCGGCCGTTATCACGGCACTGCCTGAGAAAAATTTAGACATGACTTATCCTTTCAAGTTGTAGCCCTTTAAAATGCGCAACTCGCCAGACCGTTATCATCTTCAGCAATGTGAAGGTTTGATATAGAAACAGCGGCTGGCCCCGTTGATGAGAGAGTAAAGGGAGATTTAATAGAAGACATATCTGCCCCAGCATTTCGGAAACATGAAAGCGATATGCGAACGGATTTCCAATCAGTGCCAAGGCCATCTACGGATTGAGAAATATCCAAACTGCCTTTGCAATCATCGTCTGGACAGCTAGCTGAGAGCGTGAGCATGCCTTGTCGCTCTGTATTTCTTTTTATGTTAAATGAAAGTTCAAGCGCTGCCGTCGTTTCACGGGACAGGTCAACCGGGTCGCTCGTGCTGATAGAGGTTGTGCCAGCTCCTGTGAATTCTATCTTTAGCGCGTCCTCTTGGGCCAAATGATCAACGGCAGAGGTTTTAGCATTGCCCGTAACGTCAAGAGCCCAAGGAGGCTGGACCAATCCATCTTTGAATAGGGTAAGGTTTAACCCAGCTGCGGAGAGGTCGATTCCAGGGGCTTCATCTAGGGTCGGCAAGGATTTTGCGTCCGCATAATTTAAACCAAATCCATAAGCGAAGAGCGGGTCATAATTTGCATCGCCATAATTTAAAGGCGTTTGACCGGCTGATTTAGGCCAAGAGAATGAGAGTTTCCCTTTAAAGTCATGTGCGATATGACCGTTTTCATCACTAAAGAGGACATCGGCTATCCCTGCGCCTTCTGAACCGGGCAGCCATGCTGCAACAAAGGCGTCAGAGGCATTTAGCTCTGGGTTCACCCAAAGAGGGCGGCCCGAAAGGAAAACTGAAACAGTTTTGATGCCTTGGCTTTGTAGGTCTCTAAGAAGCTGAACCTCCTTTTGGCCAAAAGGATCATAGCCGACATGAGAAACGTCCCCTTGAAATTCGGCATATGGATCTTCGCCAAAGACTACGATGGCTACGTCTGGCTTTTGTGAATAGCTTCCATCTTCGCTTAGCACCGCAGAACCGCCGCCTTTAGTCACAGCTTTTTTAATGCCGCTAAAAATGCTTTCACCAGAAGGGAAGAGGTCGTTGTCTAACCCTCCGCCCTGCCATGTGAGTGTCCATCCGCCAGCTTGTTTAGAGATGTCATTTGCCCCTTCACCTGTGACAAGAATATTCAAGCTTGGTGCGAGAGGGAGAGTTTGGTTCTCATTTTTCAACAGGACTAAGGACTCTCGTACGGCTTGACGAGCCACGGCTTTATGCGCAGCCGCGCCCAGCACAGAGCGATCGCCCGCAAGAGGGCGTTCAGAAGGCTTGCCCATGTCAAATAGGCCATATCGTATCTTTGCGCGTAAAATGCGGCGAACAGCATCATCAAGGCGGTCCATAGAGACTTCTCCTGATTTGGCTTGCGCTAGAAGGTTTATATATAGGCCTTTCCAGCTATCTGGCGCCATATACATATCAAGTCCTGCTTCTAATGCGTCTGGACAGTTTTCATTTGTGCATCCCGGAATTTGCCCATGAGCATTCCAATCCCCAACGATAAACCCTTGGAAGTCCATTCTGTCTTTCAGTGCGTCCGTTAGAAGGTATTTCGAACCATGAACCTTTTGGCCTTTCCAACTGGAGAAAGAAGCCATGACGGACAAGGCGCCTGCATCAAGTGCGGGGGGGTATCCTGCATTATGAATCCGAACGAGCTCTTCAATCGGGGCCAAGGCATCGCCTTGGTCTTTACCCATATCCGTGCCCCCATCCGCCAGAAAATGTTTGGCCGTTGATATAACGTGCGAAGAGTCAATTCCGCCAGTTTGTGGGAGATTGCCTTGAATGCCTTCTACTATTTTACCGGCGTAAGAGGCAACGATTTCAGGGTGTTCTCCAAAGCCTTCATAGGTGCGCCCCCATCTATCATCTTGGGGTACCGCAACTGTTGGCGCAAAGGTCCAGTCATGTCCTGTTGCCCGTAATTCTCGTGCTGTGACAGCGGCTATATCTCTTATGAGGTCAGGATTTCGAGCCGCGCCAAGGCCAATATTATGAGGGAAGATAGTTGCCCCGATGACATTACCATGACCATGGACCGCATCGATACCCCAAATGACAGGGATGGCGACATCGACGTCACTCTCGTCGACAGAGGCGAGATAATAGGCGTCAGCGGCTTCTACCCATTGTTCTATCTTGGCGTAAGGTAGCTCACCTGGCGCGGAATTTCCTCCGCTTAGAACAGACCCTAAGTGATAGGTTTTAACATCTTCTGGGGTTACGGCGGTGCTATCGCCTTGGATGACTTGCCCGACTTTTTGTTCTAATGTCATGCGCGACATAATATCGGTAATTTGGGCCTCGATTGCAGGATCTATCATGAAGCTCCCATCGAGTTTTGGCCACACATCCAATTCATTGGCGCTAGAGCGGCTATCAGAATCTGAGTTATCAATGCCAGCATTACTGCAAGCAGAAAGGGCCACGCCTAGGCATAGGGTCGCAATAAAGGATCGCATCATTTACTCCTTAATAGTCTTCTATCGACAAAATCATTTCGGCGGTTTGTGTTTCGCCAGGGTTTAAAATTTCAATGCCTGTGTCAGCATGTTCATGCCTCCAATTCAGGCCATTATTCATATGAGTAACAGGTTCAAAGCATGCGGCCTTGGTTGGATTGTCCAAATACACCACCGCATGTGTCAAGTTTTTGCTGCCTTGGATACAAACCCTCTGATGCGCTTGTGGCCAGTTGAAATAGGCGGGAAGTTTTAAACCTGTGAAACAGTGATCAACACTGACCTTCGATACAGTTTTAGCCCTTGTAAAATCCCAAGCCTCTGGAAGTTTGGCGAGCCTTACGGGGAGTTTGTCATCATTGCTCATCCAGACGTGGCGCGATTGAAATTGCAACTCCGCTGTGTCGTGGGTTGCAAAATAGGGGTGAAAACCAAGACCTGACGGCATGGATTGCGTGTCATCATTTGTCACTGATAATGTAAAATGAAGGCCGTCTTCACTGGCACAGAGGCTATGCGAAGCTGTAAAGCGCCAAGGCCAAGTTTGGCTAGGTTGCGCATGGCACATTTGAAGCGTTACTTTCTTCACATCTGATTGCACTACATCCCATTTAGATTGCCATGCTGTGCCATGAAGGGGGTGTGGTTGTTCTAATTTGTCCCATGAAAGAACATGGTTACGCCCTTTAAATTGAAAGGTACCGTTTTCGATACGGTTGGAATAAGGGGCGAGAGGGAAATGCCCTGTCATAAGCGGGTTAGGGGTCTGAAACCAATCGGGTGGAGCAGGGCGTAATATGTCACGGCCATTATACTGGCATGATAATATTGCCGCGCCGTGGGAGGGCGCGAGTTGAAGCGACCAACCCCCATGCGCAATGTCGAGAGTTTCGACTCGAGGTTTTGTCTTTTCTTTAAGCGAGAGGGGCACGTTTCGGAGCCGCTGCCATAGATTCAGCCAAAGCTGTGTATAGTGGTTTTTGACGGTAGTTTTTGTCGAACGGTGTACCGCGTTTGTCCAATCCATCCTCACGTGGCCAGAAATCCTGCAGCCATGAGTGGTGGTCAACCATACCCCATGTCAGAATCTCTTTCACATTCGCGAAATCAAGTGTCATATCCAGATATTCACGAGCGTAGTCTGCGACGATTTGGTCGCGTTTAACGACATTCGCTGTAAGTCTTTCATCATTAACGTCGAACTCAGTAATCGTTATATCAAGGCCCATATCTTTGACTTCATTGAGGAAATGCAGCCAGTCAGCTTTGTCATAAGACGTCGTAAACCCTGTGACAGGATCACCTGCATATGTTCCTAAATGCCCTTGAATACCCAAGGCGTCGATAGGGGTGCCGCGTTTTTTCATATCTTCTAAGAGCTTAAGGATGCCTCTTCGATGAGCGGCGCTATGCTTTTCCCAAGACATATAATCATTATAAACAAGTTGTGCGTTGGGAGCATGTGACTTCGCAATTCGGAAAGCGGTGTCCATTACACCTGGCCCTAAGGCTTTGGTGAAAACCGTATTGCGTATCTCGCCCGTTTCAGGGTCTATTGTTTCATTGGCGACATCCCAAGAATATACTTGGCCATCAAAGTTTGAAATCAACGCGCCAAAATATTCGTCAAGATGTGCTTCTGCGCTGGTGGCGTTTAGATCTAAATCCTGAACCCATTGCGGCATATAAGTATTTCGGTTCCAGAGAAGTGTATGTCCTCTGAGTCCCATATGATTATCCGCGGCAAATTTTGCGACGCCGTTCGCACGTTCGAACCGATAATCACCGGGGACCGGCTGCACCGTATATCGTTTGAATTCATTCTCGGCGACGACAATGTCGCAGTGTGTTTTGACGAGTTCCATATAGGTTTTGTCATTAAAGGGATTGTCAGGGCGGTTGACACCTTCCCCGTCATTATTTCCCCAATAGGCAATGGCATTGCCAAATCGTAGACCTGATGACTTTGCAATATCTTTTAGCGTTTTGCTATCTAGGAGAGCGCTCGGTGGGTGGGTTGCGCAAGCTGTCGTGGCCGCAGCTGAAGCAGCGGCCAGAAAATGACGACGTGTTAACATGTCGAATTCCCCTCATTATTCTCGGTATAGGCATTTTGCCTTTATTAATTATGGGAACGCTAACATAATATGTTCGAATTGCAATCCAGAATTCGAACATATGTCAAATTATTCGACGGTTAAGGTGGTCGATTTTACATTGTCAGAGCTATTCCCAACCATAATCTCAAACTCACCAGCTTCGACGACGCGCTCCATAGAGCGGTTGAAAAAATGCAAGGCGGATTTGTCTATGGAAAGGGATACTGTTTTGCTCTCGCCAGGGGCTAGAGATACTCTTTTAAAACCCTTTAGCTCTTTGACAGGGCGGGTCACAGAGCTGACTTTGTCACGAATATAAAGCTGAACAACTTCGTCCCCAGCGACATCGCCAGTATTTGTAACATTAACGGAAACAGACGTTGCGTCTTCCACCCCCATTATTGACGTGCTCAATATCGGTTCTGATATGTCAAATGTCGTGTAGCTCAAACCAAAACCAAATGGGTATAGAGGGCTAGCATCTCCAAAGGCATAACCTCTTCGCGCCGTTGGCTTGTGATTATAAAAGGAAGGAATTTGCCCCACATTGCGCGGTACGGTTACGGGCATTTTCCCGCCTGGATTGACCTCACCAAAGAGAATATCTGCGACAGCGGTGCCTGTTTCTTGGCCTAATATCCAAGCATAAAGAATGGAAGGAAGCTTGTCTTCGACATTTTCCAAGCTCAAAGGGCGTCCTGAAATTACAACTGTAGCTATTGGGACGCCTGTTTCAGCTAATGCCTCAATGAGTTCCTTTTGCTGCCCTATCAGAGTGATGTCATTGCGGTCGCCCATATGTGTTTCTGACCAAGCTTCACGCGAGGTACTCTCGTCACCACCAATGGCCAGAATAATGAGGTCAGCCGTCTTTGCCGTTGCTACAGCCTGATAAATTCTAGCCATGTTCTTATCGACACTTTCAAGCTCTACTTCGTCATCCCACCAAGAGCGGTTTTGTGTTAATTCAACACCTTTGGCGTGAACGATTTCAGCCCGATCACCGACTTGTTCCTTGATACCATCCAAAATGGAAATGGTTTGACGCGGTTCATCGGAATATCCGCCCAAAACTGTGATGTCTGAATTGGGGCCGATGACGGCAATGCGTTTATAATCTTCGATGTTGAGTGGAAGCAGCTTATCATCATTTTTCAACAAGACGGGCGCCCTTTGAGCGGCCTTTAACGCCAGTTGACGGGCTTCGTTATTGCCTGTGATTGAATCAGCATAGGCGGGGTCAGCATAAGGCGTTTCATAAAGATTGCCTCGCTCTTTTAACTCTAAGATTCGGCGGACGGCTTGGTCCAGATATTTTATATCATATTCGCCATTCTCGATCATGGCTTTCAGCTGAGGGAAGGCGGTGCCGTCAGGTAGCTCCATATCTACGCCAGATTTTAGCGCTAAAGCGCCTGCTTCTGGAACTGTATTGACGATACCGTGGCGGACTTGCAATTCGGAAATCGCAAAGTAATCGGCGACAACAGCGCCGTCAAAACCCCATTCCCCCCGTAAGACGTCATTTAAAAGCCAATCATTAGCGTGGGAGGGAATGCCATCAATTTCGTTGTAAGAGGCCATAACCGTGGCAGCATTGCCTTCGTTAATGGCGGCCTCGAAAGGTGGGAAAAATATTTCTCTTAGGACACGTTCAGAGATTTGAGCCGGGCCAACATTCATGCCACTTTCAGGCTGGCCATGACCTGTCATGTGTTTAAGGGTCGTTAGAACTTTCTCGTCGCCGATTGGAAAGCCGTCTCCTTGAAAGCCTTTAACCGCGGCAACGCCCATGCGTGATACAAGAAATGGATCTTCGCCAAATGTTTCTTCGATACGCCCCCAACGTGGATCAAGTGCGACGTCTACCACAGGGGATAAAACATGATGGACACCCCGCGCCCGAATTTCACGGGCTGTCACGCTATAAATGTCTTCGGCAAGCTCAGTGTCAAATGTTGCGGCCAAAGCTATGGATTGCGGAAAAGCCGTGGCGTAGCGACCTTGAAAGCCGTGTAAACCTTCTTCGTGGAAAAGGGTTGGGATGCCAAGGCGTGTCTCCTCAAGCATCCATTTTTGAATAGTATTGACCAGATCAACAGTATCCGCAGGCGTACGCGCAGACATGCGGCGAACAACAGTCGAGTCGTTCACGTCTCTGGGTTCATCCGAGGGGCCTTCCATACCAATCGTGTCTTGGGGTCTGGCGTAACAACCAATGCCATGAGGAAATTTTTCCTTCATTTTAATGGGGTCAAAATTGCCATCTTCATCATATATATCCGCTTTACCAAACCATACGCAGCTGACTTGTGCCAATTTCTCATCAAGAGTCATATCGGCCATCAGGCTTTCGACACGGTCATAGGATGATGATGTGATAGTCTTTGGCGTTGTGTTTGGTGCATCGCCGTTATTACACGCCGATAGTTGCAGGACGACAGCTAGGCTCGTTAAAAATTTATATGGTAAAGTCATGTTTTCCCCGGCAGTTCTATATTTTAATTGAGTTATTTTGTGTGATTTGTGACGATATTTTCTAGCATCTCTTGTCGACCTGAAATGGGAACAGGGGATGTATTTTTGTCCAGCGCATAGGCCGCCATTGTTTCCAAATCTACTTTACCGCTCAGCATGTCCTGACCAATTCCGTCATTCCAACCATCATAGCGCGTGTCGACAAAAGAGGAGAGGGCTTTGCTTTCAATGAGATCTGCTGCATTTTCCAAACACCGCGCGAGTAAATCCATACCGCCAATATGCGCGTGGAAAAGGTCATCTGCATCATTGCTTTGGCGTCGTACTTTGGCGTCAAAATTAGACCCGCCATTTTTAAAACCGCCACCCTGTAAAATGTAATACAGCGCCATCGTCGTTTCACGAATATCGTTCGGAAATTGGTCTGTATCCCATCCATTTTGGGGGTCGCCGCGATTGAAGTCGATCGAACCAAAAATGTCAAAAGCATTGGCCATTTCAACTTCGTGTTCGAAACTATTACCTGCTAATGTCGCATGATTAGGCTCTATATTGACGCGTACTTCATTTTCAAGGCCGTGTGCTTTCAAGAAGCCATAGACCGTCCCGACGTCGCGGTCATATTGATGTTTTGTGGGCTCATGAGGTTTTGGTTCAATAAGGATATCCCCTTTGAATCCAATTTTGTGTTTATGCTCAACGGCCATGTTTAAGAAACGACCGAGTTGGCTCATTTCCTGTTTCACGTTTGTGTTCAAAATCGTGTCATAACCTTCACGGCCACCCCAGAGGACATAGTTTGAACCTCCAAGTCGATGGGTGACTTCCATACATTCTTTTACTTGAAGAGCCGCAAAAGCGACGACGTCTGGATTAGGATTAGTCGAAGCGCCAGCCATATATCGTGGGTGAGAAAACATGTTCGCTGTACCCCAGAGCAATTTGACTCCCGTTTCAGCCATTTTAGCTTCAGCCTTATCCGCAATAAGTCTTAGATTTTTGACATATTCTGCAGGTGTTTCTGCGTTGGCCATCATGTCAACGTCGTGGAAACAATAGAAAGGGTTGCCGAGTTTTTGAAAGAATGAAAATGCCGCCTCGAGTTTTTCTTCAGCTGCTTTTTGGTCGTTCACAGGGCCATGCCAAGGGCGGTTAAATGTGCCGCCGCCAAAAACATCAAAACCATCCCAACAAAAAGTATGCCAATAACATACCGCGATACGTAAGTGATCTTCCATGGTTTTACCCATGATGACTTTGTCTTTGTTGTAATGGCGGAAAGCCATTGGGTTCGTGCTGTCTGGGCCCTCATATTTGATGTTGGGGATGTGCTCGAAATAAGGGTGGCTCACGATTGGTTCTCCTTGAATAAGTCAGAAAGGGATGTGTACAGCTTATTAAATAAGGCCTGACGGGGTTTAAAATGGTCTCTAAGAGCCAAATTGGGTTCAATAACATTGGTTATTTTTGGGGATGTGCAGACATCTTTTATGGCTTCTTTCGAATGGCAAAGGCGTGCCAAACGCGCGGCGCCATAGGCAGGGCCGACGGCGCCACCGTCGCGATAAATCAAGGGCAAATCAAAAATAGAAGCCAATATCTCGCCCCAATAATCAGACCTAGCGCCGCCGCCAATGACGGAAAGTGAACGTATTTCTGCGCCAGAATCCTTGAGTGAATTTATGCCGTCCGCCAATCCAAAGGCCACGCCTTCAAGAGCCGCTTGGGCCATGTCCTCGGCTGTCGTAGAGTGGTTTAATCCAAAAAAGACGCCTTGCGCCAAGGGGTCGTTATGCGGAGTGCGTTCCCCAGAGAGATAAGGCAGAAAAATCTCTTGGTTTGATGGTTTGTTACGACTCGCAGCTTTTTCATATAATTTAGCCGGAGATTTAAAACCGCAGACCGAAGATACCCAATCTATGGCGCTGGCGGCGCTTAACATAACGGACATTTGGTGCCACCTATCTGGTAAAGCGTGGCAGAATGTATGAATGCCGCCGTCTGGGTGTGGGCGATAGGCATCATCAGCCAGAAAAATAACGCCCGAAGTTCCGAGAGATAAAAACCCGTCTCCGCGGCTATATATTCCTGAGCCAACAGCGCCTGCAGCATTATCGCCGCCGCCCGCAGCAACAACAACTTTGTCCATGCCCCAAGCTTCTGCGAGTTCTGCGCGTAGCTGTCCGGTGGCTTCGGTGCCTTCAAAAAGACGTGGCATGTTTTTGTCACTTAGCCCGCAAGCTGAGAGCACTTCGCTGGACCAATCCCGCGCCGCTGTATCAAGCCAAAGCGTGCCTGCGGAGTCAGACATATCAGAGGCATATTCGCCCGTCATACGCAAACGAACATAGTCTTTTGGTAGCAAGACCTTGGAAATCTTTTTGAAAATATCGGGTTCGTTTTCTTTGACCCAGAGTAGCTTGGGCGCCGTAAAGCCGGGCATTGCGCAATTCCCAGTAATGAGGCGTAGATTCGGGATTTGCGTTTCTAATGTTTTGCACTGCGAAGCACTCCGTCCATCATTCCATAGAATAGCGGGACGAATTGCTTTTCCGTCTTCGCCTAAGAGTGTCGCACCATGCATTTGACCTGACAGTCCAATGGCTTTTACCCCGCTACGTATTTTGGGGTCTAAGTCCATAACGGCTTTGTTCGTTGCGGACCACCAATCTGTTGGGTTTTGCTCTGACCATAGTGGGTGAGGGCGGCTGACCGTAAGTGGTGCGTGTGACGACGACATAACTTTATTATTGCTGTCACAAATGACAGCTTTCACGCCTGATGTTCCAACATCTAATCCTAAGAAAAGCATATTCCCCGTCCGTTTTTTCAAAATGATAGCGTTATCATTTTGGTGCGTCAAACTATAAAGAGGAGAATCTAGAAAATTCTGTGCTTAAGTTTTTAGGGGTTGAACCGAACCGCGTTTGATAAGGTCAAAAGCCAGTAGGGTGGTGTTTTTCTCGTCAACTGAGGAATCGCCAGACAGTTTTGCTGAGAGGAGATTTACAGCGCGTTCCGACATTTCGGAAATAGGCTGTTTAATCGTTGTTAATTCTGGCCAAATCGAAGTCGCAATTTCTGTATCATCAAAACCTGCGACGGATAAATCTGCAGGTACTGTTAAGCCGCGCATATTCGCGGCAGCCACAACGCCTGCCGCCATATCGTCATTGCTTGCAAAAATAGCGGTCGGTCTGTTTTCAAGACCGAAGAGTTTAAATGCGCCTTCCATACCTGAGCGATAAGTAAATTTGCCGTCTACGGTGAGTTCTGCTTTGTAAGAAATTTTTCGGCTCTCAAGAGCAGATTTAAACCCTTTATAACGATGCAGGCTTGAAGGGTGGTCATCTGGGCCTTTTATAAACCCTATGCGTTCATGGCCAAGATCAATAAGATATTCAATCATTTGATGAACAGCGGCCGTGTCGTCCATCGCCACTCGAAGGGTGTCGGTAAAGACATTGCCTGGCGCTACGCGGACGCAAGCAACCCCAAGGTCTGTCAGAGCGTCAACCAAGTCTCGGTTGTCGCTGAGGGGCGGCGTAATAATAACGCCGTCTAGTCCTGCGCGCCGGAGAGATTCTGCTACTTTTTTATGATTGCCATTATCAGGGTTTACAGCGCCCATATCATCGATGACCAGGTGATGGCCAAGATTGCGACAAGCTTTCAGGGCACCCTCTAATACCTTTGCGAGATAGCTTGGGCTAGGATTGTGATAGACAATTCCAATGAAAAACGAATTACCGCCAGCTAATCGGCGGGCCATAAGGTTCGGGCGGTAGTTTAATTCACTAATCGCGGTTTCTACTTTTTTACGCGTCGCTTCTTTGACGAGCCCTTGTCCGTTTACAACGCGTGATACGGTCATTTGGGAGACGCCAGCGCGTTCAGCAACTTCTTTAATCGTCACCTTATCTTGGTTTGAACTTAGACGCATTACGCTATGACCTTTCCCGACACCGACTGGGCCCAGCCATTATTCATGAGCTTTTGTTGGCGTAATGAGTCATATGGCAGAGAAGACAGCCTTCTGGCAATGTAAAATTGAATGGAGCCTTGCAATGTGGTTTCGTCAAATTTGATGGCTTTAATCTCTGAAAGTCTCTTTCTGAGAGTCTTAGAGCTTCTAAACGTGTGAAATAGAAAACTTACAGTTTGTATTGAATAGATATGACTACTCTTTTGCGTAATGTTTTATGAACGTGTCAGACGCGCAATTTTCTTTGATGAAATCTTCATGCTGCGGCATGTAATTTGACGCGGTCTCTATTGTCTCCGAAATGTTTTGTAGACGCTTTGCCGTCTCCTCGGCATCGAATATATCGGCGACGGGGTCATAGGCATTTGGAATGATATTCTGTCCCAACATTACGGCAAACCAACTCGTGTCGTTGAAGAGCTCTTCATTTTCTCGGAAGACACGGCCATAGGACTTAAAGAGATTTATCTTCTCCGCTAAGTATTCGGGTATTTCCATCGTCTTTGTGTAGTTCCAAAAGTCACTATCGGTGCGTTGTGTGGCGTAATAATGTAATATGATGAAGTCTCGGATTTTCTCATTTTCAAAATCTGTAAGACGATTGTAACGATCTATATCGACCTGATTGAAGGATTTGTCAGGAAACATTTGCATCAATTTGGCGATGCCATGTTGAATGATGTGAATAGAGGTGGATTCAAGGGGTTCTAAGAAACCACCTGATAGGCCCAAAGCGACAACATTTTTATTCCAGGCTTTCTTACGCATTCCTGTCTTAAAACGAATGACCCTAGGGTCTTGGAGAGGAGGGCTTTCTAAATTTTCTATAAAATGTGTGAGGGCTTCTTCATCGGACATAAAGCTCGAAGCGTAAACATGACCATTTCCGACACGGTGTTGAAGAGGGATACGCCATTGCCAACCAGCAGCGCTGGCTGTTGAACGCGTATAGGGCAGCATTTCTCCTTTTCGCTTACATGGGGCTACAACAGCGCTATCGCAGGGAAGCCAATGAGACCAATCCGTAAACCCCGTTTTTAAGGTTTGTTCAATTAAGAGGCCTCGGAAGCCGGTGCAATCAATGAACAGATCGCCTTTTACTTTTATGCCCTTATCAAGCGATATAGATGTCACAAAGCCTGTTTCCGGGTCTTGCTCGATATCGACAATCTTGCCTTCGGTTCGTGTTACACCGCGTTCTTCGGCGAGGCGCCGTAAGTATTTAGCATATAAACCGGCATCAAAATGAAAGGCATAAGCGATATTTGAGAGTGGCGAGTTTCCTGCATTCACTGGCCGCATAAACCGATTTTTACGCGCGGCTTTGGCTTGAAGGGAGTAATCCTCAAGAATTTGATGATTATGCTTTGGATGGTTTTTTAAGTAAAATGCGTGGAAGGATACGCCGCCCATATCCAGCCCATAGCCGCCAAAAGGGTGAATATACCGATCGCCCAACTGACCCCAATCGACGAACTCAATGCCGAGTTTGAATGTAGCATTTGTTTCGCGTACGAAGTCATCTTCGGTAATACCAAGTGTGCGGTTGAACGTGCCAATTTGCGGGATTGTTGCCTCGCCGACACCCACTGTGCCAATAGCCTCAGATTCAACAAGTTCAATCTCGCAATAGTGAGGGCCTAGAATCTTTGAAAGTGCTGCCGCTGCCATCCAGCCGGCCGTGCCGCCACCCGCAATAACAATTTTGTCAATTTTTTCCATATCGGGGCTATCTTGTGGTTTTTCGAACCAATTGGTCGATATATGATTGGTGGTCTGGCATTTGCTCAGCTGTTCTCCGAATTAACTGGTGCATTCCTGCAAGATGATTTGAAAGCTGTTGCGTGTCGAGTGTATCCACTAAAGGGTCCCAGCTTCTGGGCATTACTTTCTGCCCTAAAAGTACAGCGGCCCAATTATCTTCACCAAATAGCTCATCCTGAAATCGGAATATCCGTCCTTTGGACTTGAACAGTTCTAACTTCATTTGAAGGCTATCTGGAATATCCATGTTTTTAACATAGGTCCAAAAATCAGAGTCTGTTCTCTGAGTGGCCTTGTAATGTAATATCAAGAAATCCCGCGTTTGTTCAAACTGCATATGGGTAAGATTGTTATAGGTTTCCGCCTCAGCTGTATTGAAAGAGGGGTCCGGTAGTAAGGCTATGAGTTTTGAAATGCCGGCTTGAATTAGGTGAATGGAGGTTGACTCAAGCGGTTCCATAAACCCAGCGGATAATCCGATTGCGACGCAATTCTTGTGGAAGAACTTTTTGCGGCGTCCGGTTCGAAAATGTATTTTTCGAGCCGAGCCTATGGGATTACCTTCGAGGTTTTCGATAAGGGCTTTTTCGGCGTCGTCATCTGTTATATATTGGCTAGAATATACATGGCCATTGCCCGTTCTATGTTGCAATGGAATACGCCATTGCCAACCGGCAGTTAAGGCTGTGGCGCGAGTATAGGGGGCAGGGGCTGAATCGCGAGCACCCGCAATCGTGACGGCTCGATCACATGGTAGCCAATGTGACCAATCTTCAAATTCTATTCCAAGAGCGCCGTTTATCAGTAGTGACTTAAAACCTGTGCAATCAATATAGAAATCACCTTCTATAGTGTCTCCGCTTTGAAGTTTTAAAGAGGTTATATGGCCATTTTCACTATTTAGAGCCGTGTCGACTATTTTTCCTTCAACGCGCTTCACGCCTCGACTTTCAGCAAGGCTTCGTAACAATAACGCATATTGGGTGGCGTCAAAATGATAGGCATATGCCAAGCTAGACATCACACTATTTGGGTTTGGCGAAGGCGGAGCAAATTTCCCAGAATAGGCGGCAACGGCTGAGAGGCAGAATTCATCTATATTAGGAACTTTGCCGAGCGCATTCAGTTTGAGCCAGATTTGGTAAAATTTTATGGCCTCTATATCTTGGCCGTAACTCCCAAAAGGATGAATGTAGCTATCCTTCCCATTATACCAATTTTTAAACTCAATCCCGAGTTTAAATGTAGCATTCGTGAATTTTATGAAGTCTTCCTCTGGAATGCCTAGTAGTTGATTAAAGCCGACAATCGGCGGGATAGTCGCTTCGCCGACACCGACCGTGCCAATAGCGTCGGATTCAATCAGGGTTATACGCGTTTGCTTATTTTCAATTAAGCGGCTTAAGGCGGCGGCTGTCATCCAACCTGCTGTTCCGCCGCCAGCGATAATGATATGATTTAATGCAGAGGAGGGGGCTTTCATTACTGACTCCGCTTATGGGCATACAGAGCCTTGGCGCGCCCTAAATACTCGGTTTGAATTGCCTGAGAGTTTCCCCATTTTTGGGAAATATCTTTTTGAAGGTTGAGGGCATCAGTCATTTGTGTCGGGGTGAATTTGCCTGTTAATGGATCAACTCTTTCTGGATTTATCCCTAGTGCCAGTAAGTAGGCAATCCATTCCGCATCGGAAACAGGTTCGTCGTCATAGCTGACCAATCGCCCACGGGAGAGAAATTGTTGCCATTTGACTTTGAATGGTTGTGAGGTGTTTTCGATGTCAATCAACCCCGCTGCGACACATAATGCGGACTGAAAGTCCTTAGCTCGATTTATGCTGCTTTCAACGCGCCTGTTAAACTCTGCGGCGTTTATCGTGGTGTCTGATTTATCGGGCCACAAATCAAACAGGGATAAAAGCAAAGACGCAATCGCATCCATATAAGCGTGATCATAAGGTAAGAGGCTCCTTAAGCAATCTGATAGATTGATTACGTTGTCTTGCCAAACATTTTGGCAAGTATCGCTCTGGGTTTTCCTGCTTTGGTTTTCTACTGGAAACAGAGTTTCAAGGCAGTCAGTTTGCGTTTGAACGATTTGTATAATTGCTGAGTTTTTAACGCGGTATTTAATGTGACTTGGCATAGTCGTGTTAGGGCTTATTTTAGTGAACCCATCAGCTTGTAATGGATTATTATCCGCTTTTAGTATCAGGTCAGCATCATTTTGGGTTGCACTTCGGAAGCCGTAATGTTTGGCCGCACGCCGCATATAATCTTCAAATAAAGCCCTCTCTAAAATGAGGTTGTAACGAAAATTAGCTCTTCCTACAGGCTGCGTTTCAATCGGGTGAGAAAAGCGTTTTCCTTTAGCGAGATATAAGGGCGCGAAATAGTCAGAGTAGGGTGCAATGATATGTAAAGAACGAGCAGCGCCATATATTTGATGAAAGGCAATACCATCAAGCGTTGCGACAGATGTTAAATATGGTGCAAAGCTGGGGGCGTTAAGATTATCATGTTCAAATTCAGCGCCAACAACAAAAGTCCCTGCGCAGGCTTTTAACATATCGCGTTCATCAAGACCTATTTTGCGAAAAAGGCTGAGAGCCTGAGGTCCGAGTATTATGGGGGGCTGTTTTTCGTAAGACGAATGTTCACTTAATGAGCCTGAGACGGTAAAGCCTAGACTTTTCCCGAGCCAGCTTAGGAACACGGCACAGATAGAGCCGCCGTGAAAGTCGCCGTCGATTCTGATTGATGAAACTGAACCCACATGTGCCATTATGAAGGCCTCACATATTGGTTCAAAAACTCTCTATGGGGCGGTAAAGCGGCAACTGTGCTTTGAATGTTTGATTGCAGTGTTTCCATAAACCCCATAATTTGTTTTGCGTTAAAAGTTTTTACAATGGGGTGGCTGCTGTCGGGTATAATACCTTGGCCTAAATAGACTGAGAGCCAGCTCGCATATAAAAATAATCCTGTTTTATAGTCTTGAATTGTCCCTGTCTGCTTGAATAGATCCATCTTTTCTTTGAGAGAATCAGGAACCTGCATGGTACGAACGTAATTCCAAAACGGGGAGTCGTCGCGTTTCGTTGCATGGTAGTGTAAAATTAGAAAGTCTCGGATGCGTTCGACTTCTAGTGCCATTACTCGGTTGAATTCAGTTCTGTCCTTAGGACTATTGCGTCTGTTTGGTAGAAGCTCAATGAAGTGCGTTATGGCTGCTTGAATCAGATAAATACTGGTTGATTCCAAAGGTTCGAGGAAGCCACTTGAAAGACCGATAGCGACGCAGTTCTTTTCCCAACTCTTTTTACGCCAGCCTGTGTCGAACTTTAGAAACAGTGGATTGTTTGTTGGTTTGCCTTCAAGGCCATTCAGCAAGATCTCTGCGGCTTGCTCATCTGACATATATTCTGAGCAATACACATGCCCATTGCCGACGCGATGTTGAAGCGGAATTCTCCATGTCCAGCCTGCTTTTTGGGCGGTTGCGCGAGTATAAGGTTCTGGTGCTGAATCGCCTTCACACGGCACAGCAACGGCCCTGTCACAAGGTAAATATTGGGTCCAGTCATCATATCCTACACCCAATGCCTCTTTGAGCAATAAGGCTCGAAAGCCTGTGCAGTCGATGAAAAAGTCTCCTTCTTCTATGTGACCTGTTTCTAGCTGGAGTGAGAGAATGTCTCCTGTTTCAGGGGCCAAATTTACTTTTTCAATTTTTCCTTCAACCCGCTTTACCCCGAGTTTTTCCGCGAATCGACGTAAAAACAAGGCATAGTCTGTGGCGTTGAATTGATAAGCATAGGAGAAAGATGACATCAATTGGGTCGGGTCTTGAGATGGAAGGCCGAACTTGTTTTGCTCTGCCATGATGACGGGCAGTGAGTAATTACAGGCGCGAGAATCAAACCCAGAACGACGTAAATGAGTCCAGAAATGGTGAAAGTCTATGTTCTGAATTTCGCGTCCATAGTCCCCAAATGGATGAATGTAATGGTCGCCAATTTGCCCCCAATTACAGAATTCTATACCTAGCTTAATCGTTGCCTGCGTGGCCTTTATGAGCTCTTTCTCATCAATTCCAAGGGTTTGATTGAAGAATCTTAGGTGAGGTAATGTGGCTTCTCCGACACCAACCGTTCCGATTTGTTCTGATTCTATAAGGGTCACTTCTATGCCAAGGGGGCACACGAGGCGGGCCAATGCAGCTGCGCTCATCCAGCCAGCTGTGCCGCCGCCTGCGATAACGATTTTCCTAATGTCGTCACAATTAAATGTCATAATATGTTGTACAAGACCTCATTTCCCTAATGCCGAGCCTAATAGAAAGTGTTATGTACTAATTTTGCAACAGTATAATTCAAAAATTATAGCGCTATCATTTTTGACGTTGACAATCCCTAAATGCTTTGTAAGAAACCGTGTAATGCTAGCGCTAACATAAACTGGCTTTAATAAGAAAACACACAGGGGAGATAATCGTGATTAACGGTTTCAAAGACACTGCAGTCGTGTCCAATGCTTTAACTAAGTCTATATTGTGCGGGTCATCGGCTTTTGCTTTGCTAATGGCAGTACCTGCTTTCGCGCAGGATGCAGATCCAATTGAGACCGTTCCAACGAGTTCAACAAGCGACGAAGTTGGCGATGAAGTTGTTGCCACTGGTATTCGTCAGTCTTTGCAAAGTGCTCAGAACCTTAAACAAAATGCCGATACTTTTGTTGACGCTATTACATCCGAAGATATTGGTGCGCTGCCTGACCGCTCGGTGACAGAAGCATTGCAGCGCGTCCCAGGGATTACAATTTCCCGTTTTGCGGCGGCTGACGATCCTGATCATTTCTCTATCGAGGGTACAGATGTTGTTGTTCGTGGCCTGACCTATGTGTCTTCACAATTTAACGGGCGCGATTCATTCTCTGCAAATAATGGCCGCGCGCTTAGTTTTGCCGATGTGCCGCCAGAATTACTTGGCGCCGTTCAGGTTTTCAAAAACCAAACTGCAGATCTCATTGAAGGCGGAATCGCGGGGACAATTAGCCTTGAGACTGTAAAGCCATTTGATCGCCCCGGACGCGTAATTGCGGGTTCATTAGAAGGAAATTATACCGATTTTCGTGATGAGCTAACGCCGACAATCTCAGGTTTGTATTCTGACCGTTGGGATGTGAACGGTCATGAATTTGGGCTTCGGGTAAATGCTGTAAGTTCTGAACTGAAATCCCGTTCGGATGGCTCTCAAATTTCAAGTTTCCAGCCACGAACAGATTTTGGGGCTGATACCGTATATGCACCGGAAGGCGCCGTAGTGCGTACACAGGATTATGACCGTAAGCGCGTAGGCTATGGCGCAGCAGCCCAGTGGGCGAACCCTGATCGTACGATGGAAGCGACGGCTGAATTTATTCGTTCTGACGCCTCGACCTCTTGGGGAGAGAATGTCTCTGAGATTGCAACGGATAATATCGGTGATGATGCCTTCTTCGCTTTACCTGGCGCAGAATTCCAGTTCGGAGCTGACAGCCTCTTTACTCAAGGCTCTTTGTCGGCGCCGTTAGGTTGGCGTGCTGACCAAAACTCGGGTGATGCAAGGCTGCCAATTCATGGTTTGCAGTCCAATAACATTAAACGCGGGGTAGAGCAGGAATATGTCACTTCTGATTATTCCTTTAATTTTAAATACACACCAACGGATAGAGTGTCGCTTAACTTTGATTACCAACATGTAGATTCGACCGTTGATAATGTTGATCACACAATTTGGGGTTCGAGCTTTCAAGATATCGCCTTGGATTTAACGGCGGGTAGTGTGCCGAATATCGAATATCTTACACCGACATTCCAAGGCGGCAGTGTGGATTGTTCAGGCGGCGTGACGCCGGGGTCTACTGGGTCCTGTCCATCCTATTTAATCGGAGACAATCCGAGCTTGTCTGACCCATATAATACTTTCTGGCGCGCTGCTATGGATCACATTGAGCAAAGTGAGGGTACGCAGGATGCTTTCCGTGCTGATATCGAATATGATATTGAAGAGAATTGGTTGAAGTCAGTACGCTTTGGCGGACGTTATGCGAAGCGAGATCAGACAACACGAAGTACAGCTTATAACTGGGGTGTTCTGAGCGAAATTTGGGGGAATGGCGGACCTGTTTGGATGGACCAAGTAGGGACAGGACAGGTTGAAACATATGAATGGGATAACTTCCAACGTGGTAATGTTACGCAGCCTCCCGCATTGCCATTCTATGCTGGAAACCCCGCGCAGAATTATGATTCAGCTTCGGACCTTGCGGATCAGGTTGTACGCGCTTGGCTAACACAGGGCGGTACAACCTTAGGCGATGACTTTGTTGCTGCTGGCGGTGACGCAGGTTGGGCGCGCTTATCTCAGCGGCCAGGCGTTATTCCTGGAACGCACTTTTTGCCTGGTGAAATTTCCGACGTCGTTGAAGAAACAACAGCGATTTATGGTCGTCTAAATTTTGGAAATGACGACCCGTTTGGCAATGGTATCTCCATCGATGGTAATATAGGGCTAAGGTATGTTGAAACCAACGTTAAATCTGAAGGTTTCTTCACTGCGCCACCAGCCTCGGATATCCCTGTATTTGAAGGTGGGCCCGTCATTGAAAATGGTCTGCCTGGGGCGCCTGGCGATGGTAACGTCTGCGTTGATCCTGTAACGTCAACGCCGCCAACTGAGCCGTATGAGCCCCCAGGGTTCTGTGCTTTGACACCGGCGGAGCAAGCCGCTGCGCAGGCTTTTGCTAATGGTGCGACTCAGGCTCTGCCGCAGGCGAATTATACATATGATAACTTCCTACCTAGCTTTAACTTAAAGATTGGCTTGGATGATGAGAAAATCATTCGTTTTGCCTATTCAAAAGGTATGTCTCGCGGCGCAGTTGGCCTCTTGCGAAATTACTTTACGCTGTCAGCTGTGACTGAAGACGACCCTAGAACGCCAACAGTGGATTCTCCGCCTGCAGGGTTTAGAGACGGTTTTTATGGATTTGAAGGTGAGGGCGGTAACCCATCTTTGAACCCTGTGACAGCCGATAATTTTGACATATCATTTGAGTGGTATTTTGATGATGTAGGTTCACTAACGGTTTCTGGTTTCCATAAACGTATCAAAGACATCATTGATACAGGGTCTGGTACGCAAAGTTTTACAAGTAATGGCGTTACCTATGATGATGTGTATCTCGTGCAACCGGGTAATTCGCCTGATACGGGTAAAATTACTGGTTTTGAAATCGCGCATCAACAATTCTATGATGATATCCTTCCGGGATGGGCGTCAGGCTTTGGTACTGCGGCTACCTATACCTATGTTGATAGTAACGGGATCCGTTCATCAGGTGTCAATGCGACGAGTTCAAATCCAACAGCAAATGATGGAGATGCTATTCTTGCTGATGTAGATTCTCTGCCGCTTGCAGGTCTCTCAAAGCATAACTTTAACCTTAGTGGTATTTACGAGAAAGATAAGATTTCTGCACGCTTGTCTTATAACTGGAGAAGTGACTATCTTGTGACGGCACGTGATGTGATTACGCCGTTCTATCCAATTTTCCAGGAATCCTCAGGTCAATTGGATGGCTCGTTTTTCTACACGATCAATGAGAATTTCAAAGTCGGTGTTCAGGCCGCTAATTTGTTAGACACAGTGACTGAAACGACGTCTCTCATTCCTAATACGGATGGCCTTCGTGGTTTCCGTTCGGCATTCCGAAATGACCGCCGATTTACATTTGCGCTTCGAGCAAACTTCTAAAGCGCTTATGTGGTCATTTTGAAACAAAATTAAAGCCGCCGTTTCGGCGGCTTTTTTTGTGCGAAGATTTCTTATACGGTCAAGCTATGTTGAACTTAGATGATTTACCTTCAATTCCGATTTACGAAAACGTCACTTATGACTCCTTTCGCGAAGAAATATACCCTTTGGGCCGCCCAGCCATCCTAAAGGGATATGTATCAGATTGGCCCATTGTAAAAGCGGCCTCTAAATCAACACAGCATGTCTCAGACTATTTGAAAGCAAGGGATACCCATAAGCCTGTCCCAATAATGCATGGGCCAGAGGATATTGAGGGGCAATTTTTTTATAGTGATGATCTACAAGGCCTGAATTTCACGAAGGTATTAAATTCGCTGTCCAAAACGCTTGATGAGATTGAGGGCAACCCAAGCGGTGCCGTTTATATTCAATCTGTACCGACATCTGATATCCTATCAGGATATGATACGGAAAACCCTCTTGATATTGTCGATAGTTCTGTCGGCTCAAGAATCTGGATTGGCAATAAATTAACAGTACAAACCCATTTTGATTTATCTGAAAATATTGCCTGTGTTGTTGCAGGCAGGCGTCGATTTACGCTGTTTCCGCCAAACCAAATCAAGAACCTCTATATCGGCCCATTTGAAAAAACATTGGCAGGCCCACCGATTTCAATGGTGAAATTAAATGATATAGATCATGAGAAATATCCAAATTTTTCCGAAGCTCTTGAACATGGAATGAGTGCAGAGCTTGCAGCTGGTGATGCTATTTATATTCCTTATTTCTGGTGGCACCATGTTCAGTCTTTGGAGGAATTCAATATTCTCGTAAACTATTGGTGGAGTGATATGGAACCTGATTTAGGCTCCCCATATGATGCTCTTTTACATGCGTTGATTAGTTTTCGAGGCATGCCCGAGAGACAAAGAAAAGTGTGGCAAGACGTATTCGCCCATTTGGTTTTTCAGGAAAATGGGGATGCCGCCGCGCATTTGCCAAAGGATAGTCAAGGCGTGCTTGGTGAACATACACCGCAGCAACGGCAGCATATGCGGAAAAACTTAGTCAGGGCCCTCGCATATCAGGCGGGGATTGTCCCGCAAGCGCGTTGACACATTAATATTTTTGTCTGATTCATGAATCAATAATAAGAATAAAGGCATGGCAAGAAAAGGCGTGGACATCATTCTTAAAAAAAGATAGCGTTAACATTGTAAGAAATATAAAATTTCAGGGGAATATAAATGAATACACAAGCCGTATCGGCGGAAAAATCCGCCACCGGATTTATCGTTTTTATTAGTCTCGTCGCAACACTTGGCGGGTTCTTATTTGGATATGATAGCGGAGTAATCAACGGTACCGTTGATGGGCTGCAAACCGCCTTTAATTCTAAGAGTGTAGGCACGGGGTTTAGTGTGGCCTCGATGCTTTTGGGGAGCGCTTTTGGCGCTTTTTTTGCTGGTAGGCTATCTGATAAATTCGGCCGACGGACAATGTTACTCGTCGCGGCTATTCTCTTTATCATAAGTGCCTGGGGCTCTGGGGCCGCTAATAGTTCTGCACCTTTTGTATTTTATAGAATTCTAGGTGGTTTGGCTGTTGGCGCTGCATCGGTTATGGCGCCAGCCTATATTTCTGAAATTGCACCCGCTCGAATTAGAGGTCGTTTAACCTCTATCCAACAAGTGGCGATTATCGCCGGTTTGTTTCTGGCCTTCTTAAGTAATTACTTATTGGCAAAAACATCAGGGTCTTCTCTTTCACCTCTATGGGGAGGGCATGAAACATGGAGATGGATGTTTTGGATGGAATTAATTCCTGCTTTCATTTTTCTGATAATGCTCTTTTTTATTCCTAAAAGTCCGCGCTTTCAAATGGTGCAAGAAGATGAAATTGGCGCGCATAAAACTCTGAGCCGTATATATGGAGAAGCCGGGGCAGGGCGAAAGGTCGCTGAGATTAAAAGTTCTCTAGCCTCAGATCACAAGCCTAAACTAACGGATGTATTAGAGAAGGGCCGCCTGTTCCGAGGAATTGTTTGGGTGGGTATTGGTCTCGCTGTATTACAGCAATTAGTCGGGATTAATATCGTCTTTTATTATGGGTCCGTACTTTGGCAATCTGTTGGGTTTACGGAATCTGACGCCTTATTGATCAATGTTCTATCTGGTGCGCTGTCAATAGGGGCTGTGCTTATTACGCTCGCGACTATCGATAGGGTTGGGCGTAAACCCTATTTGGTTTTAGGGTCAATTGGCATGTTTGTTACGTTGGCTATTGTCGCTTATGCTTTCAGTACGGGCAGTATTGTTGATGGACGTTTGACATTAAGTGACCAAATGGGCCTCATCGCCCTTATCGCCGCGAATGCTTACGTCGTATTTTTTAATATGAGCTGGGGTCCCGTCATGTGGGTCATGCTTGGTGAAATGTTCCCAAACCAAATTCGCGGCTCTGGTTTAGCTGTCGCCGGGTTTGCGCAGTGGATGGCGAATTTTGCCATTACAATGACATTTCCGATTTTCCTCGCAACAATCGGATTGGCGGCCGCTTATGGTATTTATGCCGTCTTTGCTTTTGCTTCGATATTCTTTGTGATTTGGTTCGTGAAAGAAACAAAAGGCAAGGAATTAGAGGACATGGTTGGCTAATCACGGCAAACCAGAATGATTGATGGCTGCCGCGGTGAAAGATACGCGGTAGCTTGTTTGCAAGTAACCGCTCATATCAAGCTGCGAATATACTGCGCGTAAGCATGTCAGCTTTCTGTCTCGGTATAGCGGCATCATTTTAGTGCGTAGCCATCACATAGAGAATATTTTCAAAACAAGCCTTTTCAAATTCAAATGATTACGAATGGAGACCTGAATGCAATTTTTTGTTGATAGTGCAGACCTTGATCAAATTGCCGAACTAAACGATGTTGGGCTCGTCGATGGGGTCACGACAAATCCGTCTATAATTGCAAAATCTGGACGTGATTTTAAAGAGGTCATAGCGCAAATTTGTGATGTAGTGACGGGTCATGTTAGCGCCGAAGTCGTTGCGACCGAGGCTGATGAAATGATTAAAGAAGGGCGCCATTTGCGCAAAATCGCTTCGAACGTTTGCGTTAAACTTCCACTTACAATGGACGGACTGAAAGCCTGTAATACATTGTCTAGAGAGGGGATTCCGACGAATGTGACACTTTGTTTTTCGCCTAACCAAGCACTCCTTGCTGCAAAATGCGGGGCGACTTATATTTCGCCCTTCATTGGCCGATTAGACGATATCACATTGGATGGACTTGAACTCATTGAAGATATTCGAACGATTTACGACAACTATGGCTTTGAAACTAAAATTCTGGCGGCCTCAATTCGCAATGCTAATCATGTCAAAGAATGTGCACTCATTGGGGCGGATGTTATGACGGCGCCGCCAAACGTCATTCGGAACCTCTCTAATCATGTTTTGACAGATAAAGGTCTCGCCGCATTTCTGAAAGACTGGGAAAAAACAGGGCAATCAATCCTGACTTAATTTCAACTCGAGGTTTGCGATTCTCGTCTCTTGAGCGCGTATGCGCTCTAAGACATAAGTGTCTTGTGTGCAATCGGACGCACTCATTGTCTCCAGCATCAGCCATAGTTTTTTCCAAAAACCTGTTTTGTGTTTTAGATCTGTCATTAGGTTAGTCCTCAATGCTGGGTGTGATGGCTATGATGTTTGATGAGCTTTGACTGCAGCGCCAGTATCCGCAATCATCTTGTTGAACGATATTGGCGTCCAATCGAACAACTGCTGGGTTCTCGAATTATCAGCGCTGACATTCATGCCCAGGAAGCTGAGCATACCTTTTGCTTCGCGATCAAATAATGCGGAGAGGCGAATTATAAGGTTAGGCGCAAAACGCGTGCTTGGGCCCTCGTAGCCTTCATCTTTAAGGACCTGCGCCACATCCGCAAAACCATGAGGCTTCGAGTCTGACGCGATGATTCTTTGGCCTGACGCGCCGTCGTGAGTCATGGCTAAAACATGAAGCTTAGCCACGTCCCTTACATCCACCATTGGCATTGCTAGTCGCGGTACCATTGGCAGTTTACCCTTCAACATCTGATCGATAAAACCCATACTTGCACCGGTCAAATTATCTCCCAGTGGAGGCCCATAGACAGCACCGGGATTTATGACAACCAATTCCATTTGGTTAGTACTGGCCTGACTATTCACAAAGTCCCATGCAGCCTTTTCGGCCAGGGTTTTACTCTTGATATAAGTGCTGACATCTTTTGCATTGATATCCGTCCAGTGACTCGGCGTCACTGTTCCGCTTTTCATACTTCCCATCATGGAAACAAGAGAACTCGTAAGAACCACTCTCTTGATTTTAGCCTTTTCGGCCGCATGCAGTGCACGAAGAGTTCCTTCGACAGCTGGGTTAATCATTTCAGCTTCAGATTTCGGGTTTGCAACAGTGAAAGGAGACGCGACATGGACAACAAAGTCGCTGCCATTGGCCGCTTCGTCCCAACCTTCGTCTTTAGATAGGTCCAGCTCGACAAAGGTCAACTTTGACGTATCGACGGACGCCGCATGTAAAGTATCGCGGACATGTTTTTCTTTAGATTTACTGCGGATAGAGCCGCGAACATGGTAACCATCTTCCAAAAGAAGTTTCGCCACGTGAAGACCGATATATCCTGAAACACCGGTTAATAATACTGTTTTGGTCATTGGGTTTCCTTCAAAACTGTTTTCAACATACCTCGAAGTGAGGACTTGATTAGTTTCGTACTAACTGGTACGTAAAATATGTCAACAATAAAATACCGATAGGTACGATTTAATGAGCGATAGTGAAAAACGAGGTCGAGGCCGCCCCAAGAGTCTAAACCGTGACCAAGTCATTGCGACGGCAATGGAACATTATTGGGTAGATGGCCCGGCAAATGTCTCAATTAACGAGATCTGCAAACGTGCGGGTGTTTCGAAACCGGGCCTTTATAGAGAGTTTGGAGGTGAGGATGGCTTGCATCAGGCTGTGCTTGAAAATTATCTCGATAAAGGTCTTAAAAAACTATATGATGTTTTGGCAGTTGACCGGCCCTTTAAGGACGGAGTCGAGGCCTTGATTAATCTGTTTTTGGAAAGCCGTTCCGTATTTACTTCACCAAGGGGATGCCTTCTTAGGGATATGCGCTCTTGCGAAGATCATTTGGGGCCCAACACTTGTGAGACGATTGAGCGACTTCACAGTGATTCTATGGCCCAATATGCGGTCTGGATTGAGCGCGCAAAGAGCAGAAATGAAATCCAGAACATATGGACTGACATCGCAGTGGAGTATGTAGACTTGCAATTTGGTAACGCAATGTTGCTTCTTAAACGCAATGAACCTGATGATATGATTGTTCAAGTCATGCGTTTGGCATTTTCAGTTTTTACTCCAAAACTGTAAGGCGCTTAGGCTTAGTCACTTTAAGACTATTGAATTAAGACTATTGAAGCTGTATTTCCGCAATATGGGGTTTCATGGGTGCATTTATGCCATCGTTAACTCCCATTCCGCTTGAAATTGTTCTTTCTCCTCCTATGTTTTGAGGGTGTCTCAACTCCAATAAATTGCCTCATTTTTTAAAGGGGCTGACGCATACTGACACTCTGTCCGTTTTGCTGAAACAACTTATGAAAGTTGTCAGAGTTACATGTGACTATTATAATCATGTCCTAAATTGTTCGGGTGTAGTCTCTAAGAGAAAATGCGTGCTTTTCATTATAATTAGGTGCACATGCATCTTGACCAACTGTTTAAAGTAAATCGTAAATGGATAAAAATAAAAAGTTCACAGCCAGCGTTGCGCCCATGATGGATTGGAACGACTATCCAATAAAAACAATGGGTTAGGCGTCCTCGTGTGCAATCTGTGTGCAGTTCGAAAAAGTTTTGTGCCTAAAATTAGGCATTATTTGAGGGTAATTTGAGTGATGTGAAGTGACCTCAAATGAGGTCAGATTATCGGATGATTTTAAATACTTCGCCGCTCGTTTCGTCTCTATACATGTCAATGAATTCGCCATTGAAGTGATAGGCAAAATGCCGACCTTGCATGGGCACTCCAATCAAATCAGGCCAGAAAGCCGCGAGGCATAAACCGCCTTCATGTCTGACGCTTGGGTACAGAATACCAGATGAGCCGTTTCGTCGAAAGTCACGTGCGAGTGATTGAGAGGCGACATAGTCATCTGGTGCCAGGCACTGGGCATAATCTTTTCGGTCTGTGAGGTCGTGGAAGCTGTGGTCGACCTTGCCGATGAGTTCGCGGTATTGAGAGAACCATCCGGGCTCCTCTTCACTCGCACGGTAAATTTCTGAGCGATGATGCATTGTCTCAGCGAGAGCTGTCTCGGCTTTCTTCGCTGCATAGTAAGCACCAAAGGTGCCGTCGTGAAACCGACCCGCCCAATTTGGGCTGACGTGTGTGAAGGGTGCCATAACATATGAGGCTCCAGGGCCTGAAACACGCCGTTCTGGCGGGACAAGTGATAACTGCCCAATGACTTCGACAATCCGTGGATTGCTCTTGGCCTCCAGCGAGGCCAGAAGCTCCCAGTCTTCGGGGTCGGAGGTGTCTTCAAATAGATCAATAGGCGGAAAGATGGACGAGATGATGCGATAAGCCTTCGACCATCTCACGCGTTTCGTTTTAAGGGGCGACCTAGCCACGGATTGCGTCGAGATAGTCTCTTATCGCCATGAGGTCTGTCATGCGGCCATTGAGTAATATGTCTAAAGGACGTGCGCCATCGAAATGGGCATTTGGCATTTTGATCCAGTCATAGCCGCGCTGCTTTTCAGTGAAGAGGTATTTTAGCCCTTTGTGAATACCGGCTAGAATAGACAGGCGCATCTTTCTGTCCATATCCATAGGGCCAATATGGCCTTTCTTCCAACGGGCATAAGTGCGGTTACCGATACCGCCCAAAAGAACACAGCTTTCAGTATCGGTTAGATTCCAGAGCTCAAAGACTTTTACGGCAAAACGTGCGCCAGCCTCGGCTTCAGAATCCGTAATCTGAAACGTGCCTTGGGGTAGGGCGACTGCTCGCTTTCCGCTATGGACTTGTTGAAACTGCATAATAAGCTCCTGTGTGAGTTATATATGTCTTTTATGCCAAAATGTCAATATTGTGTATAATTATGACAATTGGCTAATATAAACAAAGGTGGCGTTTGAGAATAATTTGAGTCCGCAAGCAGGAGCCAAGAAAAATTAATAAATTCAATTATTTCAGTGAGTTAAGTGTCAGTTAAATCGTAAAAAGGGCACATAAAAAGCCGTATAAAAGGGCACATGGGGATAATTTAGAGGTCTCCACATTTTGTTGTGCCCAAGGGGCTACTAGACGATTCGTCTAATACTAACCTAGAATATGCCTAAACCAAGTTGTTGTGAAGCGCAGGTTTTATATCTGATAACAAACGTGGGCACAGTTGACGCATATTTCATTGAAACAGGTGTTAATCTGTAAAAAGTAGAAAGTCTCATAAGGGGGCATTGCGGACATTAAATAAGCGGCTTAAACTACCCAAAAATAGGCTTGATAATTTTTAAGCTTTTCTGGGCGTATTTGTAGGCCAAGCTGAAAGTCCACCTTGGAGGCATGTTATCATCAAACTCCGAAAGATACTGTTTAGCAGTAACTGGGCGTTTGGAGGTCATGAACCACCTAGACTTCTAATCATTGGCTTTCGGGCAACCTGACTACAATGCCCTCCATTTCTTCTGTAATAGGTATTTGGCAAGATAATCTTGATGTCGGCTGAACTTCATCAGCAAAATCAAGCATGGATTGTTCCATGTCATCAGGGGTGCCGGTTAGCGCCGAGTAAGAACTATCAATATAAACATGACATGTCGCGCATGCACATGCTCCGCCACAATCAGCGTCAATTCCAGCGATCGAGTTTTTTACAGCGGCTTCCATAAGGCTGTCGCCGACTTTTGCCTCAATAGAGTGTTCTTCACCTGCATGTGACATAAATAGAATTTTGGGCATGATAAGTCCTTTATTTAAATTGAGCGGCAATGTCTTTTAAAGAGCGATCGCTATCGGCGAGCCATTCGGGGGGGACTTTTGCCTTAGCCGTAATGAGCCGCTTGGCTGTCATAAATTCTGGCGCGCTATTAATGGCGTCAGCTGCAATGAGGATATCATCTTTAAAGTAGAAGACAGCGAATTTTTCATTGTCGCTATCGCCGCGAATAACAAAATTATCATAATCTGTGGACAGGCCTGCGATTTGTAATTTGATATTATATTGATCAGACCAAAACCATGGGCAGTCTAGTTTTGGGGCAGGTTTGCCCATAATCGCGGCTGCAACCTGTTTGCCTTGCTCAATGGCATTGTGAACACTTTCAAGACGCCCCAGGCGGCCATAAGGGAGGATAAAGCGCTTCGCACAATCTCCCGCGGCATAAATATGAGGAATATTTGTTCTGCCTGCCTCATCCACTAAAATGCCATCTTCGCATTTAATTCCGGCTTCAGCGGCGACTTCAATATTGGGTAGGATGCCAATACCAATCAGAAGAGCATCACAGGGTAAAGTTTCACCAGAGGCAAGTGTTACGCTGTCAGCCTTGCCATCTTTTCCATTAATAGATGAGGTTGAGCATCGCGTTTTAATGTTTACACCATAACGCCTGTGCAAATCTTCGTAAAACGCGCTAATTATTGGGCTCGTAACGCGGGCCAAAACGCGGTCCGCCAGTTCTAAGACCGTGACGTGAGTTCCTAAAGTCTGTGCCACTGCAGCCGTTTCAAGACCAATGTATCCCGCACCTATGATGACGAGGTTTTTATCAGGCCCGACATGCGGCCGTAGTGCGTCGACATCTACGAGATTGCGCAGCCCAAAAACATTTTCCAGCTGTGCTCCCTCCATTGGGAGCGTGCGATTACGTGAGCCCGTTGCAAAAACGAGATGATCAAAATTGAATATTTTTCCAGATTGTGTTGTGGCTGACATTGAATCTGCGTCAACAGATGAAATAGTTATGTTCGTCAAAACATCAATATTTTGAGACTCGTACCATTCAGCGTTTTTAAAGTAGAGCCGCTCTTGTTCCAGTTCCCCTTTCAGATAGGCTTTAGAGAGTGGTGGGCGTTGATAGGGCGGGGAGGGCTCTTCACCTAATATCGTGATTTTCCCTTCAAACCCACCCTGCCGCAAAGAGGTGGCGGTTTGAGCCGCCGCTTGTCCCGCACCAACAATCAATACCGTCGCATCTGACATGGTTAGTTCGCGTGTTTTTTCAAATCGAGGGCCACATCCACTATCATGTCTTCTTGGCCTCCTACCATGCGGCGACGGCCAAGCTCGACGAGGATTTCGCGTGTATCCATATCGTAATCTTCCGCCGCTTTTTCGGCGTGTCGGAGGAAGCTGGAGTAAACCCCCGCATAGCCCAGTGAAAGCGTTTCGCGGTCAACACGGACGGGGCGATCTTGCAATGGACGGACAAGTTCTTCGGCAGCATCCATCAGTTTGAACGTGTCACAGCCATGGTTCCAACCCATCTTGTCGACGGCAGCAATAAAGACTTCGAGCGGTGCGTTACCTGCGCCTGCTCCCATTGCAGCAAGCGAAGCATCAATACGGCGCGCGCCGTTCTGAACAGCGGTGATTGAGTTGGCGACCCCGAGTGACAAATTATGATGGGCGTGTACGCCGCGTTCTGTTTCAGGTTTCAACACACGGTCATAGGCTTGTAATCGGGTCGCATAATCATGCATGTTCATTGCGCCGCCTGAATCGGTACAATAAATGCACGTCGCGCCATAGCTTTCCATAAGTAAGGCTTGTTGAGCGAGGTCTTCAGGTTCGATCATGTGGCTCATCATTAGAAAACCAACTGTGTCCATACCTAAATCACGTGCAATCCCGATGTGCTGGCGAGAGATGTCCGCTTCCGTACAATGTGTTGCGATACGAACAGAGGTCGCACCGAGGCTGTGTGCCTGGCGCAGGTCATGTTCCGTCGCGATGCCGGGGAGGCAGAGCGTTGCGATTTTAGCATTTTTGACAGAGGCTGCGGCGGCTTCAATCCACTCCCAGTCCGTATGACGACCAAATCCATAGTTAAAGGAGCTTCCCTGTATGCCATCACCATGGGCGACTTCAATGGCATCGACACCCGCTTCATCAAGTGCCTTGGCAATATTTGCAACATCATGGATGGTATATTGATGACGAATAGCATGCATGCCGTCGCGTAGCGTTACGTCTTGGATATACAGCTTATCCTTTTTGGGATTTGTGACTTTACCTGTCATGCCGCCGCTCCAAATTTAAGTGTGGCAATTTTCTCAGCTGTCGCCATGCCAGCAGACGTCATAATGTCGAGGTTACCTGCATAGGCAGGAAGGTAATGTGCTGCGCCTTCTACTTCGAGAAAGACAGAAACCTTCACACCTTCGATAGGCTCCATTCCTGGCATGCAAAGCGGGTTATTTGAGCCGAAGCGTTCAAACTGGACCTCTTGTTTGAGTCTGTAACCCGGCACGTAAGCCTTAATATCATCGACCATATCTTTGACTGATGTTTCGATCTCAGCTTCATTGCCGCCAACGGAGAAGGCGTAAACGGTGTCGCGCATCAGAAGCGGGGGTTCGGCAGGGTTCATGATGATGATAGCTTTACCTTTTTCCGCGCCTCCAACAGTTTCAATGCCTTTGGAGGTCGTCTCAGTAAACTCGTCAATATTGGCCCGCGTTCCAGGACCTGCTGATTTGGAACTAATGGAGGCAACGATTTCCGCATATGGCACAGATTCCGAAACACGGCTGACAGCATGGACAATTGGAATTGTTGCTTGGCCGCCGCATGTGACCATGTTCACATTAGGCTCATTGAGGTGCTCATCCATATTCACGACAGGCACACAATAAGGACCAATGGCGGCGGGCGTTAGATCAACCATTTGCTTGCCATCACGCATACAAATGGCGTGATGATGTTTATGTGCGCCTGCAGATGTGGCATCAAAGACGATATCAATCTCGTTCCAGACATCCATTTTTGTGAGGCCGTCCAAGCCTTCATGGGTAGTGGCGACTTTTAGGCGTTGCGCTCGGGCCAAGCCATCAGAGGCCGCGTCGATACCAACTAAAGCCCCCATCTCTAATACCTTAGAATTGCGCATCACCTTGATCATCAAGTCCGTGCCAATATTACCCGAACCGAGAATGGCAACTTTAATTTTTTTGGTCATTTAAAGCTCACTTCACAATCGCCAATACCTTCGATCGACACGTGCATTTTATCACCTGAAGAAACAGGTTCGAGAGGGACGAGGGACCCTGAGAGAATGATCTCTCCTGATTTAAAGGGTATGTCACGTTCTCCGAGTGTGTTCGCGAGCCATGCCACGGCTTTTAAAGGTGAGCCAAGCGTTGCCGTGCCGACGCCTTCTGAGAGCGGCTTGCCATTTTTTGTAACAACAGCTTTACAGCCCAGAAGGTCAACCGTATTTGGATCAACCCAATCAGGACCAATCGCCATTGTTCCGCAAGACGCGTTATCAGCGATTGTATCTTGAATTTTGATTTTCCAATCTTTGACGCGACTATCCACGACTTCGAAACAGGCTGCTACAGATTCTGTTGCTGCGAGAACATCTTCTTCTGTAATGCCAGGCCCAACTAAATCTGCTTTTAACTTGAAAGCAATTTCAGCCTCTGCGCGCGGTAAAATCATGTTGGAGGTGTCCACGACATTGTCCTTGGCCCACATTGTATCTGTTAGGAAACCGAAATCAGGTTGATTAACACCGAGCATATTCATCACAGCGTCAGAGGTGATTCCAATTTTTTTACCAATGTCTTGTTCACCCGCTGATTTACGTAGTGCGTAAATCGCGAGTGAAATTTCATAGGCGTCATCAACCGTCAATCCTTCATAGGTTTCGGTCAAAGGGCCAATAGGCTCTCCGCTGCGTAGCGCATGATAAAGAGCATGCGCAGCAGCTTGGGTAATGTCATGAGAGGCCATTCTATTTCCCGCTATTCTCTTTGAGGAACGCAATCGCGAGTGGGTTATAGAGCTCTGGACGCTCGTGCTGTGGCCAGTGACCACATTCATCAAATAGCTCCAAACGTGAGCCTTCAATATCCGCATGCATCTTATCAGCTTCAGGCACTTCACCAAATGGGTTGTTGCGACCCCAAACGATAAGTGTTGGTGTTTTGATCTTGTTAAGCTGCTCCGACGTCATCATATTGCGTTGACGGATTTCCATGTTCTGCAAGCAGAGTAGGTTGTGCAGGTTCTTTTGGAATTCGGGCTGATGATAAATCACATAGCGTGTCTGAACCAATTCCTCAGTTGCATCAGCCGCGTCATGCATCAAAAGCTGAAGGCGTTTACGGGTCAGGTCGATATCGTCTTCCATAACAGCGGCTGTTGTTGACTTGATGAGGCGCTCCATAATGGCTGGGTTCGCTTTCGTCCCGCCCGCTGCGATAAGTTGCAAAGAACGAACGCGCTCCGGATGGTTCAAAGTCAAAATTGCGGCAGTCCAGCCGCCCAAAGATTCACCTGCCAAATGCGCCTTTTCAATACCCATAGCGTCCATGTAATTGATGACATGTTCAACATAGCGGTGAATTTCAAAATTATAGTCCGGCTTATCAGTAAAGCCATGGCCAAGCGCATCGATTGAATGGCATTTAAACCCAGCCTCAACGTGAGAGCGGATATTGCGCGTAAACGCTTCCATATGTCCTGATGTGCCGTGCATCATAATCACGTCTTCACCTTCACCTGCGATGAGGGCGCGTGTTTTGATACCTTTGGCATCCACGTGTTTTACTTGAAATTCAAGACCCAATAGGTCGTGCCAAATAGTCATAGTCTTCTCCTGTTAATTCGGTTCACAAATAAATACGCCCATTCCCGTCAGCCAATCGGGCATAGGGGAATAAGCAAGGGTTTTTCCGGTGGCAAAATTGATAGCGGAATGCATGACAATCCAATTGCGCAGTTCGTTGGCACCATTGCCCGCCGTTTCGACGAGGGTGTCTTCGGAAATTGTTTTCAGCCAGTCTTCGGTTTTACCGTCGCATAAGGCTTGTAGAAACGTCTCATCAAATTCTTCGTTTAGTCGCGGCGGCGCGTTTACAATAATTGCGCGGCGACGCTTTTCGTAACGTTCCCAATCTCCGCGGCCGTTTTTCCAGCTATCAACAAGGAAGTCATCATTATCGCTTTTTGGCTTGCGCCAATCTGGGAAAGGGAGTTGGTGCGATAATCCGCCACTTGCAATGATAGCAACTGTCATATCATCGGGCAGGGTTTCAACCGCAATTCGAATGGCTTTTCCCAAAGTCAGGCAGCGCTCCAAGCGAGGTAGAGGCGGCGCGAAACTATTTATCATAATAGGTACAATCGGAATTTGATTTTCCAAAGTCAGATATTGGATTGCATGACTGATACCATGGTCGATAACGAAACGTGTTGAAAAGGCCATGTCATAGCCTTGATCAAGTAAACTGTTGGCTATGGTTAAAGCATTATCCGGGCTTGTCTTTTGTGCGCCTTTAGGCGTGCCGTGTTCTCCACTTGATTCAATTTCATCAACGCCAATGGCAAAGCTCGACATCATATCCAGCCAGTGCCCGCGAAAGTGGTTTGAACCAACGACAATTGCGAGGTCAGGCTTTAGTGCATGCATAGCAGCGCTAGCTTGGTGAAGTGCATTTTTAAAATTATGCGCTTCAGGGAGGTGGTCAACCTTTGCCCATTGAGTATTCATTAGCGTCGTATGAGACGCGCCTATGCCCATGATTATTTTCGCCATTAGCTCATCTTTCCGAAGTATTTAAGAACGCTCAGGGTCAGGAATTTCGTGAGATGGCGAAGCTCGTTGATGGCAACGCAGTTCATACCGAGCGCGAAATCGACACTGGGTAACTTAGCTTTCGCCAGTCCTATACGGGCGGTAGGGATACCATGCTGGCGCAAAATATTTGCATCCGTTGCCCCTGACATGAGTGTAAAGGGTTCATGTGGGCGGCCCTTTAAGTGCTCCCAGACTTGTGTCGTGGTTTGAATAATCGGTTCTGATGGCGACGTGTGCGATCCATCGATCGTCTGTACGCGTTTCGTGGTAAGACTTAGGCCAAGTTCCCCGCGAAACGTCTCAATTGCTTGAACAAGTTCTTTTTCGACATCATCAGCATTTTGTTGTGGCGTGAAGCGTAAATCGATTAAGAAACGCGCAGCTTCTGGCGTGAAAGAGGGCATGCGCTTCCAGCCTGATTCCATATGCGCGATATGGCCTTGCGGGCGGCATAGAGCGCTCGCATGGCGTTCAGAATAGCCCTCAAACCAATCTTCAAGTTTTAGGATAAGCTTGCTCGCATTGGCGATAGGGTTGTCATAAGGCATCAGATGACGCGCGCCGACATAATTATGTTTGCCCGCAACTTTGACCTCTAACCAAATAAACCCAACTTCTTCCCATGTCACCGATGTGCCAGATTTAGCTATAATCGCGGCGTCAACCTTTGGAATTTGGGTGAGCATGTACTCGCAGCCTGAGCCGTGGCCAGAGTTGTGGTCAAAACCCTCGCGGCCATGTGTGGGCATACCCCCCGCCCCAAAGCCGTAAAACAGATTGCCGGGCAGCTCAATATTCAGCGCTTTTAAGACTTTAGCCGTTTCAAGAATACAAGCGCCGTGACCTTTTGGGTTATGTGCGCCAAGTCCAAAAACGTGGCCGTCTTTAACATAAGCTTCCGCCCGAAAGTCATCCCGCATGTGAGGACCAAGCCAAGGCAGATCTTCTGCTTTGCTATTACTTGTGACCGTGTCAATCGGCGCATAGAGCATGAGCGATTTGCCATCGCTCCTCTCGGAGTAGATTCCAAATGCGTTGGATTGCGAGGGGCTAATCTCTTGCGTGGATGCGTCCACATCATAGCTTTGGAGCTTGCTGCATATATATGCAGCCAGAGGTGCTTCCTCACCGGTAGGCGAGGCAATATTGACCATGTCGGAGAGAGTTGTCGTTAAACTGTCATCCGATATTAAGTCATCGATATGAGCGCTAAGGCTCAACTAATCTTCCCAAGGGGCGTCTTTGGGCGCGCCGACCCATGTGCCTGAAACTTTAAGTAAGAAATCAACAAACAGGTTTTTTATAATACGGATTGGATTCATGATTATGCTCCAGCCATGACTTCATCATGGGGCTGTTGAAGGAAGCCGTGAACAATCTGAAAGTAATGTTCAGGACGTTCCTCTTGAAGGTGATGCGAAGAGGCATCCAAAATATGTAACTGGCCACGCTGAACCATATTCATCAGCATCAGGGGATAATCTGGAGTTAGGAAGTCATCTTGAAGCCCCCAGCAAAAAAGGGTCGGGCAGGCTACATCTTTAAGAACGGGCTCCATTTCTTGCCATTCTCCGCGCGGGCTGTCGGCATTTGCCGCGAGTGCCATTTCTTCTGGGTTCAGGCTTTGCTCGAACCGCATTTTCACGGTTTCTTCAGGTATGAGGTCTGGGTTGTACCATTCTAGGCGCGCGATGAGCTGACGCATTTTTTCAAGCGTTGGGCCTTCCGCTCCGCCGTAATAAATGTCGCGTGCGTTACGACCGCGCCGACCACCCTCCGGGAGCGGGCAGAGTGGGCCTCGGAAAACGGGCATAGAACCTGTGATGGTTAGAGACCGCACACGCTCAGGAAAACGCGAGGCGAGGCGGAGAGCGATTGTCCCTCCCCACGAGTTACAGACAAAATCAGCTTTTTCGACACCGAGTGCATCCATTAGCCGCGTGATAGAGCCGCTATGATAATCCCACATGGGCCCTTCAATAATGTCTTTGCTGGATTGTCCATATTGTAGCAAATCCGGCATGATGACTCGGTAATGCTCTGCGAACATATCAGATACAACGGCAAAGTCAGACCAAGCTGTACAGCCAGGACCGCCGCCATGAAGAAGAAATACGACGCGGTCACCGCTGCCCTTTTCGATGGTGTAGTATTTGTCTTTGCCGGCTTTTACCATTTGTCCTTTTGGAGCTGGGCCAGGGTTAAGGCTTACGAGGTTTTCGGACATGGTTACGCGTCCTCTTCTATTTTGTCATGAAAGGGATGAGGGCCTTTGAAAAGCTTGCGCCATTCCAACAACGAAACGTCCGGGCGATAAAGGCGCTCAGGTGGTGCGTTGGTTTCTTCGACCATCCAATGGTCTTGGCCCGAGAAGTTGCCATGAAACATCCAGCGAATTTGCAAAAGATATTGCAAGTAGTAGAGCCACTTTTTAATGCCGGTTTTAAACTGGATCATCACCCCAACATATTTTGTTTCATCGACGTCTATCGGGACATAGAACTCATAATGAATGAAGTTCGGATAAGCGATACGGAGGACGCCTGGCAGCGAGATTGATGCGAAGCCAGTTAAGTTTTGTTTTTTGATGTAGGCATTTGTTTTGCCGCCACCCGTATTGCCCATAAATTTACCCTGACGCTGTTTTGGTTTTATTTTGAACCAGCGGTCATTCGTCCATTTACCAAGCCCTGGATAGTCAGCTTCCCAGTAGCGTTCGTCTTCAACGCGGTAGAGCCATCTTCCTTCTTTCTCGATATGAATCTTATTCCATGTCGGCATTACTTTCATTATGCGCCAGATTGATGTGCGGTGCAGATATTTGGCGTGACCTTCATCGAATCCGTTTTCCGCGTAAAGACGCCAATCGCCGCCGCGATCCTCGATCCGGCCGCCCACAGCGTATTTAGGAGGGTCGACTAACTCTTTTGGAAGCTGGTCTTTAAGCGGGTGCGGTTCACCGTCACCCACATAGACCCAGATAAGGCCAATGCGTTCTTCTGCTGGGTAGGTTTTTACTGCGGCCTTATTGCACATCCGGCTATCGGGTCCGTCGGTTATAACGGCCTTTAACTCGCCGTCTTTCAGGTTAAATGTCCAGCCGTGGTAGGGGCAAGAGACGGTATCAGGCCACCACTGCTTGCCTTGAGAAAGTCGGACGCCGCGGTGAGGGCAGCGATCGTGCAGAGCGCGAGGTTTGCCCTCGGCGTCTCGTTGCAGCATGATTTTCTCACCGCATACTTTTATACCCGTGGGTTTTTTAGCTTCTAGCTCTCGCGCCCAAAGCACAGGGTACCAATAGTCGCGCAATCCTTGTTTGGCGGCTTCATATTCGGGAAATGCGCTCCAATCCCGACCTGGGTCATATTTTTTAGCGTGAGCTTTTTCTTCGAGTGTCATAGATTTATTCACTGAATTATCTCCCCAGAATTATTTTCCATTCTGTATAGAGCTTGCTCAATGCATCGTAAAATATTATACTTTTATAGGTTCAATAACAATTTGTTATATCAAAATTGGGAGACAATGTGGATTTTCGCCGTATTCAACATTTTGTGCACGTTGCGGAACTTGGCAGCCTGTCAAAGGCCGCTGAGCGTCTTAACATCGTGCAGCCCGCATTATCACAGAGTATCAAGCGGCTTGAAGATGAGCTTAGTGTCTTACTGTTCAATCGGAGTAGAAGAGGAATGGAACTCACCGAATCCGGTCAAACATTTCTCAACCATGCTTATGGCATATTGAATCAATATAATCGCGCGAAAGAAAGTTTATCTGCAAAAGACGGAGATCCTCAAGGTCTCGTCTCAGTGGCAATGACAGCAAGTTCACTGGGGGCGCTAACGGTACCTCTCGCGAAAAGCCTCATGCTCCATTATCCTAAGATCAGGCTAAACATAGAGTCCGGTCTCGCAGCCAACATCCAACAGTCATTTGAAGCGGGAGATTATGATCTGGTTGTAAGTCATCTTGTAAGTGCAGGCGCCAGCATTCACATAGAAAATTTAATAGAAGAAGACCTTTTTTTGACGTCTCCCTATGATCCAAACAATCTGGGCGCTGAGATTGAATTCAAAGACCTGGAGGGATTGCCTCTTATCATTCCGCAAGATCGCCACGGCGTTGCGCCAGAAGTGGCAAAATATGCACTGGAAAAAGATATTGAGCTTGAAATGGCCCAGGTGGCCGGCACGATGCACGCCACTCTTCAGCTTATAGAAGCTGGTTTAGGGCATTCTTTTTTACCTTGGTCTGCTATTCACGAACGCGTTGAGCAAAATCGTATTTCTGCCCGTAAGGTCATAAACCCAAGCTTACACCATAAAGTCAGTATGGTGTATCCAACTCACCGGCCTCTGACACCCGCGACGATCGCCGTTATGGATCTCATTCGGCTGGCGGCAAAAGATGTATATAATATAGGAAATTGGGCCGGCACATTGCTACTGTCTTCAAAGTAATATAAATGCGTGAAGAATCATGTAAGCGTTGATAGTCAATGGAGTCGAAATGTCAGATTTGTTAGCGAATTCACCAGTTATTCCGGTCGTTGCTATTGAAGATTCCGACAACGCTGTTGGTCTTTGCGAAGCGTTACAAGAGGGCGGTATCAATGCAATCGAGGTAACCTTACGTACTTCTGATGCGATTAAAGCTATAAAACAAATCAAAAAACACTGCCCAAATATGATTTTGGGTGTAGGTACTGTGTTGACGCCTGATGATGTGTCGCGATCTGAAGATGAAGGTGCCGATTTTTTGGTCTCGCCAGGATTGTCGCCGAAGCTTCAGAAAGCGCTTCAATCGACTAATCTGTTGGTACTGCCGGGGACAGCCACGCCATCTGAAGCCCTCACGGCATATGAAGCGGGTTTTGATAAAGTTAAGCTATTCCCAGCTGGCGCGGTTGGCGGAGCAGCGTTAATCAAGTCTGTTTATGCGCCCATGCCAAATATCAGCTATATGCCAACAGGCGGGGTTCGTTTGGCAAATATGAATGATTATCTTTCATTGCCCAATGTATATGCCGTGGGCGGCACGTGGATTGCTTCAACAGCTCTCATTAACGCAAGGGATTGGAAAACCATCCAGGGGAACGCCCGGGACGCGATGGATATGTCAAAAAAATGCTAGTGTGAGTTTCGGCTTAACTCTATAGGCGGTCAAAAATGAGCGATAAGTTTGAGTTTAACTCATCGATTGTCTCGTTCTCCATGCCTTCAAACGTTTCATTCGTAGACTGTTTGACAAGTTTCCACGCTTTTTCTCTTAGCTTAAACCCTTTAGCAGTAGCCGAAACGACAGAAACCCGGCCATCTTCTTTACTCGTTTTGACGGTCACAAGACCTTTGTCTCGCATTCGATAGACAATGCGGGTCATTGTTGATTGTTTTGTGATGCTTTGATTAGCTAAAAAAGACACGCTTCTGGGTTTATCGGGGTCCATCAACATAAGAACCCTCCAGCTCGGAATATCTAAGCCTTCATTTTTTAGGTGCTCTTCTAGTTTTTGCTCATACTTCGCACCAACTATGGTGATCCAGTAGAAAACCCACTCTCTTCTATCAAAGTTTTCTATGTCCATGAGTATATCACCCTCTTAACTGCCCAATTCTGTGACTTCTCAGCCTATTAAAACCTATATTCGATTTATCACAACTACATAGAGCGTGCCGTACTTCATTTGTCTGGTATTTTCTTAAGAATAATTGTGCTTCCGGCAACACCGTTCTCCCGATTACAGACTCATTGACTCGCCTAAGTAAGCAACATAACCATAATTAGATGAATAATCACGTAATCGGCGGCAGGGCCTAGTTTGTCAATACGTATGGCATTATGCTCGGAGGCATTCGGTGAAAGTAATAGAAGAATTTTCTAAGCTGCCGAGGGCTAACAGAATTGGCCTTCTGGTTCTCACAATGATTAACATGCAGGATGGGTTTGACCTTCTTGCGATCTCCTTCGCCGCCAATGCAATTTCAAATGACTGGGGATTTCAGAGGACAGAGCTAGGCTGGGTATTCAGCGCAGCCTTATCCGGGATGCTCTTTGGGGCAACATTTCTTAGTCCTTTTGCTGATAGGTTCGGCGTCCTTTTGCTGATAGGTTCGGCCGAAAAGCCGTTACTATTATCGGGCTAATATTATCAGGTGTCGGCATGTTGATGGCGGCGTCATCGCCAAATTTAACATGGTTACTTATTGGACGACTTATTACGGGCATAGGGGTCGGAGCCATAATAACGAGCCTGAATACTTTGGCCGCTGAATATTCAGGGCCGAAACTCAGGTCGACCATGATTTCTATTTTTCAACTTGGTTTTCCAATTGGGGCAATACTCGCGGGCTATATTTGCCTATGGTTGCTAGGTGTTGGAACATGGCGGCATGTATTTGTCTTTGGAGCGGCGCTTTCCTTTGTTTTTGTACCTGTTGTGTTTTTTCTTCCTGAATCTCCGGAGTATCTGAAGCAAGCATCAATTGCCAAAGCTGAAAATTCCGGGAAATTATCGACTCTATTTACACAAACCTACAGGTCACGGACGTTGCTCATAAGTATTTCATTTTTTCTTCAGTTGATGGTGTTGTATTTCATGCTGTCTTGGGTCCCAAAACTTATTGAAGATATGGGGCATACCGCAGCAGATGGAAACCGCGCAGGTTGGCTCATCAATGTCGTGGGCATGCTGTGTATTTTTGTTATTGGGTTTATGGCGCTACGTTTCGATGTAACGAAGGTCACGACTTTCTTCTATATAGGACTTGCTATCATGTTGGCCTTAATCGCGAGTTTCTCGCCTTCATTATTTGCGATTACGAGTCTCATTGCAATAACAGGGTTCTTTACTCACGGTGCCATGATTGGTCTCTATGCGACTGTGCCAACACTTTATCCAGTTGAACTTCGAGCAGCAGGTTCGGGATGGTCGATTGGAATCAGTCGCCTTGGTGCCGTGTGGGGGCACCATTTTCCTATCATAGCAAGTTGCGTAAGCCTCTGAAAAATTTCGGAAAATCTCTCTTTCCTGTACTTTCCACACGGTAACTCGCGCGATTTGCCTCACTTCTTGCCTTACAAAAGGCGGACGCAGGAGATGGCAGGATGAAAGCGATTAGACGGCCCGACCAATACCTACGGTTACGCGGCGATACATGGCACTATGTGCGGCGCGTTCCGAAAGCGGTCAGACATCTTGATAACAGAACTCTGATATACCGCTCACTAGACATAGATAGCCGCAAGGTTGCGCGCCAGCGGCGGGATATTTGCGCCGACGAAGACAACCAGCGTTGGAACGAGTTAATGCCAAATCGTTTTCAGCCGCCCCCTAGAGAGGCAAGTTATCGCGCTGCAAGTCAACTCGCCCGCTCTCGTGGGTGCAACTATAAGCCAATGGAGAGCTTAGTCTCACAAGACACTGTCACGGATTTGCTGCACCGCCTCATTGCATTGGAACCACTAAAAGACCGCCCGCAGCCAAAGGAAGAACGAGACGCGGATGCCCTTCTTGGAAGCTTAAAAACGCCTTCTGTGACCATCACAGAAGCTATGGACTTATATCTGTCCGAGATCGTCGCCGACGAGTTGTCCAATAAACCACCTGAATAAATTACGAATTTCTCTAAGATTAAACGTCGTGCCGTGGCTAACTTCGTCACCATAAACGGCGATATAGATATGCGAGATATTACCCGCGAACACGCCCACGCCGTGCGCAAATTCTGGCATGAGCGCATCCATCCGAAAGACGGCTCCGAGCCCATGAGCGGGAGCAGCGGCAATAAAGACTTGGGCAGCTTGCGCAAACTCTACCGCCGTTATTTTGAACACATAGGCGAAGAAGAGCGCGAAAACCCGTTCCGCAATATGCGGTTTAAAGACAAAATTCTAACGAAGGTCATGCCGTTTAAAGACGATTGGGTCAGGTCACGTATACTCGCGGCCAATGTTTTTGATGGCCTCAATCGGCAAAGCGCACTCCTCTGTATGGCCTTGATTGAGACAGGATGCAGGCCAAGCGAGCTTGCTAACATCAAGCCAGAGAACATTCGGCTGGATGCCGAGGTTCCGCATATTCGCATCCGTTCTACGAAAGATAGAGAGCTGAAATCAGGCGCATCCGTACGCGATATTCCGCTTGTCGGGGTGGCGTTGGAAGCCATGCGGCAAGCCCCGAATGGGTTTCCACATTATCGGGATAGGAGCTATTTGCTAAGCGCCTCGCTTACAAAAGCGTTCAAAGCGAGAAAGCTATTCCCGACGAAGCAGCAACGCATTTATAGCTTTCGACATAGCTTTAGAGCCGAATGTTGGAGGCTGGATTGGACTTTGGATTGCGTTGCACATTGATGGGTCATCGTAATCCGCGCCCAGAATATGGGGATGGAGGGTCGCTAGATTACCGCCGAGACGAGCTATTGAAGATTGCGCACGCCGTCAGTGACGAGCTACTACAGAACTATCCATTTAAGGGCTGAATTTTATCGACCTATGCCGCTTTATCTACATCCGATAGAAGCGAGGCCAGCAAAGCCTCACGGTCATCTAGAGCGTTATACTCATGTTTAAGGCGTTCCAAAACTGGCCAATATTTGAGGCCATATCGCTGAACAAGCTGTGCCGCGATAGTCATGCCGCGTTTAATTTCAGCACGAGACGGTGCTTCTATTGGAGCGTTTAATGATTTGTTTGAGGCTTTATCCACATAGGAATTATAGCCCATAGACCACGATTTTTACGAAGAAAAGAGTTGGATAATTTAAAGCCTGCGGGTCAAAATGTGAAAAAAATGCTGATCATATTGAATAACTTAGTCTCTTGCAGCAGATGATTCTGGGACGGTCAGTTGCGGCAGCTTGGGGTCGACGCGTAAAATATAATTGGGTGAAATACACACAACAATAGATAGACTAAGGAAATAATAAGAGTTAATCATGAGCCAAGTAGCCACAATACTCTTAGACAATTTTTGAAACGAAATCTATGGCCAACAAATCCAGAAACGTAGCTATTATTGGCCTCGGCACCTTTGGTGTATCTGTCGCAAGAGAATTAACCCGTATGGGAGATAACGTCCTTGGAATTGACAATGACCCTGCACGAGTAACTATGATATGCGATGAGATAAAATCTTCTATTCAGGCTGATGCAACAGACGACAAAGCACTCTCGCAATGCGCACTTGAGACTTATGATGCAGTTCTGGTTTCTATAGGTGAAAATACTGAAGCGAGTATTCTGGCTGCAATGAATGTGATAGAATTAGGTTGCAGGCAAGTATGGGTTAAAGCGCAGACCGAAACGCAGCGAAAAATCTTGAAAGCAATAGGTGTTCACCATGTTGTGCTTCCCGAGCAGCGTTTCGGTACGCATATTGCTCAGATAATTCATAACCCTCATCTGGAAGACTTTATGTCGCTTGGTGATGGAAAATACGTCGTCATGATGGACGTTCTTTCTTCTTTAGCGGGTAAATCACTGGCGGAGTTTAAATTTGAAAAAGCTCACAATATTTCGTGTATGGGTGTTTACGCTGATGGCCTATTTTCTAGTTCCGCTGAATTTAACGATGCTTTGAAGGAAAATGATAAGATCATTCTATTTGGCACTCGCAACCAATTACGCAAGTTCTCCGATGCAATATAATCTGCTGTGAGACAATGTTTAAATTTACCAGCCCCCGCTCTGATGGCACTGCTGTACTTAAGTTGGATTACGGTCGGTGCCTTGTTATTGATGCTACCTGTCGCATCCACTGACGGTATCACTTGGTCAGATGCGTTCTTTACCGCAACCTCAGCTGTAACTGTTACTGGCTTAGTCGTCGTTGATACCGGAACAGCGTTCACAACATTTGGACAAGGCGTCCTTATGCTGTTGATACAGCTCGGAGGCATGGGCCTAATGACATTTGCGGTCTTGGTCCTCTCATCTTTAGGCATGCAAATTGGTCTAGCACAACTGCAATTCCTTCGAGAAGAGATGGGACTAGCCTCTCTTGGAGGATTGCTCAACATTGTCTGGGTGGTGTTTAGGGTCGTGTTGGTTTGCGAGTTGATTGGCATGGCCATCATGGCATTTGTTTTCGTGCCAGAATTTGGTTGGCGAGAAGGCTTATGGCTGGCCGCCTTTCATTCGATATCAGCTTTCAACAATGCTGGCTTCTCATTATTTTCCAATAGCCTTATGGAGTATGTTGATAGTCCCCTGATAATATTTACGATTTCCGTACAGTTCATTGTAGCGGGTCTGGGCTTCGCGGTGCTGTCTGACATTTTAGTCTATGGAAAATGGCAAAAATTCTCTTTGCATACACGCTTGATGTTGGTCGGAACACTCAGCTTAATTCTTATCTCCTGCCTTGGTTATGGCATTCTGGAATGGAACAACCCTGAGACACTCGGAAGCTTAGCAAGTCCGGGGGAAAGAATGAATGCAATATGGTTTGAGGCAGTTACGCCCCGAACGGCCGGCTTCAATGCCATGAATACGGCGGCTATGCAGGACAGCACAACACTTATGACGATGGTCTTAATGGTCATTGGAGGTGGTAGCACATCCACTGCAGGCGGCATAAAAGTGACGACTGCTGTCGTGCTTTTACTGGCGACAATAGCGTTTTTTCGCAATTCAGGAAGAATGAAAGCCTTTGGATACAGTGTAGGTTTACAGCAAGGCCTGAAGGTGATGGCGCTATTGACGATCAGCCTTTTTGTTGTTTTGACAGGCTTATTCTTGATTGTCGCAACGCATGAAATTGACTTTTTAACAGCTGCATTTGAAGTTACCTCAGCGTTTGGAACCGTAGGATTGAGCCAAGGCGCGACAGGTGAGCTTAACGACTTTGGCAGAGCAATAATCTGCTTGATTATGTTCTTGGGCAGACTCGGCCCTCTGACCCTTGGGTTCTTCCTCGCGTCGAAAACAAAACCAAGAATACAGTATCCCGAGGGAACTATCTACTTAGGCTAGCGTCCGAATAATGAAATTATCGGCTTTGTCACGTTAATGCCTGTTTTCAGAAATTACGCTAAGAACTAGCGATGAAAACATCAATCTATTCCCGGCACCGCTTCCATCCAGACATCATTCGTCGTGCCGTATGGATGTACTTCCGGTTCAATCTGAGCTTTCGAGACATCGAGGAGCTTCTGATCGAGCGCGGTGTTGATGTTTCCTATGAAACAATACGAAGATGGGTTGATAAGTTTGGGTCCACTTATGCCAAGCGGATAAGGTCTCGATCCGTAAGCCCCTCACCTATTTGGCACTTGGATGAAGTATACACTAAAATTAACGGAAAGATGGTTTATCTCTGGCGAGCTGTCGATGATGAAGGCACCGTATTAGATGTTGTTGTACAGAGACGACGGAATACGAAAGCAGCCCTGCGTTTGCTGCGGAAATTACTAAAGAACCAAGGCATCAAACCCAATCGCATTGTGACTGATAGGCTTGGTTCATACAGAGCAGCACTCAAACTTTTAGGTCTAAAACACTTGCAAGACGTCGGTGGTCGTAAGAACAACCGTGCTGAATGTTCACATGTCCCCATCAGAAGAGGAGAACGAAAATCACAGAAATTCAGATCAGTCCATCAAGCCCAAAAACTGCTTTCGAGCCACGCTCAGATCTACAACCTCTTCAACCATCGACGCCACCTCATCTCCCGATCAACACTCCGCAAGTTCAGACATCAAGCAAACTTAAAATGGAACTTAACCACGACATCGATGTGCCCCTAAAATGCCAAATTACCGAAATACTGGTTCAATGCCGTTAACGTGACAAAGCCCTGACCGTAACGTCGGTCATCACTACCGCCAAGAATGCGCGCCAATTGCCGTTCATTCAGAATGCGGTCCGCATACCCAGCGCGTGTAATAAGTGAAATCAATGCGTTCATAAAGTTCTATATACTGTCAAAACATGACAGTTACTAGAATTATTGATTGGTAGTCGCTTCTCCGCGCTTTGACCTATGAGGCTCAAACACCCTTATTAAAGGGTGATGCGCCCCTAACTTTACAACCACTCTGTTTCATAAAAACGGAAGCAAGGAAAAGGTGCTATGAAAGATCGGGTTCGACAGACATGATAGTCAAAATTATTGCAGAATAATGCGGCGAAAATCCAAAACCTGTGTGCTACAAAGTCAATGTCATACGTGCTGCAAAGTCAACTTTGACAATCATAAGCAATTGTTTTATATATACTTTTCCATTCGGCGTTGTGCTGTGTTTGGTCCCTTGATCGGAGGATATTTATTGGGGTTTGTGGTTTCAGAACAACAGCTATTTTATGCATTTATTCCAGCTGCGCTTTTAGCTGCAATCTGTGTGTTCGCTTTATATCGAAATCAGCGGTCGATCAAAACGTAATCAAATCCTGTTTTCGTAAGTAAATATTAGGTTCTTTATTTCGAGTAGCCGTCTAATTTTTCGATAGCTCTAAAGAATATCGTTGTGTCACTTGCTTTTTAAAATGAATTCGTTTACGTGAATAATCATGTAAATATAATGTGAGGATCCGACATGGGTGTTGCGGCGATTAAACCTGTTATTGAGCAGGCTGAAGAAAACTCTCCAATCAATGAGGCAGCGCTACAAGAGCTGCTCGTAGATATAAAAAACCGTAGGGCGGAATTTAAGAAACAACGCCACATATCTCAGGATGTTATTGAAAAACTGCAAGACATCGGATTGTACGGTGCTTTTGTTCCAAAAGAATTAGGCGGGTCTCCCATTTCGCCAACTGAGTTTATGAAAATCATAGAACGTATTTCAATTGCCGATGGGTCTACGGGCTGGGTCGCTAGTTTTGCTTTTGCGACTAAATATTTATGTTCTTTGCCTGAAGCTTCGCTACAGAAAATATTTAAAGAAGACCCTGGATTGGTGTTCGCGGGAGCAACATTTCCTATTCAGCCTGCGGAAAAAGTTGATGGAGGCATTATTGTAAAGGGCCGCTGGCCATTTGGCAGCGGCTGCATGGGGGCATCTCTTGTTGCGGTTGGGGTCTCTGTACCGGGTAACGGCGATGAGGTATTCAAGCAGATGGCTGTTATACCGCGTGATAAGATTACAATTGATGAGACATGGGATACGTTTGGAATGTCATCTACGGGTAGCCATACGATGGTTGTAGATGATGTCTTCGTACCTGATGACATGATTTTGTTGCGCGATGCGCCTTCCTCCATTGATGCGCCAGAATATTTATATCCGACAGTAACCTTAGCTGCGCAAGTATTGGCCGTTTGCGGGCTTGGGACGGCTCGGGCAGCAATCGACCATATTCTTGAGGTCGCCTCAAACTCCAAATCTATTACAGGCGCACCTACTTTGGGTGATCGTGTAAATGTGCAAATTCACATTGCTGAGTGTGAAGGCAAATTGCAATCCGCAAAAAGTTGGTTTTATGCCACGACAGATGAGGCTTGGGAGTCAATCAATGAAAGCGGCACTATAACGCGGGAGCAAAACTTAGCACTTCGTCTCTCAGCAAGCCATGCCGCACGGACAGGGGCAGAGGTTGCCAGAATGTGCTTTGAGATGACAGGAACAATGGGCATTTTTAACGCCAATCCCATGAATCAATATCTAACTGATTCGATGGTTACGGCTCAGCATGCCTTCCTCACTGAAGGCTCATTCATGAATGCCGGTAAGGTTATGTTCGGCAAGCCTTACATTCCTGGCTATGTTTGATTTCAACTGTTTTGGTGCAAAATAGCTAAAGAGACGGGCTCGGGATGACTGTGATCGACCAAGAATTAAAGAACAAGTTTTTTGAAGGTATGAGTTTTGCCGCTGCGACGGTAAATGTGATCACTTCAGATGGTCCGGCTGGGCGCGTCGGCCTAACAGTTTCCGCCATGTCCTCTGTTTCGGCGGATACGCCGCGTCCAACTTTGCTTGTGTGTATTAACGAAAATAGCGCTGCCGCTGCAAGCCTGCTTGAGAACGGTGTGTTTTGCGTGAACGTACTTCATAATCATCAGTCTTATATTTCCGATGTATTTGCCGGGCGGTACAAAGACACAGTTGAAGACAAGTTTGAATGTTCAAAGTGGGCCATAGGCAAAACCGGGTCCCCCAGAGTAGAAGACGGCCTTGTAGGATTTGATTGCGAAATAACATCAACGGTAAAAGTTGGCACACATCATGTTATTTTCGGCGAGGTCGTTGAAATTTCGGTCGCTGAAAAAGGGTCGGCCTTGATCTATGCTAACCGCGCTTATGGGTCATCACAACCGATTGTCGTACCCAATACTGATAAATCCAACGACATTTCCATAACTAAGCCTCTAGCCGTCGGATGTTTTCATACATTCGCTCCCTTTTTTGTACCTGAACTTGTCGAAGATCTTACGCGGGATGGAGACGGGCTTTCAGTTGAACTAATTGAAGGGGATAATAAACGCGTGAAAGATGCATTATTGTCTGGAGAAATCGAAATTGGACTTCTCTATGACTTTGATTTGCCGGAGAGTTTAGAAACGACACTGCTGTCAACGCTGACCCCTTATGTACTTCTCGCCGAGGATCATCCTCTTGCGAATAACACAGTTATTCGAAATGAAGATTTGCATGAACAGCCTATGATCTCCATTGCCGAAGATACGAGCCGAGATCAGTTGGAGGGAGTTTTACGCTCACGAGGGATAGAGCCAAAAGTTATATTCAGAGCCGCCTCATTTGAAATGATGCGAGGTATGGTTGGTCACGGCTTGGGCTTTGCCATCGCGATGACTCAAACCGGACCATCGCGCAGCTATGATGGTAAACCTTTGATCTCAAGACCCTTGGCAGACCCGTTGCCTAGTCACTCTATTGTTCTCGCCAAGCGCCGTGACGCGACTCTATCAGATGCTGCGTCACAGGTGATGCAGAAAGCTTACTCCTCTGCCGCTTGGGCTTAGCCGCCAATTTAGGCTAAGCTTATGCCCGAAGAACCACAGGATATTTTAAAGGCGATTGCTGCCTATAAGCGCGAAGAAGTTCGCGAGCTTAAACGCACGACATCAATTGATCGTCTCACATCTATAGCAAGATTTCAAAAGCCGGCGCTCGGATTTGCGGATCATTTAAAAAAAATTTCGAGACTACGTCCTGCTATTATAGCAGAGGTTAAAAAGGCAAGCCCTTCTAAGAGTGTTATTCGTCATGATTTTGACCCCGTTGCGATAGCTGAAGGCTATGCGGAGGGAGGGGCGGCTTGCCTCTCCGTGTTGACTGATGGACCCAGTTTTCAAGGAAGTGTCGAGATATTTAAGAGTGTTAGGCGTGTTTCCAAACTCCCAATGTTGCGAAAAGATTTTATCCTCGACCCTATTCAGGTATTAGAAAGTCGCGGGATGGGAGCTGATGCAATCTTGGTTATTATGGCTATGCTTGATGACAGGGCTGTCCGGCAAATTATGTTCCTCGCAGATGAGTTGGGAATGGATGTGTTGGTGGAAACCCATACAGCAGAAGAAATTCAACGAGCTTTAAATGTTGGAGCAAGGATAATCGGGATTAATAATCGAAATTTGAAAACATTTGAAACGACCTTAGATAACTTTGATAAACTTTCATCTTTGGTACCCGCAACCATGCCCCTGATCGCAGAATCTGGAATCTCATCCCGGGGTGATATTCAGTTTTTAACAAGATTAGGCGCAACAGGATTTCTAATAGGCGAAAGCTTAATGCGCCGCGAGAATGTTGAAATTGGAGCACGATATTTGTCAGGCGCGTAGTGGCCTTGGCTTGCAAAGATAATTGCTAATCTAATCTCCTTTGCATTGTATAATACATTTACATTTGACATACATGAATAATCATGTTTTTTAGAGTTAATCAAAAGCTCTTCTTCGACTGCGCCTGATAGGGAGTAGATCCAATATTATAATAGGGGAATACAGATGGAATATCAGATGATCATCGGAGGTGAGGCCATCACGTCCAAAAATTTTTTTGAAGTTAAAGATCCAGCAACTGGGGAACTTGTAGGAAAATGTCCTATAGCCGAGAAAGGAGATCTGGACGCCGCTGTTGAGGCGGCTCGCGCTGCCTTTCCGGCATGGAGTGGATTGCCTGATGAAGAACGCCAAGGGCTTTGTCATGCTATTGGTCAGGTTATTGAAGATAATGCTGAGGACCTCGCAAAGCTATTGACACGCGAGCATGGCAAACCGCTCAATGGGATTGGATCGCGTTTTGAAATGCAGGGCTGTGCAGGGTGGTCGCATTACACAGCAGAACTTAAGCTCCCGGTGGAAGTATTGCAGGATAATGAGGAAGGCCGGGTTGAAATGCACCGGAAACCTATAGGCGTAGTTGGCTCCATATTACCCTGGAACTGGCCGTTACTTATTGCAATTTGGCATATATTACCCGCGTTAAGAGCTGGGAATACGGTTGTTATGAAACCTTCGTCCTACACGTCATTGTCGACATTAAAGATGGTCGAAGTCATCAACACTGTTTTACCCAAAGGCGTGTTAAACATCGTTACGGGTAAAGGCGGCCTTGGAGCGTGGATGAGTGAACATCCTGGAATTGATAAAATTTCCTTCACCGGTTCGACACCGACAGGTCAAAAAATTATGAATGCGGCCTCTCAAACATTGAAGCGTTTGACCTTGGAGCTTGGCGGGAATGACGCCGGGATTGTTCTACCTGATGCCAATCCTTCAGAGATTGCGGAAAGCCTTTTTTGGGGTGCCTTTATCAATAATGGACAAACCTGCGCGGCATTAAAAAGACTTTATGTTCACGACAGTATCTATGATGAAGTTTGTGAGGAACTCACAAACTTTACGAAAAATATTCCTGTCGGTAATGGGCTGGATGAAAACAATATTATCGGGCCGGTGCAAAATGAGATGCAATATAATATTGTTCGGCGTCTTGTAGATGATGCCGTGTCTGCAGGCGCGAGGGTGCTTGTTGGGGCTGATCCAGTCGCGGGTCCAGGGTATTTTTATCCGCTAACATTGTTAGCGGACGTCACAGATGACATGGATGTCTGTCGGGAAGAACAGTTTGGCCCGGTATTGCCAATTATGCGCTATTCCGATGTCGAAGACGCTCTAAGTCGCGCGAATGACTCAGAGGTGGGTCTAGGCGGCTCTGTCTGGACAAATGATAAGGCGAAGGCTGCAGCTATAGCGTGCCGCATGGAATGCGGCAGTGTCTGGATTAATTCTCATGGCATGATTCAACCTGACGTGCCTTTTGGCGGCGTGAAGAAGTCTGGGCTCGGTGTTATGTTCGGAATTGAGGGCCTAAAAGAATTAACCACAGTTCAGTCGATATACGGTCTTTAATGGTCGGAATGTTTCATTTTAAACTGCTAACCTAAAGGGAGACCTTATGAGTAATGATAGAAACCCTATAGACCGTATGTCGGTTTACGTTGCGGTTGGTTTCTTATCTGGAATCGGCATTTTGATTTCAACAACCATGCCGATGGTTATTGGTAGTTTGATTGAAAGTTTGAGCTTTAGTGAGTCTCAAGCAGGTGATTTAGTCGCGATTTTTAGTCTCACATTTACAGCAATTGCTGTGGCTTCACTTCTTTTTATCCGCCGCGTAAATTGGAAAGTTACTGCGCTCGTCATGTCGGCCATCTGCGCCATGTCTCTATTCGCTGTGACTTTAACACCGCAATATCAAACCCTCATTCTGGTGTTTGGAATTATGGGACTCGGAATGGGCGGGTTATATGCTTTGGGAATGACGATTTTAGGAGATAGCTCTAACCCTGACAAAGCGTTCGGGCTTAAACTCGGCTACGAGTCAATGCCTGCAATCATTGCACTCTTTGCCTTACCGGTTTTGGTTATTCCAGAATATGGTCTAAAAGGTATGATGTATGCCATGGCAGCAATGGCTGTAATTGTCGCGCCGCTCAGTTTCCTCATACCCTCAACCGGGGTGAAGGGTAGTCAGGCTGGGTTATCAAATACATCCGACATGGCCCTGCAGCCGAACAAGACTTCCGCTAGCTCTTTAGGATTATCAATCATAACATTACTCGCGAGTATTATTTTCTTTAGTGGGGTTATCGCGACTTGGGCTTTTCTAGAAGTAATAGGAGGCGTTAAAAGTTTGGCCGTAGAAAAGGTGGGAGTTGTCCTCGCATTGGGAATGGTATCGGCAACAATAGGGGCTTTTGTAGCGGCTGCCCTAGGGAACAAGATGGGTCGTTACAATCCGATGATAGCCATTATCGTTCTGAATGCTCTAAGCTTGGTCCTGATCTGGCAATCTGCCACTATTTTTACATTCGCATTGGGCGCGATATTATTTACATTCTGTATCAATTATGGATTGGCTTATTTTTTTGGGTTGAGCGCAGAAATCGATATCAGTGGGCGTTTTGTCGCTTTATCAGCAACAACGCTTTCACTTGGAGGCGTCATCGGTCCAGCTATTGCAGGACGCTTGATTGAGGGATCTGGATTTGGGGCCGTTCTGAGCTTCTCAGCTCTATGTGCTGTATTATCTTTAACGCTCTATATGGTTGTTGTGCATCTTTCGCGATATAAAGTTTAGTCCATTTTTCAGGTTTGAAGGCGCTTATTTTGAAAGATGAGCCTTCCTAAACTTTATAGGTGTTTGTCCTGTTTCTTTACGAAAAGCTCGTGTGAAACTGGCTGTTTCGGAATAGCCGAGCTTTTGCGCAATTTGCAAAACATTCATTTTTGTTTCCGTCAAAAGCCGCCGAGAAATAGCGATGCGTTTTTTTTGTAACAATTCGCGAAAAGATGTTCCTTCGTCCTTCAAGCGGCGACGGACTGTGATTTCCGTAAGTCCCAATCTTCCCGAAACGTAAGATAAATTGGCATTATTATATTCTATGGCATGAGGTAAAATCTGTTCGATATTCTCCACAAATGTTGTTGTTCTCTGTGTGTTATGTTCCAATAACTGTAAGTAGTGCTCCAGAAGGGGAATAAGGTTTTGATCGAATTTGGCGGATCCTTTCTTCAAGTCTTCGGGATTTAGAACAATTGCATTGATATCTTGCTCGAAGAAAACAGGGCAATCAAAATGGATTTCATACAAATCGCCCTTAACAGGTTTGGCATGTTCAAAATAGATCTCTTTAGGGCGGTAATCTTTGCCAATATAAGTTCTAAGCAAGCTGTTGACATAACCAATCGAAAATTCGACATCCTGTCGGCGCGGGGTAATTCTTTCATCTGTAATGACATATTTTAAGGTGGGCTGACGTTCACGCTCAAAAATCAATTGTGTGACTTCTTGAATGGTTGAAACGCTTTTTGAGTAATATTCAATGGCAGCCTCTAAGTTCGGGGAAGACAGAAAGATAAATCCAACCGCTCCAATAAGTTCAGGCCCCATGACTTTTGAAGTCTTTAAACCAAATGCAGGAGAATGCGTGACACGTGATAAACGTTCGAACATCCTCATGTAACTATTGAGCGGAATATCTGCGCTGTAATCATTGAGATCTTCAATTACGAGGCCCTCATCTTTTAAAATTTGTTTTTGCTTAACCGGGCTAATGTTTGCGTGGCTAAGAATTTGCCTGAAAATTCGAGCACGAATAAACGGCCGTTTCACTGCGTTCGGTGATGTCACAATACTTTACTCCTGACATATATTTATATGAAAAGTCATGTAAAGGCAATAAAATGCCAAAAAAATGACTGAATATATCAATTATAATTCTGCCAAAGAACTATTAGTTAAGGAAATATAATCAAAGGGGTATACTTAATGACCAAAACATTCAAACTCGGCATTTCATTACTAGCTCTATCTTATGCTTCCTCAGGAACAACGGCTTACGCGCAATTGACCGATGAAATTGTTGTTACGGCCACGAAAAAATCTACAAATTTACAAGAAACAGCTGTATCTGTGACAGCCTATACAGGTGAGGCAATTCAAAAATTAGGTCTTGAGAATAGTGTTAGTCTTGCGGCGCAGACACCGGGTTTGAATGTTGGCACACCGGTAGGTGAGGGCAATAACCCGTCATTCACACTCCGAGGCGTCGGTCTGAATGACTTTAATGACAATAATGAGGGGCCAATCGCCGTTTACACCGATGAGGTGTATAACGCGGCGCTCCCGGGCCTGACATTCCAGCTATTTGACGTTGATCGTGTCGAGGTTCTTAGAGGTCCTCAGGGTACGCTTTATGGACGCAATGCCACTGGCGGCTTGCTGCATTTTATTTCGAAACGTGGCGGCGATGAATTCGAGGCTGACATTCGTGCTCAATATGGCAGATTCAACTCGATAGAGCTTGAAGGTGGTTTTGGTGGTCCAATTTCTGATGCAGGGCATTATAGAATTGCCGGTAAGTTGAGTAATTCCGATGGTTATGTCGAAAACCGTATAGGTAATGACTCCAATGAGAATGGAAGTTATACAGTTCGAGGTATTGTTGATTTCGATATTGAAGAAAACGCTAATCTTGAATTTAAACTAGATTACTCAAACGCTGATACCCGAGCGCCTTATTACCAACATACGAGTCTTGGCTTTCCAATCGGTGTTGGGGTCGAGGGGCCGGAATTTGGTCCTGATCGTTTTCGTTATGAAGATACGGACGGCGATAATTTTGCCGGAGATTATGACAATGATGATATCTCGCTGGAAATCGAAGCCTGGGGCGCATCGGCTAATTTAGATTGGGATATTGGCGGCATTCAGCTGACAAATATCGCCGCCTATAGAGAAGTTGATAAGTTTCATGCTGAAGAAGCAGATACGGGACCGTTTCGCGGCCTTGTGCCAACCTTCCAGTCGCAAAGCTCGCAGTTTTCTAATGAATTCAGACTCTCTGGAGACACAGGCCCTCTGAGTTGGGTAGCCGGCGCGTATTACATTAACACCACCGTCGATGGTCAACTTGATCTCGACATCAATGATAGAGGTCCAGGCTTCGCAGAGTTCTTGCAGTTTTTAACCGATGTAGGTGATCCGACAGGATTACCAACGGCAGATATCTTGGGTTTCCATGGCACATCCTTCGCTGATTTTGCTCCCGATGATCTCGTTCGTTTTTTGACCTATGATATTGACTACACTCAAAATACCGACTCTATCTCAGTCTTCGGGAACGTTGAATATGATTTGTCTGACAAGCTCCAACTCGTCGTGGGCGGAAGATATTCAAATGAAAGCCGGGATATCGAATATGTAAATCAATTCGCAGATGGGCCTCTAGGCGGCGGTATAATTAATACCTTCTTTGGAACCTTTTTGGAGGCTCCCAGCTTTTTCGACTTTTCATCGGGTGGCGGCTCCATCAATTTGTTTACTTTCGAATTTGATGAAGTCGGTGACCTTAATCAAATAGATGATGATGATTTTTCAGGCACTATTGGCTTGAACTACACACTCGAAGACGGGACATTGTTATATGCCAAGGTCGCTCAAGGGTTTAAGAGTGGGGGTTTTAATGCTGGATTTCTTGACTTCACCGATGGTGTGACTGTTCAGGATATTGCTTATGACGCAGAAAAACTGACTTCCTATGAAGGCGGCGTTAAATGGACATCGGCAGGCGGTAATGTGCGCGCCAATGTCAGTGCTTTCTACTATGACTATAAGAACTATCAGGCTTTGACGTTTGCGGGCCTATCTCAGTTTATCCAAAACTCAGACGCCACATTCTATGGCGGTGAAGCTGAAATAGGAGCGACCTTGACGGACGGATTTACTGTGCAGCTCGGCGCGAGCTATGTTGATACAAGTGTTGATCAAGTCGGTGTGCGGCAGGGTGATGGTTCTGTAGTGTCTATTCAGGACGTATCGACAGTTCTTGCGCCCGAATTTACTGCAAATGGTATCGCGCGTTACGAAACCAAAATCGGCAGTGGTGTTGGCAGTCTTCAGGTGAGCTTTAATCATCAAGGAAACCATTTCTTTAATTTGCAAAATACAAACCAAGAAGATGCCTATACGCTTTTCGATGCGCGCGCTGGCTATGCTTTCGGCGCGGATGAGAACATGGAACTCTACATATTTGGGAAAAATCTCACGGATAAAGAGTATCGCGTTTATAGCTTTAATTTTGCCGACGCCGCAGGTTTCCAACAAGAGTTTTACGGCCGCCCTCGTGAATATGGCGTTGGTTTAATTGCCAAATTCTAAGATGGCGCTTGGTTCAGTTTTGGTTGTGCGCGGAGCCGCTGTTTCCGCGCACAGTTAACAAGCGAATTGGAATGCTGAACCCTTCAATAGGGTGCCACCTAATCGCTTAACATTGAATATAATACGCACTTAAGGCGTCATTCTTGACGGTTAGAGAACAGGTTAAACCATCAAGAATGGGGAGAATACTATGACAAATTCTACGAAAATAGATTTTATTTACCTTTCAGAGCAAGACATGATCAAGGCGGGTGTTGATGATATGCCTGCTTGTGTTGAGGCGATGGATGAAATGTTCAAGCTCTTGCATATTGAAGATTACAGGATGCCTGGGGCGAACAATAATTCTCATGGCGCGATGATACAGTTCCCTGCGGACTCCCCCCATCCAAACATGCCAAAACCAACCGCAGACCGCCGCCTTATGGCGATGCCGGCCTATCTTGGTGGAAATTTTGGAACGTCCGGCTGCAAATGGTATGGCTCTAATATTGCTAATCGAGAAAAGGGCTTACCGCGCTCAATCCTGATGTTTACTCTGACGGATACGGATACGGGCGCACCATTGGCGTTCATGTCAGCGAACCTTTTATCGGCTTATCGTACGGGCGCTGTGCCGGGTGTCGGAGCACGTTACTTAGCCAAGAAAGATTCTCGCGTCGCGGCTATACTCGGGCCTGGCGTTATGGGTAAAACGACCTTGGCAGCTTTCATCGCGGCTTGTCCAAAAATCGATACGCTGCGTGTCAAAGGTCGTGGCGCAAAAAGTTTGGCCTTGTTTATTGATTGGGTAAAAGAAACCTACCCACAAATCAAAGATATCACAACGGTCACTTCCGATGAAGAGCTTTGCAGAGGCGCAGACGTGATCGGCTATTGTAGTTCAGGGCAGGAAGGAGATCCTTCAACTTACCCTATGATTAAACGTGAGTGGCTCTCTCCAGGAGCCTTTATCGCAGACCCAGCTCTCGCTAATTTTGACGATGATATGAATGCGCCGGAAGTTCGCAAATTTGTTGATAATTACGGTCTTTATGAAGCTTGGTTCGAAGAAGTTCCTCACCCTGCACATAATATTATCCCGCTCATTGGTATAAAGTTTATGGATATGATTGAAGAAGGAAAAATGAAGCGTAGCGACCTTGAAGATCTCACTGAAGTTTGCGGTGGCGCGTCACCTGGCCGTCAAAATGACGAGGAAATCATTATGCTCTCTGTTGGCGGCATGCCCGTCGAAGACGTGGCTTGGGGAACTTATGTTTACCGCAATGCGATTGAGAAAGGCATTGGCGTGAAACTCAATCTTTGGGACGTGCCAGTTCTTAGATAGGCCAATGAAGGGGTAACCATGAGCGTTATTAAAAAAGTAAAATCCGGCGCGAAGATGGAAGACATTGTCGGCTATTCTCGCGTAGTTGCCGTCGACAATATGGTCTTCGTGTCAAATACAGCTGGACGCGATCCTGAAACCGGCGAGATGCCGGAGAGTTTTAAAGAGCAAGCTGAGAACACGATTGCGACGATAGAACGGTCTTTAAAGGCCGTTGGTTCTTGTCTTGAAGATATTGTCGCTTATCGGGCTTATGCGCCAAATAGTGATGACTTGAAAGTGGCGGCTGAAGTCTTGGGGGCTACTTTCAGAGGGATTGACCCTTGCTGTACAATGACGTGCTCTCCTTTGGCCGCGCCTTATTATAAGTTCGAAATGGAAGCGACAGCTATAATCGGTGCGTCGAAACGCACCGTAGAGACAATTGATATCTAACGAGACATAAGCATCCTATGGCAACCCCCATTATATCTCCGGTAGAAACGTCAGCTGACTACCCAAATGAAACAACAGTCGTTGTCATTGGCGGAGGAATTGTGGGGCTAGTCGCTGCCCTCAACTTGGCGGAGCGCGGAGTTCCTGTTGTGGTGTTGGAAAAGGGCCGTATTGCATCCGAGCAATCGTCTCGAAATTTAGGCTGGATAAGGAAAACTCTTCGTTCAGCCAAAGACATGCCGCTTGCCAAACACGCAGAACAGTTCTGGGCAGAATTACCACAACGTACGGGTATGAGTGTAGGCTACCGCCAAGCTGGGATTATGTATGTCGCAAAAGATGAGGCGGCCCTTGAACCTTATGAAAGATGGCTTGAGAGCGTAAGTGGATTGGACATTCCTTCCCGTTTGGTCTCATCTGGTGAAATTAGAAATATGGTTCCAGGGTCTTCGGTTGATTGGGCTGGCGGCCTTTATGATCCCGCAGATGGATATGCCGAGCCAACCTTAGCCTCTACGGCCATTGCAAAAGCTGCGCTGGCGAAAGGGGCAATCATCGTTGAGAATTGCGCCGCGCGTATGCTGTCTTTGACGGGCGGTAAAGTCTCCGGCGTGATAACCGAGCGCGGTGAAATCAAATGCGATCAAGTGCTATTGGCTGGCGGACTTTGGTCAAGGCGCTTTCTGGCAAATCACAAAGTCAAACTCCCAATCTTACAATTACTGGGCTCTGTCTTCCGAACAAAGCCCTTTGATGGGCCCACTGATATTGCTGTGGGAGCATCAAACTTTTCATTCCGTAAGCGCTCTGACGGCGGCTACACGATCATGCAGCGCGGCGCAATGAACGCGCCTCTAACGCCCGATCATATAAAGTTGGGACTAAAATATATTCCGGCTCTCAAAGCAAATAAGGGGCTTGTTCGTCCTGAATTGAACTCTTTCTTCTTTGAAGAATTGGCTTATCCCAACCGCTGGAAAGGCGATAAGAGGTCACCTTTTGAAATGAAGCGCTCTCAGAACCCGCCCGTTAATCACGGCGTGTTGGAGGAGGCAATGACGAACTTGTGCAAGGCTTGGCCAATTTTTGAGAAAGCTGAAATCAGCGCGTCATGGGCTGGCTTGATTGATATGACCCCTGATGGCGAACCTGTCATGGACCGCATCGCAGCTCTTCCAGGGTTAACATTGGCAAGCGGATTTTCAGGCCATGGTTTTGGAACTGCGCCAGCCGCCGGTCAGTTGGCTGCCGATCTCGTCATGAATACCGACCCCTTAGTGGACCCTTCGCCATATAAATTTACTCGCTTCTAAGTTTGTCTTTCCTAATTGGAGGATTGTGTATCTTTTTAAAGCACACTAGTGAATCTGTTGCGGTATTCATTTGGCGTGCATTGAAAATGTTTTATAAAAGTACGGTGAAAATGAGCATAGTCCGAAAACCCGCAACTAAAAACAATTTCCTTGACGGTTAGGTTCAATTTATCACTTATCAGCCTTTGTGCAAATAAACGTAGTCTTAAAGACCGAATATACTGAATAGCTGTATCTGGTTCAGCTTCGAATATCTTGTTCAAATACCGCACACTAATGTTGTGTGAATTGGCGATAATCTCGGCATTGAGGGTTTCGTCTTCGATGTTGTCCTCAATATACCGCCTGATCTTTCTAATGAGAGCTTCGTAATAGTTTGAGCGCTCCTCATCTTTACTCGAGCTATTTTGAAGGCCCGCACAGAGTGTTGATGCTAAATTATTAAATAGCATCCTATCTTGATTATGGGGAATATCGCCTAACTGTTTATGTGCCTCTTCTAAAGTCATAGCCGCGATTTGGGCTAAGCCCGTTTGTGTTGAAATAGGACGAAAAGTAATTTTATCCGAGTTTTCCTTTCCGCGCGTTTCAAACGCGCTGATAGGCATTCGAAATACAAGCATTTCTGCAAAACAATCAAAGTCTAAGATATAAGATTCCCATCCATTTACAACGCATATGTCTGTTTGGGCGAGACCGAACGACTTTCCGCCATAATGGACATCGCATTCTCCCTGACAAATATAAATTATCAGTAAATCAGTTATTTCACTTCGTAAGATATGCTCATGGGCTCGGATTAATTTATGTGCATCGACAAGAATATGAAACAGCACGTAACTTCCAGAATTTCGCTTTTCAATGTTTAAATCAAACGACGTTGGGGCATAGGGTTCAAGAGCAACAATCCAAAAATCATTTTCGACTCTTTTTGACCATTGATCAGTTACTTCGTCTTTCGAATTTAAGGTATTTGAGTTCAATGTTAATTGGCCAAGTTATTGTTATTAGGGCTAAAAATACAGCGTCTATAACAAGACGATGAAATGGAAACGTAGCCAATCCAGATTTGGGAAAACACCTATACCTGAAACGCCTTATCAACGTGCGGGACAAAAAGAGGACCGCCGATTAGGCCGCGCCAATGCGCGCGGAAACAGATGGTGCTTGGCCTTTTGCGGCGCAATGGGATTAGCAGCGCTGTCTACAAGCGGTCTGATATATCAAAGCGCGCAAGCGAGTATTGTGCCGTGGGTTGTTGAAGTGGACGAAACGGGCGCGGTTAAAGCCTCAGGCCCGGCGCAAACAAATTTTAAGCCGTCAGATGCCCAGATTGCGCATCAATTGTCACGCTTCATAACCAATGTCCGGTCCGTCTCAATTGATCCCGTTGTTCTACGCGATAATTGGCTGAACGCCTATAATTACGCCACGGATCAAGCCGCACTTACGCTGAATAGCTATGCCAATGAGAATGACCCTTTCGCGGACATTGGGCAGCGCAGCGTCACAGTGGATGTAACAAGCATCGTGCGTTCCTCAGAGGACAGTTTTGAAGTGCGCTGGCGTGAAAAGTCTTTCCGTAATGGCGCGCAGCTCAGTGTCCAAACTTATACGGCGAGTCTTTCAATTATTACGAAAGCTCCAACGGACGCAGAGACGCTGCACCGCAATCCGCTCGGTCTCTATGTCCACGGACTTCACTGGTCAAAAGACCTCAACGCAACAGGAGGCTCCCAATGAGACAGCCATCAAACATACCGCGCCAAATGATGACCGCATCAATTTTGGTTGGCGCTATCAGCCTATCAGGCTGCGCAAGTCTTAAAGGGGCTTGGGGCGACCTTAAATCAGGGAGCGTGACCACACCGGATGAGATGTCCAAGGCGCTTTATCTACCTGAACCAACGGAAACATATGACGTCTTTGGCTGAGGCTGAGAGTTATACAGAGCATACAATGCCGACTTTGATTATGAACGGTCAAATGAAGCCTATGCCTCTTGATGTGGAGCTCTTTGATAGCGGGCCGTCGCTGTCAGGGTTTCAAGCAGTGAGCTATGCCAATGATGCGGCCATCGTGAAGCCAACAACAGACAATTATCTCAACGCTATTCAGCTTTACCCCTATACTCCGGGATCGCTCTATCAGGTCTATACATCGCCAACGCAGATTACAGATATTGCTCTGGAAAAGGGCGAAGGGCTTATCACAGTCTCAGCAGGCGACACCGAACGCTGGACAGTTGGAGATACGGTTTCGGGGAGCGGCGTGAATGAGCAGGTTCATATTTTGGTTAAGCCCATGGCGGCCAATCTCTCTACCAATGCTATCATCACTTCGACGCGGCGCACTTATTATTTGGATCTGAAGTCATTTGCGGACACCTATATGGCGGCGGTCTCTTGGCGCTATCCGCACAACGCTATTCAAAACATTCGCAAAAGCTCACCGAAAACACCCCGCGTGACCAAGGCGAGTTATGAGCGGGTGGATGCCAAGCTAAGTCCTGATGAACTGCGTTTTGATTATGTAATCAAAGGCGATACGCCGCATTGGCGGCCAACGCGCGTCTTCGATGATGGTTCAAAGGTTTTCATTGAGTTTCCTGAAGGGCTAGCCGTATCCGAAGCTCCGCCCTTATTTGTTACAGATAGCAAAGGCAGTATTAGTAAGCTCGTCAATTACCGCGTTAGAGACGGCTATTACGTTGTTGACCGCTTATTCGACGCCGCTGAATTGCGCCTCGGCGAAAAGAAGCAAACTGTCGTTCGTATCGAGCGCGCATCATGAGTGATACGCCTCCAAACTTAACCATTCGGGCACGGCCTCGCGCTGTGCGCCGCTTTAGCCGCAAGGCGGTATTGGGCGGAGCAGCAGTCTTAGGCGCCGTGATGTTCAGAGCTTTAGCAATGGCACTTCAATCGCCTGTGCATGATGAGAAAGCGGAAGAGCTGTACAACGTCACCCACAAGCCCATGGCTGCGGGGCTCGAATTGCTGCCCAAGACCTATGAAGAAATGAAGCCCACATTAGGGCCGCCTTTGCCGGGTGATCTTGGAGAGGTTTATCTGCCGAAAGGCCAAACTATTCCAAATCCTCATATAGCCGAAACGGCATTAAATCCGCGACCCCAAAAGCGCGCATTATATAGCGCGCCGCCGCAACCATCATATCAGCCTGCCACACCTGTTTATAATCCACCGACCCAACAGCCGAAGACCCAGAGCCTATTCTTTAATGTAGGCCGTAAAGCTTTAGGTGGTCAGGTCGAGCAATACCAAAGTTCTGGTCCCGTTGATCAACTCAGTCAAAATCTTGGGTTTCCTGCGCCGCAAATGCCGGATTATCCTGGGCTGCCATCAGGGTTTGATTTGAGCGGCGGACAGAGTGACCCCAATGGTCAAATCGATAAGCAGGCTTTCTTAGAGCGTGATACTGACGGTATTTATAACTCCCACGGCCTCGTATCGCCGCGCTCGCCCTATCAGGTCATGGCAGGCAACATCATTCCGGCCTCACTGGTCACAGGGCTAAATTCAGACTTGCCGGGCCAGGTCATCGGCCAAGTGACCGAGAACGTCTATGACACCGTGACAGGACAGCATCTGCTTATCCCGCAAGGCTCTCGGTTGATGGGGCGCTATGATAGTGTCATCGCCTTTGGACAGAGCCGCGCGCTCGTCGTTTGGACGCGGCTGATACTGCCTAATGGCGATAGCATTCAGCTTGATAATTTGCCGAGCTCAGACAGCCAGGGTTTTGCAGGTCTGAAAGACAAGGTCGATAAGCATACGTGGCAATTCATCAAAGGCGCGGCGTTGTCATCTCTACTTTCAATTGGGTCAGAGCTTGCCAGTGATGATGGGGACCGTCTGACGCGTGCCTTGCAGAATGCAGGGCAAGACACGGCCAACATTGCCGGGCAGCGGATTATTGACCGTAACCTCAATGTCCAGCCGACACTTAAAGTGCGCCAAGGCTGGCGGTTTAACGTCATTGTCTCGCGCGACCTTATTCTCAAACCTTACGGAGCAAGACCATGAGCCATCCTAAGATCAAATTACAAAAACTTCCCGATACCAAGCCAACCAAGCACACAATCTCTGTGATGCCGTACTTGGAAGCTGATTTGGAAGCCTACGCCAAAGTTTATGAAAAGGCTTACGGCGAAAAGGCCGACATAACAGCGCTTATCCCGTCAATGCTCGCCAGTTTTCTGGCCAGTGATGCGGGGTTCAAAAAGGCTAAGCGAGAGCTGGCCTAATTTCCACCACGTCAAGCACAGGAGAAAACGCTATGGCTACAATCGGAACATTCAAACCGACTGCGACGGGCTTTGAGGGCACGATCGCAACACTCATGACAAACAAGAAGGTTCGCTTTGTCGCGAATGAAAAGAAGAAAACGGAAAACAGCCCCGACTATTTTGTGAAGTCCGGCCGCTGTGACCTTGGCGTGGCATGGAACGATGTCACAGAGCCGCAAGACGATACCGATCCGCTGGAGTATATCAGCGTGAAGCTGGATGGCCCTGAAATGACAAAGCCTATAAATGCGGCATTGTTTCACCGTGAAGACGGCGCTGACCTTGTTTGGTCTCGCCCAAAGGCATAATCCTGAGAGAAAATAATTGATTTGGTGCGCACTTAAACGAGCACCACACAATGAGGTAATAGGAGTTAAAGTATGGAACGAGAACTTGAAGGTTTGCCGCAACCAAAAAATCGGCATCGTCCAATCGATAGCCCTTATAAAACTGTAGCTGATGCTGCAGAGTATTTACGCCTTAATCCACGAACTTTAAACAATATGAGGTCAGCGGGCAGGGGGCCTTGTTTTCACAAGCATGGCCGCAGAGTACTTTATCATATCGATGAATTAGCCAAATGGTCAGGTCTTACAAAGAAGACGATGAGGGAGCCTGAGGTAGAAACTCATAATTTGTTCGCATAGTTCTTTGACCTCTCAAAACAAAAATAAAGTTGAGCCTTAGGGGGCTCTTTTTTATAGAGGCTTTACTGAAGCGAGAGGACTGACTTGTCGTGGTCGATAATCCGCAAAAACTATGGCGGGATCCAAATGGGTATAGCGTTTGAGCATTTTCCAGTCTTTGTGTCCTGTTACTAATGCAACTTTTTCAATACTTAACCCTGCTTCGAAAAGGCGACTAGTGGCTTCGTGACGGAAATCATGAAATCTCAAGTCTACGATGCCCAATTTGTCACGACCACGGCGATAGTATGTACCGATAGTCTTATTGTTGTAAGGAAATATCCGGCCTGTTGCGCGGGACTCAAATTTTTGCTCTTCGAGAAGAGCCCATGCATCATATCCCGTTAAGCCAAGAAGGGGGACGCGTTGATGGTTTCCGTACTTGTTCCTAGGGTCCTTTCGGTCCCTTACTATGATGCAGCGAGTTCCGGCATCGAGGTCTTCCCATGTAATACGGCAAATTTCGCTTTGTCGCATACCTGTAGCAATTGCGAACTTGATAATTCGGGCTATTGGGATGTTTGTGGTGCTGAAATTCTCAAAATATCTTATGAGGCGATCCAATTCTTTCTGGGTTGGTCGTCTATCTCGTTCATTGCTACGGCCAATTAGGCCTAAGCGTCTCAAAGCGACTCGGGCAAGGTCAACTTCTTGAGTTGTGATTTCAACGCCATGGACTGCAGCAGCATGAATTATAATGGTATGAATGTAAGAAATATCCGCGGCGAGTGTTGCCGGGCCAGCACCTTCTTTAGCGCGCTTTTGTCCATACTCTAAAATCGTCGCTCTTTTTAGTCTCGATAGTTTTGTCCTGCCTAAGTTTTTCTTCAGCATTCTCAAGGCAAACTCTTTGGATCGACCTAGGGGTTTGTTGACCTCAATCATGTCTGCAATATGCAAGTCTATCAGTTGCCCGAAAGTTGTGAAGCCAGAAACTTTAGGCGCAATAATATTCGTCCCTTGATCTGTTCGTCTGTCCGCTTCTAGTGACCAAGAGACTGCGTCAGATTTTCTTGAAAAGGTTTTTGACGCATACTGTCCCTTGCGTCTAATCTGTACGCGGTAGTTACCTGATTTGAGTTTTACTATAGTTGCCATTTTGTGTGCAATTTGTGTGCAGTACCACAGAGAATCGGGGTGATTTCCAGTGAATTTGAGTGCACACGCGTCCTTTCTAAGTGTTTGAAGTATAACAAAAAATGAAGCAAAATCAAGAGTTCACAGCCAGCGTTGCGCCCATGATGGATTGGACTGATAGACATTGTCGTTGGTTTCACCGTCAGTTGTCAAAGCATGTAGAGCTGTATACCGAAATGGTCGTGGCCGATGCAGTCATTCACGGGCCAAGAGAACGCTTATTGGGTTTTAATGACATTGAACACCCCGTGATTTTGCAAATAGGCGGAAGTAACCCTAGTAAATTGGCTGAGGCTGCGATCATTGGAGAGGGTTTTGGCTATGATGGGGTTAATATTAATATTGGCTGCCCATCAGACCGCGTTCAATCTGGAAGGTTTGGCGCGTGTTTAATGGCTGAACCTGAATTAGTCGGGGATTGTTTTCAGGCTATGCAAAAGGCTGTTTCTATTCCGGTAACTGTCAAATGCCGCCTTGGTATTGATGATCAGGTCGTTGAGGATACTCTCCCTGATTTTCTGAAAATTGTTTCTGATGCAGGCTGCGAAACATTTATTATCCATGCCCGGAAAGCGTGGTTAAAGGGTTTGAGCCCAAAAGAGAACCGCGAGGTGCCGCCGCTTGATTATAATCTCGTCAGAGACATGAAGTCTGCATTCCCAAAGCTGAAGATTGAATTGAATGGTGGCTTGCCCGATATTTCGGTGGCTAAACAGGAATCAGTGGGGCTTGATGGTTTTATGTTGGGCCGCTCTGCCTATCATACACCTTGGGTGTTAACTGAGATTGATAGCCGCGTTTATGATGATTCAGAGTATAGTGTCACGCGTAACGACATAGCTTTACGACTAGTTGAATACTTAGAGTCCGTTGAGACAGAAGATCGGACGGCTAAGGCCTTATTGCGGCATATAATGGGTTTATATAGTGGGCAGGTAGGGGCGCGAGTTTGGCGCCGTACATTAAGTGAAAAAGCCGTCTCAGACGCTTTGCCATCTATGGTCGTGAAAATGGCTCTACAGGCCAGAGAAGAGGCGATAGAGACAATGGAAAGAAGTGTGGCCTAGTATGGAGCCTATTACAGTCTTTATTCTGCTTGGGTCGCTTATAAGCGTTGCGATTATTGCGGGGTTTTCTTCTGGGCTTTTTGGTATTGGCGGCGGCGCCATTATGGTGCCAGCTTTACATTATACCTTCAAAGCCCTCGGTATTGCGGATGAGGTGACCATGCATTGCGCCGTAGCGACCAGCGCGGCTGTCATTATCGTTAATAGTACGCGCTCTGTTCGAAGGCATCATGCAAGAGGGGCCGTAGACATGGATATCCTCATACCTAAACAGCTTTGGAGAAGCTATGCGCTGTGGATTGGTGTTGGTTCCTTCATAGCGGCGTGGTTCATTGCGCCTAAATTGTCCGCAGAGAGTTTAACGCTCATATTTGCGATCGTGGCTATGTTGGTGGCTCTCCAATTCATTTTAGGACGCCCTGATTTTATTTTGAGAAAAACTGTACCGGGCGGCATTGCGCCGCCTCTTGTCGGCTCAGGCGTGGGGGGATTGTCCGCCTTAATGGGAATTGGAGGTGGGTCATTGAGTGTTCCGCTTCTAAGCCTTTGTAATGTGCCGATACATCGCGCCATTGGTACGGCGTCTGGTTTTGGGCTAGCCATCGCAGTGCCGGCCACAATTGGTTTCATTATCTCTGGTCTGGGCGTCAGTGGAAGACCGCTCTTTTCATTGGGTTATGTGAATGGTGTAGGTTTTTTGATAATTGCGATTGTTTCAGCCTTGATGGTGCCTGTTGGGGTCAAAGCAGCGCACGCAATGGACGCCAAAAAGTTAAAGCGAATCTTTGGTTTTTGTCTTTTGGCTGTGGCTTTGAATATGGCGCGGGAAACGCTCTTTCTATGATGTGCAAAGACAATTATTTCAAATAACGCCCGCTTAAGACATCGTTGTTTTATCTATATCGGCGATATTAAAATCTAAGGGTTAAGCTGTTTTTATTGGCTTGAACGGATTGTAATTCACCAAGATAAGTCATTCCCAAAAGTGATATATCTAGTCCCTTGGGAACAATTAGCGCCTCCACATTTTTAACAGAAATTGCCCCAACGGATATGTGGTCTAAAGTAATCCGTGCCGCCATATTATCGCCGCCTGCCGTACTGATGGGGACGTCATACTCTAAGTTTCGGGTCTTAATGCCAGCCTTTTTGGCATCTATTTCAGTTAAAGCGACAAGGCCAGCGCCTGTATCGACTAAGAAACGAACCGTTCCAGTGTTCACGCGTGCCTGTGTCCAAAATTGTCCATCGGCAGGGTTTTTCCGCAGGGTAACGACTGAGGCTGACCTTATTTGTTTAGGCTTTGATTTTACAGTTTCCACTGTGGCAGGCGTCGCCGTTTCCTGTTTTGCCTCAGTTCCGCAAGCTGCCACGATAAGGCTTAAGACAAAACCGATTGCAAGGCGCTGCAAGGCCAAAGAAGAAATAGAAAATTTGGGTGTAACTGTCATAAACATGCTATGCTTCTATCGTAAAAGAGTTTTGAAGCGTTTAACGTTTGTATAATGCAGCCGTTGGCGCGTAGATTCTGCCTTTATGGTTAATAGGAAATGTTCATGAGTAACCTCTTAGAGAAAAGCCGCCCATTTGATGATATAATGGCTTTAATCGACTCTATGCCTATTTTGAAAAATGGGGATATGGAAGAGAGGCAACAAAACTTTGAAGCCAAAGGTGGATCACTTGCCCCATTAGGCAATCTAAATACAAATTTGGCGAGGATTGCGGCTTGGCAAGATAAGCCTGCACCAAGCCTATCACGCCCGTTAATTGCCGTATTCGCGGGTACGCATGGCGTATCAAAGCAGGTGTTTGATGGAGATATAATCGCCGAATCTAAAGCGCGTGTGAGTCGATTGACTGAAGGCACAGCTGCCGTACGCGGTATGGCTTCAAGTCTTGGGGCAGCTTATAAAGTTTATGAGTTTGGCCTTGAATATCCCTCTCATGATTTCACAAAAGAAAAATCTTTGAGTGAAAGAGACTGCGCCGCGGCAATTGCCTTTGGTATGGAAGTGGTCGCAGAGGGGGCTGATGTTATCGTGCTCGGTAATGCGGGCTATGGCGCTGCAACATCGGCCGCAGGCATAGCGCGTGCTTTGTTTGGCGGCGCCGCTGACTACTGGGCTGGCGGGGCCGTTGATAAAGCTGAGATACGTATTGCGGCTGTTGAGGCAGGCGCGAAACAGCATAATAGATCAGATTCTTCTTCTCCATTGGAAATATTACGAGATTATGGTGGGCGTGATATTGCAGGGACTGTAGGTGCTATTTTGGCGGCGCGGCATCAACGTATTCCTGTCATCTTAGATGGCTATGTTGTTTGCGCGGCAGCGGCAGTCCTGCACCGAATCAATCCCGCTACGCTTGATCACTGTATAGCCGCGCAAGTGACAGCTGAACCCGCCCATCAAGCCTTATTAGATCGATTAGGGAAGTCCCCCGTTATGGATCTTGGAATCAATATAGGTGATGGAACAGGTGGAGCTTTTGCGTTGAGTGTTCTGAAAACGGCTGCGGCTGGGTTAGAGACGCTTTAATCCTTGAATAACCAAGGTTTTTTCTACCTCATTTATTGAAATAAACGCAAGTATTTCTCATAAAAATTGGATATAGCGATTACATCATTACTGGTAAGAGCCGAATTTATGTCCATATTCTCCCATCCTGATTTTTCAGATCATGAAGGTGTCTATTTTGCTTCAGATCCTGAAACGGGTCTGAAGGTAATCATTGCTGTTCACTCTACAGCCCGCGGCCCAGCCGCAGGCGGTACTCGGTTTTGGCATTATGATACAGATGCAGAAGCTGTCACCGATGCGTTACGTTTATCAAAGGCGATGAGCTATAAAAATGCGGCGGCTGAGTTGCCTCTTGGCGGGGGTAAGGCTGTCATTATGAAGCCAGAGGGTACATTCGACCGAACGGCCTTATTCGCGGCCTATGGACGTGCAATTGAACGCTTAAGCGGGAGCTATATAACGGCTGAGGATGTTGGTGTGACGCCAGCTGACATGGATGTTATTCACACTCAGACCCAATGTGTTGCTGGGCTTTCAACGGGTGAGGCCGCTTCAGGCGACCCTTCACCTATAACCGCAGAAGGTGTCTTTAGGGGTTTGCAAGTCGGAGCTGAGCATATTTGGGGCTCAGAAAATCTTACAGGTAAGACGGTAGCGGTTCAAGGACTTGGCCATGTTGGCTACGCTCTTTGTGAGAAACTACATAGGGCTGGTGCTAAGCTATTGGTGGCAGACATTAATGAAGAAGTGATTGCAAAAGCTGTTTCTGAGCTTTCGGCCGTTAAAGTGGGGGTTGCCGATATTCACGCCCAAGAGGCAGATATATTTGCTCCTTGCGCATTAGGCGGAGCTTTGAACGCAAAGACGGTGCCAGACATGAAAGCGAAATTAATCGCTGGAGCGGCAAACAACCAACTTCGCGACGATAGTGTGATGTCTTTAATTGAAGAGAAGGGTATAATCTATTTACCTGATTATGTTCTCAATGCTGGCGGCATCATCAATGTCGCTGCAGAAGTATCTGGAGAGTATAACCAAGCTTGGGTTGAAGAAAAATTAGTTGGGTTAAAGGCAACAATCAAAACCATTCTTGAGGTATCAACAGCACAGAAAATATCGACTTTGCGTGTTGCTAATCAAATTGCCGAGGAGCGATTAAAACGCGCCTAAACTGAACAATTGTGTCTGTTAACGCTGGATAATTCGGCTGGCCCAGTCATGAACTTTATCTGGGGCAGAGTATTGCCATTATATCTGATTTTGAAAAGAACAGCCTCTTTTAATCCTGCGGTATCATCGAGCTTTTTTTCAGGTTTTACCATTGTGCCTCTTAGTGAGGGGTAGATAACTTGACCTTCTTCTGTTGGTCTTGAGCAAAACAACGCTGCTCCAGGCATTTGTGATGATTGAACAAATATCTCTCCCTTAAGCTCACCGCTTTGTTGAATTGATACGTGGTAATTTAAGTGAGCTATGTCTGCTGTGATGTAAAATTCCGTATTGCTAGATATCAGATAAGTCTGTTGGTTTTGTGTTGATTGAATAAGAGAGGCGCTGAGTTTTGGTTCGGCTTTCTCAGGAAATATAGCCTTGCTAATTATCTGCGCGGCTGCAGGTAGGCTAGCCAGTTCGAAGGCCAATAACCCAAAAACGACATAGCGTTTCTTAAAACCTTTATTGAGCAAATAGCGTTTTAGCATGCAAGTTTTTCCCTTCATTAAGGGAGAATGCAGATGACGTGCCAGACTTCTAAATTTATCTAAATTGTTTGAACTACATTTGGTCTGATGGTTTTTGTAGATTGCGGCGCAGAAACTGCTTAAGGAGCGCTCATTATGCGTGATGTGACAAAAGCACTTTTACTGTTTTCAGGTGGACAAGATTCCGCCACGTGTTTGGCATGGGCCTTGGATAAATATGACTATGTTGAAACAGTGGGTTTTCATTATGGTCAACGCCACGATATTGAAATGACCTGTCGTGAAACGATTAGACAGACAATGCCCTCTTTTAAATCTGACTGGAAAAATCGTCTGGGCCCTGACCATGTTCTTGACCTCTCTGTCTTGGGACAAATGAGCGAAACAGCCCTGACTCGAGATGTCGAAATCAAAATGAACGCGGATGGTATGCCGAATACTTTTGTCCCCGGACGTAATTTGGTGTTCCTGACTTTCGCGGGGGCGCTAGCCTATCGACGGGGTATAAATGATTTAGTGGGGGGAATGTGTGAAGCAGACTTTTCTGGATATCCTGACTGTCGGAAAGAAACTTTAGACGCACAAATGCAGGCTTTGTCGTTAGGGCTGGATCGCCCGATGACCCTTTCCACACCGCTTATGCATTTATCAAAGGCGCAAGCGTGGGGCTTATGCCAAACACTCGGCGGCGATGACTTGGTGTCACTCGTTAACGAAAAAACGCATAGTTGTTACAAAGGTAATCATAAAGACCAGCACAGCTGGGGCTTTGGTTGTGGCGAGTGTCCGGCCTGTGAATTACGCGCCGCAGGATGGAACGAGTTCACTTCATGAGCTATGCCGTTAAAGAATGTTACTTAACCGTACAGGGGGAGGGCGCGCAGGCTGGGATCACCGCCGTTTTTCTTCGTTTCTCAGGCTGTAATTTGTGGACTGGCCGTGAAAAAGATAGAGCTAAAGCGGTTTGTCAATTTTGCGATACTGATTTTATTGGGACGGATGGGCCTGGAGGAGGGCGTTTTGATAATGCCAAAGAATTGGCTCGTCATGTCGCGAGTTTTTGGCCGCAATCTGATGAGGATAAAGCCCACGCCTGGGTAATATGCACTGGCGGCGAGCCCGCCTTACAGTTGGATGAAAGTCTTATCCAAGCTTTTCATGAAGCGGGTTTTAAAGTCGCAATAGAAACAAATGGTACGCTAAAACTGCCACAGGGGTTGGATTGGATTTGTGTTAGTCCAAAAGCAGATGCGCCTTTAGTACAGAGAGCGGGCCACGAACTAAAACTTGTTTATCCTCAAATTGAAAATAAACCTTCAGATTTTGTTGAGTTAGACTTTGAGGTGTTCAGTTTACAACCTCTTGATGATTCAGAACAGGCGGCTCATTCTCAGGCCGCCTTTGAGTATTGTTTAGCGCACCCGAAATGGCGTTTAAGTGTGCAAACGCACAAATATATTGGGGTGCCCTAAGGGTTGTAACTATATTAGCGCAGGCCTTATATATTAGGTTGTTGGGCTAGGTCTTTGCCAATTTTTTTCGCAAAACTTCGGAAGGCTCGGTGTGCGTCCGACCAAGTACTCCCGAACTGTGCGTCACGAATGTTAGTCTCGAACCAACTATAGTCAGCTGTTCCCAAGGAATTACCAGCGGCATCAATCAATTCACCTGTGACCTCTGCACCGCCTGTTCCAAAGCTTTTAAAGGAAAGAGAGGGCTCTTTTGAAAGTTGCTTGAAAGTTGGGCGATTGGGTTTTGCATCCTCAATTGTCACAACCAATGTCATTGATGCATTCTCATCAATGACAAGTCCTGCTTTGTCAAAACGCTCAGTCAGGCGTTTTCTAAGTCTATCTTGCAACTGGCTCAGGTCTTTCTCGCCATAATATCCATTATTTCCAAAACCACTATTCAGGCGAGAGCTTCCGCCTCTATCCGATAACTTTTTAGGTAAATTCTCGGCGCGATAGGCCATATCTTCACTTAGGCGAATGTCGAGTTTTACAGGTGATGTGAGTGGTGCAGAAAAGGAGCTTTCATAGGCCGAACCCGCTATGGCAGGTGTTGAAAAGATTGAAACCGCCGCTATAGCCACCGTTAACACGCTTATTTTGAACACTGATTTCATGATAATCTCCTTAGCTCTGCGTAATTACATAACACAAAATGCTCATGCGCTCAATGCAGCGCATCAGTCCATCACGTAAATGGGAAGAGAGGAGGGCTAAGCCGCGTCTACTAAGACGCTTAAAACATTTGTTGCGCCCCTTAGAGCCATAAGCTCTGATTCTAATTCATAAGACTGGATTAGACGGGATGTTGTTATCACTTTCCCGCTGAGGTCGACCACATTAGTGGTGACGGATAAGACTTTCGTCGTTGTATCAAGGGCTTTGTCTGTGATTTTTACAGGTACCGACCCCATATAATAAACGCCTTTACCCGCTGCAAAAGTGGTTTTTCCAACGAGTTTACCCGTGCCGTAGACCCCTTTTCCTGCGAGCTTAGTTGTATGATAAGCCCCCTTAAACGGAAGTGCAGCCACCTTTCCGGTCGTTTTTGCAACCATACATCCGCTTAGAATTGACAGAGCGGCCAGAATAGCGCTTGCCCGTATAAAGGATTGGGGAATAGATGTCGGCATGGTTGTAACCTTGTAGAGATAAGAGACGCATAGCCTAAGAACACAAAAGAAATATTAATCTCTAAGCCTAGTTTTATAACCCTTCGCGCCACCACGCTATAGCTAGGCTTATAAAGAAAAGAAGGAAAAATAACAAAGCTGGAATGAGAGCTTGTCTCTGGCTACGGGTCACAACATAGTCTTCGTAGGACCGCAGACCTAACCAGTTTTCACCGGAGGCCTTTTCCGTTAAATTAATACGCCTAACTGTGGGCAGAGGAGTATCACCAAGCCCTACAGATTTTATAAGTCCGCCACTTTCAGAAGCAATAGTTGAAAGGAGCGTTGATGTAGGGGTTAGATCCGCGAATTCTTTCGGGTTCAGAGTGCCAATTGCCGTGATGGTACTGACGTCTCCTTGTTCTAATCGATAGGCTCCAAATCCTTCTGCAGGCAGCTGCCCTCTAAACAAGCCTTCTGATACTTCAGAGAGAATGACACTCCGTCTCTCGCCAGAAGGTGTAATCACTGAAACGGGTTCAGAAACATCGGTTAAACTGCGTCGTTCGATAATTAAGTTTTGTCCGTCGGCATTGGCCCGTAAAGTTTCGGCTTCGAGATCAGGTTCTCCCATTAACCAATGAGCCGTGCGTCTAAATATCTCCCGATAAGGGCCGCCGCCATCAAACCCTTTGGCCCAAAGCCAAGCCTGATCTGACATCAACATTGCGATGCGCCCTTCGCCAATCTGATCAATCACGAAGAGAGGGGCGCCATTCTCACCTTCCATCAAAACATTCCCAGAGACAGGTGTGTTGTCGATAAGTCTGAACCATTGTCCCCAACTCGATTCTGTTTGTCCTTTGAAGGATTGAGTGATGGGGTGACGACGCCCTTTATCGTTAAGAGTTGGCCGAAACTTTTCTACCAAGACTTCGCCGGTGGGTCTGGTCGGTAAAATCCCAGCAAGGGGCGACCGGAATAAGCTGTCATCTTCGGCGAATGCTGGACCCGTTGCGAGCAACATCGCGCCGCCATTTTCAACATATCTGATCATATTATTAAAGTAATTTGGGGGGATGATAGGCTGCATCCCGCCTGTACGCGTGCGTCCTGCTCGGCGACGATAATGATCAAAAATTATCAAGTCGAATTCATCGAGCTTTTCTTCAAACAAACGCCGCGTGGGAAACTGGATAAGAGATAACTCACTTTGGCGCGCATTCGTGGCATTAACGCGCGGCATTGTTAAAATTGTGAATTGTACCAAATCAATTGCTGCATCGCTCTTTAACAAGTTTCGCCAAGCCCGACCGCCGCTATGCGGTTCGCCTGTAATTAAAAGGACACGCATACGGTCCCTGATGCCAGAAATTTCACTGACAAATACATTGTTGTTAAGGGTTAACTCGTTTTCTGCGGCCACGACATTCATCTCAACCGTATTTGACCCTCGACGTTCAATTTCTAAAGGAATTGAGAGTGTGTCACCTATGACAATAGGAAAGCGAGCGCGAATTGTTCCGTTTAACTTCACTTCAATTAGGGCGCGCTCCCCTTCATGGCCCGGATCATCGACCTCTAGTTCAAAATTGGCAGTTTCTCCGACAAGACCAAAACGCGGTGCAGTGACTGCGCGGATACGGCGATCTCTCGCGTCGGGGTCGCCAATGATTAGGGTATGGAAAGGTACGTTTTCTGGCAAAACGGTTTTTAATGTTTCAACATTATCATGGACTTGGCCATCGGATAAGGTGACAACGCCGGCTATACGATTGCTTCCCGCAGTCCCAAGTGCTTCGACAAGAGCAGGGGCTAACTTCGTCCCGCTTTCTGTGTCTTTGATATTAATTTGGACGACATCTAAAGTCGTGTCTTGCTCGAGCCCTTCTTTCAGCCCGCCTAGGATAGATTGTCGAGCCTGAGTTCTATTTCCAACATCCATGGATTGAGATATATCGTTCAAGACAATAACAGTGTCAGCTAGAGGTGTTCTGTCTTCGTTGACTTTCTGAGGGTTTAGCACAGCAAGTAGTAAAAACATCCCTGCTAGCAAACGCCAAAAATAGCTTTTTAATCCTGATGTCGCCGTCAATAATGCAGCGGAAAAGACGACAAACCCTAAAAGGATGGTCATCCAATTCGGTATGAGCGGGTCAAAAGCAAGAGAGTTAATAATATCATTCATCTTCTGTAACCTCCTCTCTTGTGGTATCTTCCTCAGCCTCGTCTAAAGTATCAAATCCCGCATCGCGCGCACGTTCATTTCCAAGACGTTCGACCAGTTCGGCTGTGTGTACTTGATCGGCTTTGTAATTCCCGGCCAAAGTATACATCGCTAAATTTACTCCAAATCTCGCCGCGAACTCTCTTTGGCGAGGTAAGCTTTCATCTGTGTCAATAATGGGGCGGTTTTCATCGTCTAATGCCCAAGCAGCGGCCCAATCATGACCGCCGATGATGACAGGGCTTACGCCGTCCCGCCCAGCAGCGTTGCTCGCTGCATCGACCCAAACTTGCCCGTTTGCCCATCGTCCAGGGAAAGATTGAAGGAGGTAAAAAGCTTTCGTCAACACATGGTCACTTGGCACTGTTTTTAACCGCGGAATATCAAGTGCGCCTGTGACCCGGGTTAATCCGGGGTGAGGGGAATTCCCTGTAACGGCGCGGTCTGCGGCGTCTCGCGTGTCAAAGACTATCGTTCCCCCTGAAGCCATATAAGCATTGAGCGCCGTGAGGGCTTCTTCTGATGGGGCCTGTGCATCCCGAGATATGACCCAGTATAAAAACGGATAAAACGATAGCTCATCAATCGCGGGGTCGACTTTGTGAACCCCAACGACATCAATTGTGGTGCGTACATCTAATTGCTTGCCAAGGCTTTCTAGGCCGTTTTCTGTTAATCGGTCGATACGTCCATTATCGGTCTGGATATAAGCGAAGTGTAACCCTGTTGCCGCTTCTAAAGCTTTATTTTCATTTTGCGCTTGGCTGTCCACGGCGAATGTTATGGTGCAAACTATACCGATAGCCAAGCTGATTGCTCTATTGGCTTGTGGCCAAAGGCGAGGCTTTCGCCCAGACATTATGAGAGCAAACAAAGCATCAAGTGCGAGACCTATAAGACCTATGGCGAGGCCTAACCCTGCAAGGCTTTGTAACTTCGTACCGCCATAGCGTTTTACCGTCATTCCAGAAGGTATCTCCAGAGCTTTTATCTCTGAAGGGTTCGACAAAGTTTGAAGCGCTTTTTGGCGAGTGCCTTGTATATAAAAACCAGCGGGAGTTTTTGATGAGGCGTGAGTATCATTGAAGTCTTCGTCAGCAATTGTTCTCACTTTAGCGTCTGGTGAGTCAAACTGCCCAAAACCGTTTAGGACGCGAATTGCAACCCATTCTCCGCCATTATTCTCTTCAACCTGTCTTGACCGTGTCTTGGCTAATGGAAGTATGCGGCGTAGCATGTCCACATAGAGACCACTTAGAGCGAGATTAGACCATTCTGGGCCAGCCGTGACATGAAACAAGACGATTAGTCCATCCTCTTTAGGGCTAGCCGTGACGATGGGGGAGCCATCAGCAAGTCGCGCCCAGCTGCGCGTATCTGTTTCTATGCCGGGTTCCGCCATGACTTGACGAGAGACAGTGATTTCTTCTGAGATGTCTAAACCAAAAAAGGGACTATTGCTTTCAAAAGGGGCAAGAGTTTGGGGTGTTTCCCAACTTAGGGCGCCGCCAATGGCACGGCCACCAGACCGCAATTCGACGGGTAGGAGTACGTCATTGCGTTTGGCGAGTTTAGGGCCTGCGAACCGAACCAATACTCCGCCTTTTTCAACGTAATCAATCAGTTTTTGATCTGTTGTGCGTTGGCTATCTGGCATAATGATCAAAGCTGGATTTACAGACAGTAAGCTATCTAGATCTCCATCAAAAATATCGGCGTAAGGTTGTAGAGCCGTTCTTGCATAAAATGGTTCGGATAAGAGCGGGCTAGAAGTATCGCCAGCGCCGGACAAAAGTCCGATAAGGGGACGTCCCCAAGCATCATCTAATAAATACACAGATCCTGCAGAGTTCGATTTTTCTAAACGTAGTTGAACTACGCGATTTCGAAGCTGAGAGGGTAGTTCAAAGCGGGCTGTTGCTTCTTTCTCGCCTGGAGCAAATTGAAGGTCTGCGCGCCCTAAAACTGAATTGTCAGAACCAAGAGCCTGCACCCTCAATTCCGTCAGAGATGCATTAGCAATCGGGCGTCGCCAGACTGTTTCAAAGCCATTGGGTGTTTCTTGCGTTTTCACGGGGAGGGCCACATTTGATGCGCCGACCGATGTATAGATCGTTTGTCGCGCCGCTTCTTCTAAGGGGGCTAGAGAGAGGGCTGAAGAAGAGAGGCCAGAGGAGAGGGTGACGACATCTTTACCGTTTAAATTCAGACTATTAATGGTTGTTGTTAAGGTGGAGTTGTCAATCCAGCCTTCAGGTTTTAATGTTTTTAAGTGTTCTAAATGTTCTTGAGCTGGAGCAAATTTTGCGGGAGCTGCATTGCCGTTAGAGAGCACCAATGCCGCTTCTATATTTCGACGGCGGGCGGATTTTAATTGATTTTCTGCTTCATTGAGAATTTCTGACCAGAAAGGAGCTGAGAGCCAGCTATTATCGACTAATAAAACAAGAGGATTTTCGGTCTCCACAGCCGTGCGTTTAAGGATAGGGCCGGCTAATGAGAAGGTAATTAAGGCCACCATTGCAATGCGAAACAACAACAACCAAAGAGGTGTTTTAGCGGGGGTTTCTTCATCCGTCTCTATTTCAGAAAACAGCTGTAATGGAGGAAAACTTTGAGGCTTGGGTGTAGGCGGCGCAATCCGTAATATCCACCAAATCACAGGCAAGCTGAGAAGGCCAAGCAATGCCAACGGGGCGAGAAACGTAAAACCGCCCATTATGCCAATACTCCTTTAAATATAATCATGACAATACACTGATGGGGTGCCCAGATACTAGTCCGTGTAGTTCACTAAGACTAAGAGTGGCCGCCTTATCCGTTTGATGGCGAACTACCTGCCAGCCGAGTCGACGCCCTAAAGACTCCACATCTAATTTATGTTGTTCAAATCTAGCTTGGTAGCGGCTCTGAGCGGTTTCAGCGCGGCCAACAATGAGAGATTTAACCGAATCTAACCCGGGCATTTTTAATTGCACTCTTCCTTTATAGGGAAAAGCGCGTTCAGCAGGGTCAATTATGTGCACCAATATACCCTGTGTGGGGTGTGAGGCGAGCTTTGCAAGGCTTTCTCGCCAGTGATCAATTGGGCCTAAAAAGTCTGAGGCAATTATGACCTTTGAGTGAGGTTTAACGTCGGCTTTGAAGTCTGACAGATGACCAGAATTTCGCATATAGTCTTCAAAAAGCCGATCCAATCCCGTGCGCCCCGTTCGTGACCGACTATCTTGCCCCATGATTAGGCAGCGTTCACCCCCTTGCATCAAAAGATGTGAAAGCGCCAAAAGAATAATAGCGGCTCGTTCTGATTTTAAGGGGAGGTTAGGCGAAGAGGCCCAGTCCATACCAACGGACCTATCTTGCCAAAAGTAGATTGTATTGGCGGCTTCCCATTCATTGTCCCGCACGAAGAGCGAATCTCCGCGTGCAGAGCGCCGCCAGTCAATTCTGCTGGCTGCATCGGAGCTATCATAAGGGCGATATTGCCAAAACGTTTCACCTTGTCCTGCTTTTCGACGCCCGTGTAGACCCGTCGCCATAATGGATGAGACACGCTTTGCCTCTGCCAACAGGCTTGGATAACTCGCTGCGAGCGTGCGAGCTTTGAGCCTAATGGCAGAGTTTTGGTTGTCCAAAGTCTTAGGCACTTGTTTGAAATTCAGTGGGACGTCAACCATCTAGCGAATGGAAGCCTTTAGGGGCTCTATGATGTCAGAGAGTTGCAAGCCATTGGCACGCGCTGCAAAACTCAAGGCCATACGGTGTTGTAAGACAGGCCCTGCAAGTTCAAGCACATCATCAATGCTGGGTGACAAGCGACCCTCTAATAGGGCCTTGGCACGCGTGGCGAGCATAAGTGCTTGTCCTGCACGAGGGCCAGGCCCCCATGAAACAGAAGACTTCACGAGTTCAAGTTCGGTTTGAGCGGGCCTTGCATTTCGAGTGAGCGTTAAAATGGCCTCGACAACTTTCTCGCTAACAGGCAATTGGCGAACCAATGTCTGCATATCAGCAAGTTGTTTTGCCGTCATAGCCTTTTTAGCCGTCGCCTCACTCGCACCTGTTGTGGCAAGAAGTATAGTCCGTTCAGTATCTAGCGTAGGGAAGTCGACATTAATTTGTAATAGAAAACGGTCTAACTGCGCTTCTGGAAGAGGGTATGTTCCTTCTTGTTCAATCGGGTTTTGGGTCGCTAAGACATGAAACGGTTTGGGTAAGGCATGTGTTTTGCCTGCAATGGTCACTATCTTTTCTTGCATGGCTTGCAGTAGCGCGGATTGAGTACGGGGTGAGGCGCGGTTGATTTCATCTGCCATTAAGAGTTGGCTGAATACTGGGCCCTTTATAAAGCGGAAGGCGCGTTTGCCTGTCTCGCTTTCTTCTAACACTTCTGTGCCCAAGATATCCGCGGGCATAAGGTCAGGCGTAAACTGCACACGTTTTTCAGAAAGCCCTAAAACTGTGCCGATTGTTTCTACCAATAGGGACTTTGCCAAGCCCGGCACCCCCACAAGCAAAGCATGGCCACCAGATAAAATAGAGATGAGGGTTAAATCAACGACTTGACGTTGTCCGATAATAACACCTCCAATTTCGGTTTGAGCCGTATTTAGGCGTGTCATCGCTTTTTCAGCTTCTGCTTCAATTTTTTTGCTGACATTAACGTCTTGATTTACAGAGGAACTGATGGATGGAGTTCTTATGGACATATATGTGTACTCATTTTCATTCAATTATGGCTTAATGACCTTGCGGAAATTAAGGTCATGTTCAGCGATGCAGACTTATCATGCTCTATGCAGTTAAGTCTTGCGGAATCGCCGTCAATGACGAAGCTGTGATTCATTACGTATTTCCTGAATGAGGGTAGAACGAAAGTCTATGGAAAACCCGTTAAATGGCGGTAAGTCGCAGTTTTCTTTGCAGGATCTGTTGGCAGCACTGAAAGACACTGAAGCGGGTGAGCGTCCAGTTGAGCGTTGGAACCCTGATCATTGTGGTGAAATGGATCTGGTCATTAAATCTGACGGCTCTTGGTGGCATGAAGGTTCGCCTATAAACCGCAAAGGCTTGATTTCGCTTTTCGCTTCTGTGTTGCGCAAAGATGAAGACGGTGAAACTTATTTAGTCACGCCTGTTGAGAAAATTGCGATCCAAGTAGAACATGCTCATTTCATTGCCACCCGTGTTGATGTTCAAGGAGAAGGCGAAGAGCAAAGACTCTTCTTCACAACGAATCTGGATGATGTTGTTGAGGCCGGAGCGCAGCACCCCATCTGGGTAGAAACCAATTCGGAAACATTAGAACCTTCTCCCTTCGTGAGAGTCAGAGGACGCCTTCAAGCGGCAATGGCTCGTCCGGTGTTTTATGAGCTGGTCGAATTAGCCGTCGAGCGCGAAACCGTAGATGGGCCGCAATTAGGCGTGTGGGCCAATGGCGAGTTTTTTGCTCTGGGCCCAGCTGGAATTCATGCGGCTTAATAGGGAGATTGGATTGGACTGGCAATCAGCCTCGAAAGAAACCGTGCTATCACGTCTTTCTGACGTGCTTTTACCTTTGGCAATCACGGATGGCTCAGAAAATGTTAAACGCGAAGGACAAAGAGTTGCCGCAGTGTTGGGGCTTTTGGTGAAGCGTCCAACAGGATGGCACATGGTGCTTACGCAACGTCCGGAAACTATGCCGTCTCACCCCGGACAAATTAGCTTTCCTGGTGGTAAACGCGAAAAAGGAGAGTCTGTTGAGACTACGGCCCTGCGCGAAACGCATGAAGAAATCGGTGTTAAGCCCGAAAATGTAACTCTTGTGGGGCGATTGCCATCATTTGATGCGGTTAGTTCTTATCGTATTACCCCCTTTTTTGGGGTGCTAGACCCACAGGCGGATATGACGGCTAACCCAGATGAGGTGGAAGATATATTTGAAGTACCCCTCGACTTTTTTATGAATAGTCATAACCATAAACCCAGAGAGGTTTTTTTTGATGGGCGCGATCACAAATTGATTGATATGCCCTATGATGATCCGCAAGGTGTACACAGAAATGTCTGGGGGATGACTGCAATGATGATTTATCGGCTTTATTTAAGGCTTTATGCTGTCAGCACAACCCTATGAAAAGGCGCGACTTTTTATCAGGGGTGGCGGCTACCGCCTGTCTATCTTGTGCGCCGTCAATAATAACAAAACCACGTCCTCGACTAGCTGTGACAATGGATGATTTCAGTCTTAGCTTTGACAAGGTTTTGACGCCGCTCGAAAGAAACGCAAGAATTCTTTCTGCATTTGACCGCTTTAGTCACAAGGCTGCGGGTTTTGTTTCAGGTAAGTTCGTTGAGCATGAATTAGGGGACAGAGTATTAAAAACTTGGCAAGAGGCTGGCCATGTGATTGGGAACCACAGTTATAGTCATCTGAACTCCAGCTCTGAGGATCATGAACTTATCAAGGCTGATATTTTAAAGAATCACGAACGTCTCAAGTCTTATTCAGCATATGAAAAATATTTCAGGTTTCCATTTTTGGCTGAAGGAGGAAACTCTGAGAAAATTGAAATCTACAGAACGTTTTTGAGGGCAAATGGATTTTTGCCGGCACCCGTTACGATTGATTCAATAGATTGGTACACGGCTTCGCGGTTTGAAAAACGTTTAAGTGAAAACCCAAAAATGGGCGTATCAACCTATAAAAAATATTATGTGGAAATGGTCGTGAAGTTATCACGCCATTTTCAGAATTTGGCAGAAAAAATTAGTCACGGCGACATACCGCATATCTTATTGATGCATCACAATATTTTAAACGGGTTGTTTCTAGGTGATGTTTTACAAGCCTTAAGTGACGACGGTTGGGAATTTGTCGATGCTGACAAGGCCCTGTCACATAGTTTTTATCAAGTTCAACCTTCAACTCCTATACGCGGACGTAGCCTTCTATCAGTCTTGGCTATGGAAACAGGCATAAGTGATACGGGTTATCCCGATGCTTATTATGGATTTGGGGAAAAAACTATGGACGCGTTGGGGCTCTAATATAGGGTAGCGCGATGACAACCTTGCCCACAAAATTAACGCCAGAGAATTCACCATGGATGATGAGTGAAGCTGTCAGAACATTATTTGAAGCTTTCCCAAATGGTAGCTTGCGATTTGTTGGGGGATGCGTTCGCAATACGCTATTGGGCGAATCTGTTAGTGACATTGACCTGGCCGTAGCGATGGAGCCTAGAAGCGTTGTTAAGCTCTTGGGATTGTCTAGTATTCGATATATCGAGACTGGGGTTGACCACGGCACTGTTACGGCTGTGATAGGTGGAAAACCATTTGAAATCACGAGTCTACGGCGAGATGTTGAGACGGATGGTCGCCGCGCTGTCGTGGCATATACCACGGATTGGAGCGAAGATGCACAACGTAGGGATTTAACCTTTAATGCGCTTTATGCTGATGTTGAAGGTAACATCTATGACCCAACCTCAATGGGGTTGAGTGACCTGCAAGAACGGCGTTTACGTTTCGTTGGAGAGGCCAATATAAGGGTTCAAGAGGATTATCTTCGTATTTTACGGTTTTTCCGTTTCTTGGCTTGGTATGGTGGTTCCGCAAAAGTTGATGCCGCATCGTTAAGAGCCTGCCGTGAAAACCGGAATGGACTGAAAACACTTTCAGTCGAACGCGTTTGGTCGGAAATTAAGAAACTTCTCTCAGCTTCAAATCCCACTCGCGCGCTTCACATCATGTTGACTAATGAAGTTTTAGAATCAGTCTTACCAGAAGCGACTAATGTAGATGGTTTGGAACAGTTATTAGCCTTAGAGAGACGAGAGTCTCTATCGCCAGACCCGCTTTTACGTTTGATGGCAATGAGTCCGCGCGAGCCCTTACAAATGGCGCTTCTTTGTAAACGCATGAAAATGTCGAACGCTGAGACTAAACGGCTGAGATCTTGGGCTGATGATGCATCAAACTTTGATCCTGAGGCAAATGAGCGCGATCGTAAAATTGCTATTTATGGGGCTGGCCAACAAACGGCGTTAGACAGATTATATCTACGTGCCGCGGGAGAGGGAGATGTTATTCGGAGTAGACGGTGGATGGCGTTCGCATCGGTCGCAAAGAATTGGATCGAACCCGAATTTCCCCTCTCTGGTAAAGACTTACAAGCCGCAGGTCTCAAGTCTGGGCCGCAAATGGGCCGTGCAATAGAAGCGCTGAAGGCACTTTGGGTTCGGAGTGGATTTACGGCCGATAAAGAAAAACTGCTTATCGCTTTGAAAATGCTGGGTTAAGCTCTAAATAGATAGGATGTCAGCTCTTACACTTTTTATCGGGAATTATAATTATTCCTCGTGGTCGCTTCGCCCTTGGATGGTTCTGCGAAAGGCAGAGTTGCCTTTTGATGAAGAAGTCATCGATCTCGATATACCGGGGTATAAAGATAAGTTGCTGGCACTTTCTGATGAAGGCACTGTGCCCGTTTTACGCGTAAATGATGACTATCTCCCTGATAGTCTTGCTATTTGTGAGTTTGCAGCCAAAGCTGTACCTAATCTATGGCCGAAAGATGCTGGTCACAAAGCGTTGGCGCTTGAAGCCGTCGAAAAAATGCATACTGGGTTTGAAGCTATTCGCCGAGAAGCTCCGATGAATCTTCGACGAAGAACTTCGACTAAAATGCCGCAAGACTGCCTTGATGATGCGGCTGAAATCTGTGCGCTATGGGATGATTTGCTCAGTCGTCATGATGGGCCTTATTTATTCAATGAGTGGTCAATTGCTGATGCGTTTTACATGCCTGTAGCCACGCGCTTTACGAGTTACGATCTGCCGCGTAGCGTACGTTCTGATACCTATATCTCTGAACTGATGAGTGATGAGGATTATTTGGAATGGGAAATGCGAGCTTTTGCTGAGGATCACGTCTTGCCCGAAACAGATGCTGTGAACAGATAATGTTAAAGCTTGAAGATCATATTCGTTTAATTCCTGATTACCCAAAACCAGGAATTCAGTTTCGGGATATAACGCCTCTTCTTGCTAACCGTGTCGCCTTTAATATTGCCATTGATAAGATTGTCTCTGAGGTCACTCATGAAGGACTTGATGCCGTCGCGGGCATTGATGCCCGAGGTTTCATATTTGGCGCAGCCGTAGCATCGGCTCTGGGGCTTGGCTTCATTCCAATTCGCAAGTCGGGAAAACTGCCTGGTAATGTCATATCCGAAAGCTATGACTTGGAATATGGTCAAGACACCTTAGAAATCTCAATAGATGATGTGGAGGCAGGGCAGAGAGTACTGCTCATTGACGATTTAATAGCAACCGGCGGAACGGCACTAGCGGCGCTTAAACTCTTGAAGCGTTGTGAGCTTGATGTGGTTGGGGCCAGCTTTGTTGTGGATCTTCCAAGCTTAGGCGGCTCCAAGAAAATCATAGAGCAGGGCACGGCGGTATCGTCTCTTATTAGTTACGCAGACTAAACAAAGCTGTGCTGGTAAAAGGCAGGCGCTCTTATACGTTGAATTTAAACAACATGATGTCGCCGTCTTTGACAATATATTCCTTACCTTCTTGGCGTACTTTGCCTGCTTCTTTCGCGCCTTGTTCTCCATTGAACTGAACATAGTCTTCATATGCTGTTGTTTCAGCACGAATGAACCCTTTTTCAAAGTCGCCATGGATAACACCTGCGCATTTGGGGGCCGTCCAACCTTTTTGGAACGTCCAAGCTCTTGCTTCTTTTGGGCCGACGGTGAAATAGGTCTGAAGGCCAAGCAACGCATAGCCAGAACGAATTAAGCGATTAAGTCCAGGTTCTTCCAAACCAATTGCATCCAAATACTCAGCCTGCTCCTCATCTTCAAGGACGGCCATTTCAGATTCAATTTGTGCAGATATGATTACTGCTTGTGCACCTTCAGATTCTGCATGAGCGACGACTTTTGACGAAAAGGCGTTGCCTTCTGCGGCGCTGTCTTCATCAACATTGGCGACATAGAGTACGGGTTTTGATGTCAAAAGCTGTAACATACGCCAAGCTTTGGCATCATCAGAATCGATGTCTGCCGTACGGGCGGGTTTACCGTCTTCTAATACAGTAATCGCCGTTTCGATAAGGCGCATGGTTTGAACAGCATCCTTGTCACCTTGCTTTAACTTTTTCTCTAAGCCAGGTTTCCGTTTTTCAAGGCTTTCAAGATCAGCAAGCATAAGTTCTGTTTCAATCGTTTCAAAGTCAGACATCGGGTCAATGCGGCCATCGACATGGGTGATGTCATCATCTTCGAAACAGCGAAGAACATAAATAATCGCGTCGGTTTCGCGGATATTGGCAAGGAACTGGTTGCCCATACCTTCACCTTTTGAAGCACCTTTAACAAGGCCTGCAATATCAACGAAATTCATACGGGCCGGTATAATTTGAGCCGAACCACCAATAGCCGCAATTTTGGTAAGGCGCGGTTCAGGGACAGCCACATCGCCTACATTGGGTTCGATAGTACAGAATGGGTAATTGGCCGCCTGAGCATTAGCGGTTTTTGTTAAGGCGTTGAAAAGTGTAGATTTTCCAACATTCGGTAATCCGACTATGCCGCATTGAAATCCCATAATGCTATCCTTTTATATATTCGCTAACACGCGTTTGAAACAGGTCCGCTTGGCCACCTGCAAGGAGGTCAGCATATTTCCCAAAGGCATTTAATATGTCATCACGCATATTGATTTCGTCCTTGCGGAAGTCTGATAAGACATGGCTGTGGACTTTGTCTTTGTGGCCGGGATGGTCAATGCCAATTCGGACGCGACGGTATTCATTTCCACAATGTTGTTTGATGGAGCGTAAGCCGTTGTGCCCCGCTATACCGCCGCCAACTTTCAACCTTACTTTGCCAAAGTCTAAATCCAGCTCGTCATGGAACACGCAGACGTTTTCTAGTGGGACTTTATAAAAGGACATGGCAGCTTGAACTGATTGCCCTGACTCATTCATAAAAGTAGTGGGTTTTAGCAATAGGATTTTTTGACCAGCGATAAGGCCTTGCCGAGTTAATCCTTTGAACTGGGTTTTTGCGGGAGGGAGGTTAAAATCATCAGCAATGGCATCCATAGCCATAAAGCCAATGTTATGACGATTCCCGGCGTATTTCCCGCCGGGATTTCCTAATCCTACCCAAATTTGCATGTCAGGCTCCGCTGTCCGTCTGAACAGCTTGGACAGCCACATAAAAGGCTTAGTCTTCGTCTTTTTGCTCAGTCGCAGGAACGTCGCCTGCTTCTGCTTCTTCGCCATCAGCGGATGCTTCACCTTCAGCCAATTTGGATGAGCGAGAGGCAAGAACTGTTGCGATAGTGAAGTCACGATCTGTAATCGCTGGTTTCACATCTTTTGGAAGGTCTACTTCTGAAATGTGAATGCTATCGCCGATTTCCATTTTAGAGATATCAACGTCAATGTGGTCTGGAATAGAACCCGCTGGACATTTCACTTCGATAGCGTGGCGAACAACGTTCAATACACCGCCTTCTTTAAGACCAGGTGAGTTTTCATCGCCAACAAAGTTCACAGAAACTTCAACTTCGATGATTGTTTTATTAGTTACGCGGAAAAGATCCATATGGACAGGCATGTCACTAACAGGGTGGAACTGAACGTCTTTGGTCAGAACTTTTTGTTTTTTACCGTCATGGGAAATTTCAATCATGGATTGAAGGAATTGGCCAGTATTGATAGCTCTTAACACTTCATTGAATTTTGCTGAAATCGTTACAGGGGCTTCGTCGCCGCCATAAATTACACCTGGCACAAAACCGTTACGGCGTGCTTCGCGTGAGTTACCTGTTCCCGTGGCTTCACGGATTTCTACGTCCAAAACAACACTCATTGTCTTCGTCCTTTAATGGTCATGCGGCCCGTTGCTTCAAAAAAGATAAAGCCGCCTTTGGGCGGCCCTTACACTTGTTTGCTTTGCAACACGCGTTTAGTCGCGGCTCTATAAGCAAAGCAAGGCGTCTACGCAAGAGGGGATAGCGCAAAAATATGCAGCTATTCTCTGTTAAACGGCTTATCCAAACAGCTTTGATACACTTTCGTCATTGGCAATACGACGAATAGCCTCCCCCAAGAGGCGTCCTGTGGAACATTCGCGAATCTTCTCGCAGTCTTTTACGGCCTGTGGTTGGCAGATTGTATTTGTGATAACGACTTCGGTTAATTCTGACTTGGTTATACGTTCTACGGCTGGGTCTGATAAAACACCGTGTGTGATATAGGCGGAAACAGAATTCGCTCCGTGATCCTTAAGGGCTTTCGCTGCATTACACAGTGTGCCGCCCGAATCGATGATGTCATCATAAAGAATACAGGTGCGACCTGCGACATCGCCGATGATGTTCATAACTTCTGATTCGCCTGCTTTAGGACGGCGTTTGTCCACAATTGCGATGTCGGCATTAAATTGCTTAGCAATTGACCGCGTTCTGACTACGCCGCCTGTATCAGGTGACACAAACAGCAAGTTTTCGCGGTCTTTGGCAGAAAATTTGTCGCGAATATCATCAACAAACACGGGCTGCCCAAATAGGTTGTCAGTAGGGATGTCGAAAAAGCCCTGAATTTGCCCTGCGTGAAGATCAACGGTTAAAACGCGGTGCGCACCAGCTTTTGATACTAGATTGGCGACCAGTTTTGCTGAAATCGGAGTTCGTCCACCCGTTTTGCGGTCTTGGCGTGCATAGCCAAAATAAGGGATAACGGCCGTAATGCGTTGTGCCGAAGCCCGAACCAGTGCGTCGATTAGGATTAACAATTCCATCAAATGGTCATTAGCGGGTGCAGAGGTTGGCTGGATCAGGAAAATATCCTCGCCACGCACGTTTTCGTTAATTTTGGCGAAAATTTCTTGGTCGCGAAACCGTTCAATGTCGACCGAGGTCAGAGGGATATCGAGAACATCTGCAATTTCTCGTGAAAGGGCTTCATTGGCTGTGCCGCTGATTAGCTTCATGACATTTGGTCCGTATCAAGGGCTGGCTCGAAATAAGCCTCCCGGTCGTGTTAAGGGAGCCTTAGTCAGCCCCTGTGCGTGAGTCTAGGGGGTAGGGGTGATTCAGTTGCGGATTATGGCAGAAATATTACGGCCATATCCGCTTAGGTTCTCATGCGTGTTCCGACGATAGCTAAAATAGGTCTCTTTATCGGCATATGTGCAATCACCCGTCCATGTGCAATGCTCGATTCCGCTCGCTTTCAGGCGTGACAAGATGAAAGCTGGGAGGTCAAAGTGAGGACTGTTTTTATCCATATTTATGAAAAATTGTGAGTATCCGTCATCAATTTCAATGAACTCTGATTTGAAGGTCTCTCCGACTTCATAATTGGGTTGGCTTATACAGGGCCCCAATACCGCCCTTATTTTTGTGGTATCCGCGCCCGTTTCGCACATTGCGGCAACTGTGCTTTCTATTATGCCCCCTAGGGCACCGCGCCACCCAGCATGACACGCGCCTATAACCCCGTTTTTAACGTCTTCGAATAAGATTGGCCCGCAATCCGCCGAGAGGGCTGAAATAGCGAGGCCTTTCACGGTTGTAACAAGCCCATCTGCTTCTAAAGGCTCGTTTGGCGCTTCTGTTATAATTTCCACTCGGTCAGAATGGATCTGTGAGAGGCTTACTAAGTGATCAGCGCCTAAGGCATCGGCTATCAAATGACGGTTTTTCACTATGTTTTCAGGTTTATCATCTGAGCGCTGACCTGCATTGAGGCTTTCATACACGCCCTGCGACACACCGCCTTTGCGTCCGAAAAACCCATGAGTGGATTTTAACAAAGGGTGCGTTTTTGAACCTTCAATCATGTTTCACGGAATCCTAAAGGGGTAGGGAGGTCTTTTGACTGAAGACATATCGCTTTAAATAGCTCGCCCATTTCAGCTTGGTCGGTCAGGCGATGAAGTTGTCGGGCTATCAAAGACTTTGCCTCAGGCTTTGCCCGCGCTAGGGCCACAGCGCGCATTTCAAGACCGAGCTTGGAGAGTAATTCTCTTTGCGGTATTGGGCCGTTCACGGAAAGATCTTGAGATAGAGCATTATCGCTTAGGGCTTCGAAATCCACACGTGCCGTTAGGTCGCTTTCACCGGGCTGTTCAAACACCCCGATTTTTTTGTGACGCTTAAGCGCCTGTAATGTGTCGCCAAACTCAGTGGTTTCTGGACCATAATCAATGAAAAGAGCCCGGCCTTTATCGGCTTCGAACCTTAACTTTAATGTATCAATAATTTGGTGTGCAGCGGGGCATGCTTCAATCAGGTCGTCAAGTTTTGCTTCGACATGACCTTTGGGTAGAAAGCTTTTTGCCGTCTCGCTGGCAGGTTCAGGGCCAATTTCAAATCGTAGATTATTTGAGTCATCCAATCCGACATAGCGTTCATGCCAACCATTTTCTTTTGCGAAAGGATCGCGTTGAATAAATTGACGAATAGGGAGGCAATCCAAAAATTCATTGCCAATTATAATGGAGGGCCCAGCTGGAACGTCATCGAGTGATTTCGCCCACTGAACCATAACGCCTGTCTGTCCCAGAGTCTGCCCTTGCACGGCTTCTAAAGCGGCGGAGGCCTCAATGAGAATGACGGTCACAGCTTTGGCAAAGTCTTTATCTAGATTGGCAGCGCGAAGCATATCCGCCATCATAACGCCGCGTCCTGGCCCAAGCTCAATAAGATAAATTTGTTCTGGTTTCCCAAGGTCTATCCAGCTTTGTAAGACGAACAACCCTAATACCTCACCAAACATTTGACTGATTTCAGGAGCGGTTATGAAGTCTCCCTCACTGCCAAGGGGGTCACGAGTAGGATAAAAACCGTTAACTGGGTCTAGCAAGCAAAACGTCATATATTCGGCAACACTTATCGGGCCCGTGTCGCGAATTAATGATTTTAATCGGCTTTCAAGTGCAGTTGGCATTATTTTGGAGCAACAGGATATTTAGGGGAAACTGGTGTCCTGCGCGCCGCCCAGATAATAATAGCTAAACCCACGAAAATCATTGGCAATGAATAGACCATACCGCGTGTCAAAGGCTCGAATTGTGGAATATTGTCTGGTTCACGTACAAATTCGACACTAAACCTGAAGATACCATAGAGCATAATAAACGTGCCTGCACAGACACCAGGCCGAGTAAGGGCTTTAAATTTAGTACAAAGAATGCGCAGGATGAGCCAGATTACAAGGCCTTCTAAAAATGATTCATAGAGCTGGCTCGGGTGTCTTGGTTGTGAGTCAGGGGCAGTTTTAAAAATAAAGGCCCAAGGTACATCTGTTACGCGGCCATATAGTTCTTGATTGATAAAATTGGTAAGACGAACAAGTCCTAATCCAATGGGAGCGCCAATGGCTGTTAGGTCAGCAATCCGCATAAGGCCTAATTTATGACGCCAATGCATGTAATAAACGCCCGCACAGACTCCGAGGAAGCCGCCATGAAAGCTCATCCCGCCGGTCCAGATTTTGAAAATCTCGACCGGGTCAGTCCAAATGGTCGAAGTTGAGTAGAAAAGGATGTAGCCTAAACGGCCGCCTATGATAATCCCGAGGAGGCAGTAAAACATAAGGTCTTGCAACATTACCTTGTTCGGTATCAGTTCAGGCAGCCTCGTGACTTGACCTGACAACCAAACGTCTTTGCGAGCCGCTATTCGGCTTGCATAATAATAGGCGCCAAAAATGCCGACCAAATAGGCTAGCCCATACCATTTTACGGAAATAGGACCGAATCCGAAAGCTTCATCCTTCAACCATGTTGGGAAAACGATAGCGTTTATGTCAGACATTAAAGCCAATATCATGGGATATTCTTTCCTGTAGGAGCAGATTGGCTCTGCTGTTGTGAAAAATTCTTAGTCAGTGACATTCAAGCAACTGGATTTTGCTCTAACCTGTCCCTATCTATGACGCAAAGCTAAACTCGTATAAAATGCCAGAGAGCCTATAGGATCTATTATGCAAAGCCGTTCTAAACCTTTTGAAGACCTGTCAAACTTTATTACCAATGCGGCTGGCGCTTTAAAAGGCGTTGGTGATGAAGTTAAAGCCATGACGCGATCGCAAGCGGAAAAGTTTATTGCGGATATGGATCTTGTCAGCCGTGATGAGCATGAAGTTCTTAAAGCCCGCTTAGATAAGGCTTTGGCTGAAATTGAAGCGTTAAAGGCTGCAAAACCTGCCACGGCAAAACGCTCTGCTCAAAAGAAGCCTGCGGCTAAAAAGTCAGCGGCTAAGAAAACGCCTTCTACCAAGTAAATTAGGTCGAAATTTCTGACCTGTACAACCTTACCAAATTCTTAGGTAGGTGAACCTTAGACAACATGTGTGTCAGGTTAAGTTCAATGCGCATATTGTATATCATATTTTGCGTGCGTCCCCCCTTAATGACGAGTCATCCGATTGAGTCATAACAGGGCACGTAGCAGGGCGGAGGCTCTTTGGTGATTGTGAGGTTTTCTCTCTCTAACTCATACCACCGAACAGTCCCGCCACTGTCTATATAGATATAAGTCTATAAAAAAACGGGCCTCGATTGAGGCCCGTTTTTTCATTTCATCATCTCTTGTGGGATTATGACGTTGCAGTGCTAATTGCAGGAATGCGCAAAACTTGACCTGGGTAGATTTTGTCAGGATCTGACAACATTGGTTTATTGGCTTCGAAAATTTCAGGATAAAGACGCCATGTGCCATAATACTTCTTAGAAATAGCAGATAAAGTGTCGCCGCTAACCACTGTATGAAATTGTGATTCGCGTCCGCCAACTTTCGCTGTAGACTCATCCTTAACCCCGCCGACACCTTCGACATTACCGACAGCAAGAATGATTTTCTCTTTCATTTCTTGACTGATGGCTTCGCCCGAAACTTGAACCGTACCATCATCATTTACAGAAATATCTACACCTGATGTATCAAGCCCAAATTCGTCGACTTCTTTCTTGAGCGCATCTTCTGATTCTTTTTTGTCTTTGCCAAAGATTTTGCCGAGGCCTTTACCAGCCGCTTTCACAAAAGGGATCATTCCAAACATAATTAGTCCTTATATTATTTTGAGGGCGCAGAAGGCGCTTCCCATAACTCTATCTTGTACCCTTCTGGGTCAATAAACCAACCAAAAGTTCCATATTCATTGACATCTATTTCACCAATGATGTCAGCACCACCAGAGCGGGCGCGTTCAATCAGCTCGTGCACATCTTCGACTTGGAGATTTATCATCACGCGATGCTCGGAAGGAGAAAAGTAATCGCTGTCGTCTGAAAAGGGGCTGAACATGGACCGTGACGTCTTGATATCTTCCCATTCGAATGTTCCCCAATCGCTCATATCTAGGCCCATAACTTCGGACCACCAATTACGATAAGCTTTCACGTCGCGGCATCGTATGAAAATACCGCCTAAACCTAATATTTTAGCCATGATTGCTCCTTATCTTTCTCTGATAAGACATCATACCACAGTTGGACTTTTGAAATAAGAGCGTTATAGAGCCGCTAAATGTGAACTTCCGCGAGTTGCGGTTTATGAAAGGGTTGTCCTTATGTTTTCTCTAATTCAGTCTGGAATTTCAATTTTCGGTTTTCCTGTTGATCCTGCTTTATTTGCTTTTGCTGTGGTCTTTATTATTTTTGGCGCCTTAAATTTTATCGACTTTAAACGCCTCGACTAGAGTTCTCCTTATATGCTTTTAGCGTTTGGTCTTTTAATCCTCGGAATTGTAGTTCTACTCATTGCGGGTGACGTCATGGTGCGCGGCGCAGCGGCTCTCGCGCGTCATTGGGGCGTGCCATCGCTCATTGTGGGTTTAACGATTGTTGCTTTTGGTACTTCGGCTCCGGAAATGGTCGTGAGTGTCCAAGCCACGATGCGTGGACTAGGTGAATTAGCGATAGGAAATGTCGTCGGTTCGAACATAGCGAATGTGCTATTGGCCTTGGGCATACCTGCGCTTATTATGGCGATACCCACTAATATTAGCGGTGTCGCGCGTAACAGCTTTGTCTGTTTCGTCTCTATTGTTTTATTAGTCGCTTTAGCCTTCATTGGAAATCCAATGGTTTTCTGGCAAGGCGCTATTTTGTTTACAGGGATAATCCTATATTTGATATGGATGTTCACTCTCGCAAAGTCTGGGGCGCATGACCCTATACTTGAAGAGATGGCAGAGATTGATGAAGGGCAAGATGGCCTGCCAACCAATACATTGTTATCTCTGTTCTGGGTGGTTTCGGGCATTGCGGGTCTTGTTTTAGGCGGGTGGTTAATCGTCGAGAATGCACAAAAAATTGCCTTGGCCTTTGGTGTGTCGGAAACGATTATCGGACTCACAATTATAGCTATTGGAACATCTTTGCCGGAAATTGCGACAGTGGTAATCGCATCTTATAGAGGGCATTCCGAAGTGGCGATTGGTAACGTCTTAGGATCAAATATTTTTAACTCTTTCGCTGTTATGGGTGCAGCAGCAATGACGGGCCCTGTCAAAGTTGATAGACAGCTATTTGTGTTTGATATGTGGGTTATGCTTGTTGTGACTTTTGCGCTTTTGGTTTTTGTGCTCACACGAAAGCCCATCGGCCGAAAGACAGGCGCTATATTTACCATTGGCTATGTTCTTTATATGTTAGCAATCGCTAGAAGCCTGACATAACGGCTTGTATCTGAATATGGCTGCCTATTTAGAAATAGAAAAAGACTTCCAATTTGAAGCCGCGCATTACTTTGGGCATCCAGATGCGAACGACCTTTTCAAGCATATTCATGGGCATTCCTTCACTGGGAAGGTTATTGTTCGGGGCGATGCTCAGTCTGATAAAGGTTGGATACGGGATCTTTGGAAAATCGAAACACTTGTGAAAGAGGTCGTTGAGCCTCTAGATCACTCTCTTTTGAATAATATTGAAGGCTTAGAACAACCCGCCCTCGAGCAAATAGCTATGTGGATTTTCGAACGTCTTTCTTTAAAACTTCCGGGACTTATTTGCGTTGAGGTTGGCCGCCCGACGTGTGGCGAGCGGGCGCGATATTGTGTCCTGCCTGATAGTTCAGTGACATGACAAAAACAGTTCTGATTACTGGCGGCGCTGCGCGTATTGGGGCGCATCTGTCCAAAGGATTAGCGGCGGATGACTGGACTGTTATTATTCATTATTTTCGGAGCAAGCAAAAGGCAAATGACCTAGCGTCTGAAATAGAAAGTTTAGGGGGCAAAGCTCTTACAATTCAGGCAAACCTTTCTGTTCCACAAGAATGTGATTCTCTGATTGAACGCGCATCTTCAAAGTCAGGGCAGGCAATCACGGCTCTCATTAATAATGCCTCGACCTTCCAAGATGACCGGGCGGAGACCTTTACGCGTGCAGCATATGATTATCATATGGAGGCTAATCTGAGGGCCCCAATACTGCTTTCGCAGCATTTTGCGGCGCAAGCCCCAAGCGGATCGAATATAATCAATATCATCGATCAGCGTGTGTTGAAGCCTAACCCGCAATTTTTTTCATATAGCCTTTCTAAAGCCGGGTTACATTGGGCCACAACAACAATGGCGCAGGCTTTGGCCCCAAACATACGCGTGAATGCAATTGGTCCGGGGCCAGTATTGCAAAATACAGGACAGTCAGAGTTAGAGTTCGCTGAAGAAGCCTCGCAAACTTTATTAGGGCGCGGTTCTCCACCAGAAAGTCTTTTACAGGCAGTGTCATATCTTTTGTCGGCGACATCGGTCACCGGGCAGTTTTTGGCCGTGGATAGTGGGCAGCATTTACGCTGGGAAACGCCTGATATAAAGCTGGATAAAGGACAATAATCTTGACACGAACGTCTATTCTTCGCCGATTGAAAGATAAGCAAGCCTTAGAGCCGACGACACGAATATTTGTGCGGGGCTTACTGATTCAGGCTTCTATTGGTGTTCACCCGCATGAACACGAAGAATCTCAGCCGATTATTGTGGATGTTGAATTGGATATGAGCGGTATGTCTGCGCCAACCGAAGATCGCTTGCATGAAACTTTGGATTATAGTGTGGTCGCTGAAAAGGCAGAAGCCCTCGCATTAGAGGCTCATGTACAGCTGGTTGAAACGCTCGCAGAACGTATTGCTGATTGGGCTTTAAGCTATGACTCAAGAGTATTGAGCTGTGCTGTCCGTATATCCAAGCCGCAGGCACTGTTAAAAGCTGAAGCTGCGGGCGTTGAGATATTGCGGCGTCGATAATGACGACCAATCAACCCTATAGCGAAGATTCAGAAATATCCGCTAACCTTAATGTGTTAGGGATGCCGCTTGAACCGTGTTCAGTTTCTCCAATGACTGGTTTTTTTCGCAATGGTTGCTGCGAAACAGGACCAAAAGATCGAGGTCGGCATATCATATGTGTTTTAATGACGGATGACTTTCTGGCGTTTTCCAAAGCACACGGAAATGACTTGTCGACTCCTATGCCGCAATTCAACTTTCCTGGACTCAAAGCTGGGGATAGATGGTGCCTGTGCTTAGAGCGCTGGCGCGAGGCCTACGTTGCAGGAAAGGCTCCAAATGTTTTTCTAGAGTCGACACACCAAATAGCTTTGGAAAGAATTGAGCTTTCCGTGCTTGAGAAATTTGCAGTCTATGGCGACAATGCCTAATTAAGGCTTATGTCCGAGACGGAATCACCCACACCAGAAAATGCACCAAGCGAAAAAGCGCCTACACTCGTTGGCGTGAAACGTATTGCGGATTACGTGAAACGCCTACCGTCTAAACCGGGTGTCTACCGGATGATGGATGAACACGGCACTGTACTCTATGTCGGGAAGGCAAAGGACCTAAAGAAGCGCGTAACAGCTTATACCAAATACGATCGTCATTCGACCCGCATTCGCCGTATGATTAGTGCTACAACACAAATGGAGTTTGTTGTTTGCGCGTCAGAAACTGAAGCTCTCTTGTTAGAGGCCACACTTATTAAGCGATTAAAGCCTCGCTATAATATCTTGCTGCGTGATGACAAAAGTTTTCCATATATATTAGTCCGCAAAGACCATGAAGCTGCTCAAGTGAATAAGCACCGTGGGGCTAGGAATATTAAAGGTGATTATTATGGCCCTTTTGCAAGTGCAGTAGCGGTCAACAGAACTTTGGATACGTTGCAAAGGGCGTTCCGTTTAAGAAATTGTACAGATAGTATTTATGAGACACGGACACGGCCATGTCTGCAATATCAGATCAAGCGCTGTTCTGCGCCTTGTACGGGTGAAATATCAATCCAAGATTATGATGAGCGAATTCAAGAAGCGGAAGAGTTTTTGAAAGGAAAATCTGATTCCCTCCGTAAACGCCTTACGGGGCAAATGAATGAAGCTGCACAACATTTACACTATGAAAAAGCCGCCGAGTTACGTGACCGTATTCAAGCTATGGCGCAAGTGACGGCATCTTCGGGGGGGCTTAACCCAATGACTTTCTCAGATGGAGACGTCATTGGTCTTTATACAGGCGGAGGGCAAACTTGTATTCAGGTCTTCTTTTTCAGGGCAGGGCAGAATTGGGGGAATAGTTCCCATTTTCCACGTCACGGGAAAGACGAAACATCTGGGGAAGTCCTACAAGCGTTCATTGCGCAATTTTATAGTAATAAACCTATCCCTAAACAGATCTTTGTTAGCGAATCTCTACCGAATCTAAATCTGGTCGAAGATGCGCTGTCAGCACAGTCAGGGCGGCGTATCGAGGTTCTAAAGCCTGAACGCGGAGAGAAGAAAAAACTTATTCGCCATGCTGTAAATAATGCGCATGAGGCTTTAGCTCGTAAATTGGCTGAAACAGCGTCACAAGCGAAACTCCTTGATGAGCTTCAAGAGATTTTCGGATTAGAGGCGCCTCCCGAACGGATTGAGGTTTATGATAATAGTCATATTCAAGGAACAAATGCTATTGGAGCTTTTATCGTCGCGGGCCCCTCAGGGTTTCAAAAGCGCGATTATCGGAGCTTTAACATTAAAGATAAAGAGACGGCCCCAGGCGATGACTACGCGATGATGCGCGAAGTTTTCCGACGACGCTTTTCACGTCTTGCGAAGGATAAAAGTCTAGAATGGCCAGATCTTGTCTTGATTGATGGCGGCAAAGGACAGTTGTCGGTTGTGACTGAAACCCTTGACGAACTTGGTGTATTAGAACGCACGACATTGGTGGCGATTGCGAAAGGCCCAGACAGAAACGCGGGGCGAGAAACATTTTTTATGAATAACAGTCCCGAATTTACCCTGCCGCCGCGAACGCCCGCTCTATATTATCTTCAACGTCTGCGCGATGAGGCGCATAGGTTCGCCATTGGAACCCATCGGGCCCGACGGAAAAAAGACATTCGTAAAAACCCGCTTGATGGAATTTCTGGAATTGGGCCTAGTCGCAAAAAAGCCTTGCTCGCGCATTTTGGTTCGGCCAAAGCTGTGAAAAGCGCATCGGTCGAAGAGATGGCGCATGTCGAGGGGATAAGCCTGAAAATGGCGCATCTCATTCATGATTATTTCCATGATAGGTAAAGCGCTTCATTAGTGTTATAAGACAGCAGGGAAAAGTTAGGAGGGATAAATGCCGCAAGAAGAAATGATAACGCCAAAACAGGCCGGCGGCGCATTTGCTGATGGCTTAACCCTTATTCGTCTTTTGACCACGCCTGTGATTATGGCGTTAATTTATTTTTATTGGCCCGAGACAAAGATGGCCGTTTTGATATCTGTTTTGTTCATCATAGCGGCGCTAACGGATATTTTTGATGATTATTTTGGAGGGTCATCTCGGTCTGTGAATCGTAAATTCGGATGGGTGGATGACGCAGCCGATACAACGCTGGTGGTCGGCACTCTTATCGCCTTATTGGTTGTTATCTACCAAGAGGGGATATTAGCTTGGCCTTTTGCGCTTCCAGCAGGCATAATCATAATAAGAGAAATTGTAATTGGCCTGACAAGAGGCTTTGAAATATCCCGTCTTGGCTGGAATGATAGTAAGCTAGGAAATGCGAAATCAGGCCTGTCTATGTTAGCGGTTTGCATCTTAGTCGCTTCGCCATGGCTGACACAGGCCATCGATAAATATAGAGCAGGGGCGGATAACGCTATGGACGTCTTTAATGCTGCATCCCCATGGGTTTGGGGCACAGGACAGGCGGTGTTATGGGTGGCGGCGCTTTTATCGGTAATATCAGCGATAAATATTCTCAAGACACCCCGTAGAGTGGGCGTGTTAAGTCAAGGTGAGTCTGAATGAACACTGCCACACAATCGCCGAATTCCGAGCGTCACAAGCTGTATTGGGTGCCGAATGCTCTGACGGTCATTCGGATCCTAAGCGTACCCCTTTTTATTGCTGGGATCCTATCACTTGCCTTTAAATGGGAATTGTTTTTTGGACGAGCTTGGGTCCTATTAGGATTGTTTGCACTAGCGGCTTTGACTGATTTCTTGGACGGTTATCTCGCCAGAAAATGGAGGGTGGTAAGCGGTTTTGGGCGTATGATTGACCCGATAGCTGATAAACTGTTGGTGGCGGGGTGTTTAATTGCCTTCTGTATTGTTTCTCTTGGTAACCCATGGTTTTTGATACCAGCTTTGGCTATTATCTTTCGGGACATTTTGGTTTCTGGTGTACGTGAACATGCTGCTTTAACGGGGCGAGTCATGCCACCAACAAAACTCGCGAAATGGAAAACAGCGTTTGAAATGTTAGCAATAGCGATTTTATTGGTATGGATAATCAGTAAAAGCTACCTACCGATTGATAGTGTTATTCCTGATATTGTTCTCATAGCTCAGAAATTAGGACTGGCTTGTTTGTGGCTTGCCGCGTTGCTCTCAGTGTACACAGGGTCATTATATTTCAAAGCGGGTTTGAAAGAGTAATTAGTATTCCGTTTGCCACGTAATTTGGTCCGAAGCCCCCTTTAAACTTTTCTTCTTTAGGTTTTTGACGTTGTGGTAAAGCCATAGCGTTATTTCTTTATGTCAAAAATACTTTACATCGATGCTTGGCTTCTGTATGTAAAACATACTTTACACACCGGGAGAGGCGCAATGACAAAAATCGAGGATATGAGTGAGCCACAACGGCAGAGTTGGATTACCCTTTTGGCAGATGGAGCTGTATTCATTTGGTTTTGGAAACATATGACGGGGAATTTTGGTTTGACGCCTAAAGCGTTTACTCCCTCTGAATTAGGCGTATTTTTCATTCAATTTATTATTATCACGATTATTGTGCATACGGGAATTGCCATTGCGTTTGAACTGCGCAAGCGCAAAGCTGAGTTTCAAAAAGACGAGCGTGACATAGATATCGCTCGTAGAGGCAGTCATGCAGGATATCGTGGCCTGCAGATTGGCTTAGGCATTATCGTCGTTACGCTTATCCTTCAATATATTGTTGGGTCAGACTATCATGGTGCTATTTCCGTTATAGAGCCGGTGGAGATGGTCTTTGCACTTTGCGGCGTAAGTTATCTCGCCGATTTATATCGGCATGCTGTGATTCTTTGGGGGTATAGATCGTAATCATGGGGGGTAAAAAAACTAAAATTACCAATCATGTAAAACGCACGCGTTTGCTTGAAGGGCTTTCCCAAGTAGAGCTTGCCAAACGTGTTGGAGCGACACGACAAACGATAATTGCAGTCGAGGCCGAAAGATACGCTCCGTCGCTTGAATTAGCCTTCCGCATTGCCCATGTCCTAGGGGAACCAATTGAGAGTCTGTTCGTATTTGACTCCACAGATTGGACATAAAAACTAGGAGAGAGAATGTCAGATATACAAGCCTATGCCGCTATGGAAGCCGGCGGAAGATTAGAGCCCTATACCTATAACCCAGGGGCGTTACCGGCGAACCATGTTGAGGTCGAAATTTCTGCGTGCGGGCTCTGTCACTCAGATTTGTCTATGGTCAATAACGACTGGGGTGCAAGTCAATATCCACTGGTGCCGGGTCATGAAGCTGTGGGCAAAATCAGTAAAGTCGGTGAGGCCGTCAAGCATCTTGAGGTTGGCCAAACTGTCGGCATAGGTTGGACATCTCAAACTTGTCAGCATTGCTCGCCTTGCTTATCAGGGTCTCAGCAGCGCTGCACATCAGCTGTGTCAACAATTGCCGCGAAAGGCGGTTTTGCCAACCGTATTCAGGTACAGGACATTTGGGCAGTGCCTCTCCCTGATGGAATGGATGCGAAATCTGCTGGTCCTCTATTTTGTGGGGGTATTACCGTATTTGCACCGATGATGGATTATGGCCTGAAGCCGACGGACCGTGTTGCGGTTATTGGCATTGGCGGGCTTGGCCATTTGGCAGTACAATTCGCTCATGCTTGGGGGTGCGAAGTTACTGCCTTTACTTCATCAATGGACAAAGAAGCAGAGCTTAAAGAACTGGGTGCGCATCATGTTGCAAATAGCCGCGATGCAGGCGCGATGAAGGCATTACGAGGGAAATTTGACTTCATTATTTCAACGGTCAATGTAGACCTAGACTGGGCGAGTTATCTTGCAACATTACGATCGGATGGGCAGTTAATTACAGTGGGTGCTGTTGATAAGCCTATGGGCATTCCTGCTTTTTCACTTATTTCAGGGGGTAAATCTGTTGGGGGGTCTGATACTGGTTCACCTGATATGGTGGCACGCATGCTTGAATTCTGCACACGCCATAATATCAAGCCCATGGTCGAATATTTCCCAATGTCAGACGTCAATGATGCGTTAGCGCATTTAAAAAGCGGTAAGGCCCGCTATCGCATAGTTCTGACGAATTAACCGTCGTAACGGTTATCTAGAGAGTATCGCGGTAACTTATAATTTGATCTGTCTCTGCATATGTTGGGGACAGCATTTTTACAATCAAGGGCGCGATGTCTGAGGGGTTCGGCAAGGTTTGTGGGTCCTCGCCGGGCATTGCCTTTGCCCGCATTGCTGTACGGGTGGCACCTGGGTTAAGAAGATTGACCTTTAGGTTGGTGACCTCTGTCTCTTTAGCATAACATTGTACCAGGGCTTCTAAACCAGCTTTTGTCGCTGCATAAGCGCCCCAATAGGCGCGGCGTGAGTTTGCAACGCCTGATGTAAGGAATAGGGCTCGTCCTGCATCAGAGGCGCGTAGCAAGGGGTCTAGTGAACGAATGAGACGATAATTTGCTGTTAGGTTTACGGATACAAGCTTGTCCCATGTTTTAGGTTCAAGGTGAGGGATGGGCGTAATGTCTCCAAGCATCCCAGCATTTGCGAGCAACCCGTCCAACTTGCCCCATCGTTCATTAATAATAGCACCTAACCGGTCGATACCTTCGGCTTGATTTAAATCCATGGGAACGATTGTGCAGCTTTGCCCTTTCTCTTTAATCGCATCATCAAGAGCCTCGAGCCCGCCCTGAGTGCGGGCGAGGGCTATGATATCGGACCCAGCTTCAGCTAACGCTAAGCTTGCTGCATAACCAATACCGCGCGACGCCCCCGTCACGAGGGTGACGCGGCCATTGAGAGCTTTAGACATGATAGACCTTATGCGACTTCGACGAGAAAAGAGAGTTGCTTGCTGACGCCCGAGGCATCTCTGTCTCGGTCAATCAGAGGTGTTGGGTAGTCACCTGTGAAGCAATGATCTGTAAATTGTGGCTCGTCGGCTAGACGTTCCGTTTCGCCCATCGCCCAATATAAGCCTTCAACTGACAGGAATCCCAAACTATCGACTTCGAGCATTTCGGTCATCGCTTTTAAGTCATAATTCGCAGCAATCAATTTGTCCTTAGAGGGCATATCGATTCCATAATGATCTGGATGTTTGATTGGCGGCGAAGCAGAGCGGAAGTGAACTTCTTTAGCGCCTGCAGCTTTAATCATTCGTACGATTTTTGTTGAGGTTGTACCGCGAACGATAGAGTCATCTACGAGTAAGACACGCTTGCCTTCAATCATGGAGCGATTGGCGGAATGTTTAAGTCGAACGCCCATATCGCGAATTTGTTGTGTAGGTTGGATAAATGTACGTCCTACATAATGGTTTCGAATAATGCCCAGTTCAAAAGGCACGCCTGTCTCTTGAGCGAAACCAAGCGCAGCTGGAACGCCGCTATCTGGTACGGGAATAATAACATCTACATCTGCGGGTGTTTCTTGCGCTAATCTATGGCCCATGCGTTTGCGAACTTCATAAACGCTCTTACCGCTTACGATTGAATCTGGACGCGCAAAGTAAACGAACTCAAATATACAGGGACGGGATTTGGCATTCGGGAATGCCGTGAATGATCGGATGCCATCCGCATTTATGACAACAACTTCGCCCGCTTCGACTTCGCGGATGAAAGTGGCTCCAATCATATCAAAGGCGCAGGTTTCAGAGGCTAAGATATAGCTATCGCCTAAGCGCCCAATTAAAAGAGGGCGTATTCCAAAACGGTCTCTTGCGCCAAGTAGCATGTCTTTGGTCATGCCAATAAATGCATATCCACCATCTACTTGACGAATAGCATTGACAAAACGGTCTATAAATTCACCCTTTTTGGCGCGCGCAATGAGGTGAATAACGACCTCTGTGTCGGATGTGGATTGGAACAACGCGCCTTTTTCAACGAGTTGTTCTCGTATGGTATAGGCGTTTGTTATGTGGCCGTTATGAGCAAGGGCAAACCCGCCCATATGAAGCTCTGAAAAGAGAGGCTGCACATTTCGAAGGACGGTTTGTCCTGCCGTTGAATAACGATTATGTCCAATAGAGATGTGGCCGGGGAGGCGTTCTGATGGATCAGCCCCTGTAAAATTGTCTCCAACAAGACCAAGATGGCGTTCAGAATGAAATTTTGCGCCATCAAAGCTCGCTATGCCGCAGGCTTCTTGCCCACGATGTTGAAGCGCATGTAAGCCAAGGGCAGTAAGTGAGGCGGCATTATCCATGCCGAAAATACCGAAAACACCACATTCTTCGCGGATTTTATCCTCATTCGGATCAAACATGAAATCATCTGAGTCTGGATGAGGAGAGGAGGCTTCGGTCATTTTATAATCTCCCGACTAATGCCATCAATATCGCCGTCTTGAATGCGTTCTGCATATGAACGCATTTTAGCAAAGGGTAAAGCGCGTATCACACCACCAATGCGGTCAAGTAAAGGGTAGAAAGTAGAATTTTGAAGATATTGTGGCAACTCTTTGGGTTCTGCTTCCATTTGCTGTCGCATAGAATATGGCATTTTTTCAATGAAGTCAGGCGGCAGATTCTCTTGATTGCTTTCTATCAATTCACGGAAATCTTGCGCATCTTCACTTGCCCGATAGCTAGCGGTCAAAACCAAAACGCCTAAAGACGCTAGAATTAAACCCCGAAACACGCCAAATGCTGCACCTAAGGCACGGTTAAGAATTTTTGTGGAGGGCGCCTCTAGCTTTCCGAACACCTTTGTTAGAATAAATATTCCGAGCAAGTAAATGAGAGCGAAGGTGCCAACGCCAAGTGCAATGTCTGCAAGCCATGACGGTGAAATGAAATTCTGGGCCGCATATCGAAATCGACCCCAGACGAAAAGAGCAATTATACCCGCGATGAAAAGGGCTAGAAGAGAAAGAACTTCTCTAAGAAACCCTCTCTGTATGGCTATGATAAGCGAAATTAATAGAATCAGGAGAACAACAACATCAAATCCATTGAAGGTAATCGAGCCAATAGTCATTGCGTGGTTTTACCCTTTTACTATGCGGCCCAATTACTTTCCCAGTCTGGACCTGCTTCTGCACTCGCTTCTACACGCCGAACGAGGTCGGGCAAAGCTTTGATTGCAATAATCGGTAAGGGTGATGAATCATTTTTATGTTCGGGTGATCCGTCTTTTCTTTTTAGAGGGCGGGGTGCGATTGCGCGTTTAAAACCGAGCTTAGCGGCTTCTTTAAGGCGTGCGTCCGACCGCCCAACTGCCCGTACATCTCCTGACAAGCTAATTTCTCCAAAGACAACAGTATCAACAGGGAGGGGCATATCAAAAGCTGAGGAGACTAACGCTGCAGCCACGGCTAGATCAGCCGCGGGTTCATTGATTCGTAGTCCACCCGCTACATTGAGGTAAACATCTTTGCCGGCAAAGCTTACGCCGCACCGCGCTTCCAATACGGCAAGGACCATCGCTAGGCGCCCATTGTCCCAGCCAACAACAGCCCTGCGCGGCGTGCCAAAAGCCGCTGGCGCAACAAGGGCTTGAATTTCAGTAAGGACAGGGCGTGAGCCTTCAAGCCCAGCAAAGACAGCAGCCCCACTCGACAGATCTCCGCGGCCGTCTAAAAAAAGAGCGGATGGGTTCGGGACTTCAGATAAGCCGCTCTCGCGCATTTCAAAAACCCCGATTTCATCAGTAGGGCCGAAACGATTTTTATGGGCCCTGAGAATACGAAATTGGTGTGCGCGATCACCTTCGAAATAGAGGACAGCATCCACCATGTGTTCTACTACTCGAGGGCCTGCGATCTGCCCGTCTTTTGTTACGTGGCCAACAAGAATAACACATGTACCGCGCTTTTTGGCAAAGCGGGTGAGTTCTTGCGCGCAGGCCCTAACTTGCGCCACTGTACCCGGGGCCGCGCCGAGTTGATCTGACCAGAGGGTTTGAATGGAATCGATAATCACAACATCTGGTTTTTCAGCCATCAATCCATCTATAATGGGCCCAAGAGATGTTTCGGCAGCGAGTGATACAGGGTTGTCGGCAAGACCTAATCTTTTGGCGCGGCGACGCACTTGACCAACACTTTCTTCGCCTGAAACATAGGCTGTTTTAATCCCATTTTTAGCTAAGCGTCCAACGGCCTGTAATAGCAAAGTTGACTTGCCAATGCCTGGGTCTCCGCCAACTAAGAGGGCCGAGCCTGCAACCAAGCCACCACCGGTTACGCGGTCTAACTCCTCGATACCTGTTTTTAACCGAGGGACATCTTGGCTCTCCCCGCCTAAATCGACAAAGTCTAAAGTCCTGCCTTTGCGGCGCTTATGGGCAGGACGTTCATTTTGAGCCGTTATTTCTTCGACAAGTGTATTCCATTCGCCACAGGCATCGCAGCGGCCAGCCCATTTTCCGTGAACAGTGCCACATGATTGGCAGACAAATTGTGTTGAAGGTTTGGGCAAATCATAAATCTCCTACGGTTGCTCTTGTTAAGAGATTGCGTGGAGAAGTCAATAATGTTTATGATTTGTTCTTTTGTGGTTCAGCTTAATATTTGTACCAAAACTATGGAAAACCTTAGCCTTTCAGAGCTGAGCTTACGAGTGTTTCTAATTTTGGGACGTTAGCGCCGGAAACATAGTCGTCATTTACAAAGAAAAACGGTGTTCCTGTTAGCGCTGGGATGCGGTTTGATAGTTTATAAGTATCATCGATATGTTGTTCTAAGGCGACATCTTTTCTATCTGCATCAAACTTATCCATATCAAGGCCAGCTTTTTCAACAATGTTGCGAATGCGACTTTCACTGAGAGAGCGCTCATTCATCAGGGCTACGTGCACTTCAAGGTATTTTCCTTGTCTGGCGGCGGCTAGCGCTGCTTTAGCAGCTTCTCTCGATGTACCTTGTCGTCCGCGGTCGAGGACAGGTAATTCTTTAAAGATGACACGTACATCATTAGGGTGGTCTTTTATGATGCCTTCGACCCAAGAAGTAGATCTTTTGCAATATCCGCAATTGTAATCAAAAAACTCTACAACGGTGACTTTAGCATCTTTGGGGCCAATAACGACATCGCGAGGATCGTTGTAAATTTGTGAAGAGACGACCTTCATCGCCGCGCTCATGTCTTCCGCGTCATTGCGATTTTCAAGTTCAATTAAGGCTTCCCTGATAATTTCAGGGTTTTCTAATAAATACTCTTTTACAATATTTTCAATGTCAGAACGGTCTAGATTCGATGCTGATTTAGGACCAGCCTCTGCGCAAGCACTCATAGAGGTTGCAAGTGCAATGGCGGAAAGGGTTGTGAAAAAATGTTTCATAAATCGTCAGCCTCAAAAGATATATCTCTGGAAATCTTTCAAGCCATATCAATGAAAGCTAAATAAGTCTTTTATTTTATCACCAATCACTGCTTTGTGATGCTGTTACACTAAATGGCTTAGGACTACGCCGTTTGTTTTTACTCTTGGCTAGTTGTGCGTCTGCTACAACCACAATGTCTGACGCGCGCCGCCATTGGGGTTCATTTCGAGGAAGGTCCTCTTGAGCGCGTTGCGCAAAAGAGCGGGCTCGTTGAATATCGCCAAGCGCGTAAAAGCGTTCGGCGCTCGCATATTTAGCTAATGCTTCTTTGCCTTGGTGACCATATGCCGTGGACAGAATGTACCACGCAAAACTGTTGTCCGGTTCTGTTTGCAGGGCTGATTTCACAAGCGTCACGGCCTCTTCGACAAGTCCTGCGTCCTGAGTTTCTATAAGAGATTGCGCTAAAGCCATTTTCAAAAGCGGTGCGTCGGGTTTGAGTTCTAAAGCTTTCCGAGCAGGAGGGATGGCGCTCTCGCGTTGACCGCTTTCATATAAGATTTGAGCCTTAAGTTCATGGAAATACGGATTGTTTGGTTCCTCATCAATTAGAGAGTCCAGCTCCTTAATCGCATTTCTTAGATCTGCGGCGCGGTAGTGAGCAACAGAGCGAGCATATCGTGCATATTGGCTTTGATCCGATAATGGGTATCGAGAAAAAACAAGCTGTGGGCCTTCTAGAAAGCCTCTTAGTTTCGCTTTCATCATTTCATGTTTATGTAATTCTTCGGTCGAATCTTTTACATCAACATATGGGCTTTCTGCGGTGCGTTCGCGAAGTGCATCAATGCGGTTGGATGAGAGGGGGTGGCTACGAAAATAGGGATAGCGGCGGGCTTGTGATAAGACTTCTTGCGCTCGAAACTTTTCGAAAAAGGCGATTAACCCTTCGCTTGATTGACCCGTGCGGTCTAGAAAATTCACAGCATATTGGTCGGCCGCAGATTCATTTACCCGTGAATATGACAGCGCCTCTAGGCTACCAAATTGCGTGGAACCCCCAAGGATTAAAGCCCCAGCAGAGGTCTCACCGGCTAAAATCGCGGCGAGGCCCAGACCTGCGGCAATCAGCATTGAGCCATAGGCGCTTCTATTACCATAATCAGACCGCACAATATGGCCGCCAACTATGTGTCCGGCTTCATGGGCAATAACGCCCTTTAACTCATTGGGAATGTCTGCCTCTAGGATGAGACCGCTATGCAGGAAGATGTTTTGTCCACGGGTTACAAATGCGTTGAGCGAAGGGTCATTGACCAAATAAATATCAACAGATTGTGGCGACAAGCCAGAGGCTCGTAAGATTGGCACTGTGAATTCTTCTAGGGTTTCCTCAATCTCGGTATCACGCAAGAGGGATTGCGCCTGAGCAGGCAAAACTGATACTGCGGAAATACCTAAAGCCAGCATGCTGACAGCTAAACTGCGAAGTGTATATTTTTTAAGCACAGAAAAGTCCTAATAGTTCAATACTGACAATCCCAAAGCTATATCATTCCGTCAAGTTACGCGGGCGTAACAAAGCAGTGAGCGCAGAATAAACTTATACTGCGCTCATGACTATTAGGGTTTACGTAAATCCCACCAACCCCGTTTTTTCTTAGCGGGTTTTTCTGCAGATTTAGCATCTGTAGCAACAGGCTCTGAAGCTTTAGGTTCAGGGCTAGGCGCAGGCTTTTCTGACTTAATTGGCGATATGGAAGATGAAGTCTCTTCAGTGGCAGGTTTCTTGGCAGGAGCGCGTCTCCGGCGTGTGGGTTTTGAAGCCTCGTCACCTGAGTCAGCATTTACCGGACTGGGAGTCTCAGTTTTTTTTGGCGCAGCTCGCCGTCTGGTAGGTTTAGGTTTCTCATCCTCGCCTCCCTCAGCTTTAGTCACCGCTTTGACAGGGGCTTTGCGTTTGGCTGGCGCCTTTTTAGTGGCCGTACTCTTCGCTGCGGGTTTTGAGGCCGGAGCCTTACGAGTGCGTTTTGGCTTAACATTAGCCTCAGTTTCTGCAGTCGTTTTATCTACCGTGGTTTCAGCTGGCTTTGTAGCCGCTTTTTTAGGCGCTGCCCTACGACGTGCCGGGGGTTTGGGCTTTTCCAATTCGACTTCGGCAGAAGGAGAGCTGACCGGCTTTGCAGGGGCTTTACGGCGACGGCTTGACGTAGGTTTTTGTCCTACAGTTTTGTCAGCCGCGACAGATTCTGTCGGTTCTTGTTTCGCTTTTTTGGCTGGTGCTCGACGTTTCCGCTTTGGCTTCTCATCCGTCTCGGTAGCTGTTTCTACAGCTTTTCGGGTTGGGGCTTTCCTACGTGTGCCTTTTACAGGACGTTTTGGCGTTTCAGTCTTTTCTGTCTCAGCCTTGGTTTCTACTTCAGTAGATGAAGTGGTGGGTTCACTCGCTTCAACAGGTTCAACTTTTTTCCGTTTGCTAGGAGCCGCTCGCCGCCGAGTAGAGCGTGATTTAGACGGGCCGTCAGATTTTTCATCGGACTTAACATCGGCATCACTGTCGGGTCCCTGAGAATTATCTGTTTCTGTTGTGCTTGCTGTACTTTCTTGTCTGTCCCGACTTGGGGCTTTACGTGTACGGTGGCGGCGTGATTTAGGTTTCGCTTCTGTTTCAGTTTCAGATTTAGAATCGTTATCCTTGTTCTCAGTCGCTGAAACCTCATCGCTTGTTTCAGACGAGTTATCAGAATCAGCAGAGTTTTCATCGCGATTTCGAGACCGACCACGGCCACCACGACGACCACGACGACCACGACGTTTATTCGGGCGCTCTGTTTCAGAGTTGTCATTATTATCTTTCACGGAAACTTCTGAATCTGAGTCCTCCGCTTCTTCATCCTCATCATCTTTTCGCACAGGCTTCTTCTTTGCGTTTTGTGCGATTTGACGCTGACGACGAAATTCCTTTTCAATCTCGTCTAACGGGTCAGGCCCTTTACGTGTTTTCTTCTCAAGTATTTCGATTTCATAATGGGGACGAATGAGATCTTCTTCCGCGGCTACTTCTGTGAAGACCCCAGCATTTTGGTCAACAAGGGTAAGCAAGTTACGCTTTTCGTTTATAAGATAGAAGGCCACATCTGGTGAAACCTTTAAACGAATACGTTCAGCTTCACCTCTGACAGCGGTCTCTTCGACAGCGCGAATGGCGGCGAGAGCGCTGCTTTCAACAGTACGTTTACGACCAACGCCTGTACAATGTGGGCAGCTCGTCGTTGAGCCTTCTAAAAGGCTGCGACGGCGCCGCTGCCGGGAAATTTCCATAAGGCCGAACTGAGAAATACGACTTGTCTGAATACGAGCGCGGTCTTGGGTGAGCGCTTCTTTCATTTTACGTTCTACGGCCCGGTTGTTTTTGTGTTCATCCATGTCAATGAAATCAATGACGATAAGCCCCGCGAGGTCGCGAAGACGCATTTGGCGGGCAACTTCTTCCGCGGCTTCGATATTGGTTTTCAAAGCTGTGCGTTCAACATTGCGTTCCTTGGTTGAACGTCCTGAGTTTACATCCACAGAAACGAGTGCTTCGGTCGGATGAATTACAAGGTAACCACCTGATTTAAGCTGTACCAAAGGTGACAAGCTATTTTCGATTTGGCGCTCTACGCCATAGCGAAGGAATAGTGGAATGCTGTCTTTATACGGTTTTACAAACTTTGCGTGACTCGGCATCAGCATTTTAATGAAAGATTTGGCTGTTTTATAGGCGTCATCGCCTTCAACTAAGACCTCATCGATATCTTTATTGTAAAGGTCACGAATGGAGCGTTTCACAAGATTGCCCTCTTCGTGAATGAGGGCAGGGGCAATGGACTTCAAAGTCGTTTCTCGAATATCCCCCCAGAGGCGTGACAAATATTCATAATCACGTTTTATCTCAGCTTTAGTGCGTTTGGCGCCAGCGGTACGAACAATGACGCCCATGCCTTGTGGGACTTCTAGCTCACTCATAACAGCCTTTAGCCGCTTGCGGTCTCCACCATTGGCGATTTTACGGGAAATGCCACCACCTCGCGGCGTATTAGGCATAAGAACGCAGTAACGTCCGGCAAGAGACAAGTAAGTTGTCATTGCCGCGCCTTTATTGCCGCGTTCTTCTTTGACGGCTTGGACTAAGAGAATTTGACCGCGTTTGATGACTTCTTGGATTTTATAACGGCGTCGTGACATACGTTTGCGACGCGTGCTCGCTACTTTGGCTTGTTCGTCAGCGACTTCGGCATCACTAGCATCGGCCGCATCATCTTCGCTTGGGTCGACATTTTCATCACGGTCTTCGTCCGTGATATCCTCGGAAGGTACATCGTCTCCTGAATCAGCTTCGGCTTCGGCCTCGTGTTCTTCCTCTTCTGCCTCAAGAATCGCTATGCGGTCTTCATAGGGGATTTGATAATAATCAGGATGAATTTCCGAAAAGGCGAGGAAGCCGTGGCGATTCCCTCCATATTCGATAAAAGCCGCCTGTAGGGAGGGTTCTACGCGAGTGACGCGGGCGAGGTAGACATTTCCGCGTAATTGCCGCTTGTTACGGCTTTCGAAATCAAGCTCTTCGACTCGATTGTGATCGACTATGACGACGCGCGTTTCTTCCGGGTGGGAGGCGTCGATAAGCATTTTCTTTGACATGGGTAACTCCGATGCGCCGCGCAATTACGCACATTTTAGGTGCTAAAGGGGGCTGCAAGTGATGAATAAAATAAGGTGTATAGGCGCGCATAGACATTCCGGCCTGACCGTTTTGGTCATCGGGCCCAGAATGCGTCTTATTGAACTTATATGCGTGCATCAAAACTCTCAAAACCGCGAAATCAACGTACAAAAGGTACGGTCCGCGCAGATAAAGTGGGGGCTACAGGGAGGTCCTAAAAAAGAGGCCGCACCTTGCGACATGTGTGTCGGTGCCGTTTTTATCTTAAGATTGTCTTTGCCCGATAAACTTTGTCTTTGCAAAGACTTATTCATCGGAATGACATCTTTTTGAACATCCTGTAATTGGCCCGTAAATTTAGGGGTTTTGGGTTTATATAACAGTCAATGTAAGAGTTTATTCACCTTAATCTTGTCAAAAGTCTTTTATGAATGCACCGCTAAAACTTTTCTTTTTTGCGATTATGGCGCTTTTTTTAGTGAGTTCTCCCACATTTGCGAATCCGACGGCTGTTCCAAGGTTGAAACCGAATCTAAAAACAGTGGCGCCGCCAGCTAAGCCCGCTGTAACCGTGAGATATACAAGTCAGAGATATTTTTCTGATTCTGTGCCTTATCCACGACTTGCGCCACATTTGTCAGAAAAGACAACTCGCAAGCCTGTGATTTTCATTGACGCTGGTCACGGGGGACGTGACCCAGGGGCAATTGGTATCAAGGGAACGCATGAAAAGGATATTACAACCAAAGCATCAGCGACTTTAAAGGCTCTTCTTGAAAAGACAGGACGTTATACGGTGGTTCTGACGCGGCCCAACGATAGCTATCTTGAACATGAAAAGCGTTTACGTCTGGCTCGTGAGGGCGGGGCTGATCTCTTTATTTCAATTCACGCCGATAGCGCGGGCAATAAGAGCGCCAAGGGGGCCTCAGTTTATACTTTGGCGGATAGGGCTAAAAACCGATCTAAGAGATTAGTGAGTAACTCTCAAAATTGGATTATGGATGTAGACTTGTCGAAACAATCTGATCCAGTCGGAGATATTTTAGTAGACTTGGCTCAGCGCAAAACAGAAAGCCAGTCAGAACAATTTGCCAATTTATTGATTGCTGAATTAGAGAAAACAACGACGCTTGTTGGTAACTCTCATAGGCGGGCAGGTTATTTTGTTTTGTTAGCGCCTGACGTGCCAGCTGTCTTGCTTGAGCTAGGGTTTCTATCAAATGCTCAGGATGAGAAATTGCTGAACAAAGCCTCTCATCGTGAAAAACTCATGCGTTCAGTGGTACGTTCTATTGATCAATATTTTTCTCAAGAGCAAAAATAACCTCTTTTCGCCTTTCAAGCGGGTTCGTGTGTTTTTAAGTCTTACTCTGGCCGCAATTTATGCGTAGATAAAAGCTGATTCCTAAACGTAATGGGCTTAAATGACGTCACCAGAAGACATATCCGTAGAACGCAGTCAAAAACAACCGCTTTCAAAGAATAAGAAAGCGATTAACTGGCGTAAAATTTGGCGTATTTCAAAATGGTTGTTGGGTATCGGATTTGTCCTCGGCATTATTTTTGCCGTATTTGCCTTTGTATATGTCATCAGAGCCACCAAGGATTTACCCACCCTTGAAGTTCTAAAAGAATACAAACCCCCCGTCATGTCACGTGTGCATGCAGGTGATGGCAAGTTAATAAGTGAATTCCGCACAGAAGCGCGTGTGTTTGTACCAATTGAATCGGTCCCCTTAAAGTTACAACACGCATTTGTCGCAGCAGAAGATCAGCGTTTTTATAAGCATAATGGCTTTGATGAAAAAGGTTTCGCGCGCGCTATGGTGGCTAATATTGGTCACGTTATAAATGGCCGGCGTTTGGAAGGGGGGTCTACGCTGACGCAACAAGTGGCGAAAAACTTCCTTGTTGGTGACCAACGTCATATCGATCGGAAAATCCGAGAAGTCGTTATCGCGGGCCGTATTGAAAAGGCGATGAGTAAAGATCAGATTTTAGAGCTTTATCTAAATGATATTTATTTTGGGCGAGCGGCTTATGGTGTCGCGGCGGCCTCATTGAATTACTTCGGTAAACCAATGAAGGATTTGACTTTAGAGGAAATGGCTTATTTGGCCGTGCTTCCAAAAGCCCCTTCTAACTATCAAACTTCTGATCCTCGTAAGAAGGAGCGCGCTATTAATCGCCGTGCTTATGTCATTAATCGTATGGTTGAGGACGGTTACGCGGAAGAGGCTGAAGGTGAGGCGGCAAAGGCGACGGATATTATCGTCACTGATCGTTTAGAGGGCGAAGAGTATTTGGCCGCTGAATACTTTGTTGAGGAGGCGCGAAAGCAAATTTCTTCACTCTATGGCTATGAGGAACTTTACTCTGGCGGATTGTCCATTCGAACCACGTTGGACACAAAAATGCAGCTAAATGGTCGGCGTTCTCTTCGCCGTGGTTTGGAAATGCTTGATCGCCGGCATGGTTATCGTGGTCCTTTGACATCTTGGGACAGTCTGGATGACTGGAAAAAGCGGTTGGCAGATTATGAGGGTCCCAAAGACATAGATACGTGGCGAATTGCTATCGTTCTTAAAGCAGAAAAATCCCAAGCTGAGCTTGGTTTCGCTCCGGCTGAGGTTAGTGAGACGGTAGCGGAAGGCGAGGAAATACCAGAAGAGATCACCACAGAAGACACGCGCGGGATTCTAAAGCTAGAAGACATTCAATGGGCCGGCAAAGCTCTCCCAAAAGGCGCTGTGGGTGATAATCCAAGATCTGTAAAAGATGTGTTGTCTGTTGGCGATATTATTCTGGTTCAGCGTAAATCTGAAACTGAAAAGAATGTTGAGGGTAATCTCTATAATTTACGCCAAATTCCAAAAGCAAATGGCGGTCTCATTGCTATGGACCCGCATACGGGCCGTGTTTTGGCTTTGGTTGGGGGGTATAGCTTTGAACAAAGCCAGTTTAATCGTGTTACGCAAGCGGCTCGCCAGCCAGGTTCTGCGTTTAAACCATTTGTTTATGCTGCCGCGTTGCAAAATGGCTTCACTCCGTCTTCCCAAGTTCTTGATGCACCTTTTGTGATTGAACGCCAAGATGTGGAGTGCGAAGAAAATGCGTTGGGCGCCTTGGAGTTGCGCGGGGCGGGAGAGAACCGTCAAGAAGATGAGAGCTTAGAAGATGTGGTTGAGGAAGATGAGTGTGAACGCTTCTATAAACCCTCTAACTATAATGCGGGTAAATTTTACGGTCTGAGTACTTTACGCCTTGGTATTGAAAAGTCGCGAAATGCGATGACAGTCCGGCTTGCTAATGAAATTGGTATGGCTCCAATTATGAACCTAAGTGAGCGTTTTGGCATCTATGATGAAGCCAAGCCAGAGCTTGCTTGGGCTCTGGGTGCAGGTGAAACTACTTTGATCCGGCTCGCAACAGCTTATTCTGAGATGATTAATGGAGGGAAGGCTGTCGAGCCATCTATTCTTGACCGTGTGCAAGATGGACAAGGAAATACTATTTTTGTAAATGGTGATGTCGTTTGCGAAACCTGCCAACAAGAAGAGTATATGGGTGGGCCACCCCCTGAGCTTCCTGATTTGCGAGAGCAAGTTATTGATCCCGTCACGGCTTACCAAGTGACTTATATGATGCAAGGAGTTGTGGAGAACGGTACTGGTGGCGCCATACGTAGTCTAGGGCGCCCATTAGGCGGGAAAACGGGTACTACAAACGATTCAATTGATACATGGTTTATGGGCTTCTCACCAGATTTGGTTGTAGGAGTCTATATTGGTGTCGATACGCCTGAGCAGATGGGGTTTGAAACAGGCAGCTCTGCTGCTGTTCCTGTGTTCAAAGACTTTATGGCCGAAGCACTTGAAGGAACATCGCCCGTGCCATTCCGAATCCCAGAAGGCGTTACGCTTGCTCCTGTTAATCGGGACACAGGTGAAACCTCTTATATTGGTGCGCCGAATTTCATTCTTGAAGCGTTTAAGCCTGGGACTGAACCGAGCATTGGTGGGTTGTCATCCTCCATTCGTGTGGGAAGCGGTAGTGATACGCTTTCCGCCTATCAATATGATACTGGCGATTTCAATCGCGCTAGTGAAGAGGAAACCGCTGGTCGCAACGGAGGAGAAGCGCTCTCTGATATTGAGGGTGTGGAAAGTAACACCGACAGTGACATATCTGCGAATAGTGAACCTGAAGCTCCTCGTCGGGGCGCCGTTTCTTCTGATAGTCCTGTTCAGCCACCCGTAAATAAAGAACCTGAAGTCGATGATATTGACGATGGATTGTACTAGTATAAAGCACTGCTATGCGAGCTGATATTGCCCAATTAAAAACCGACATCGAGCAGTCCATAGAACTGCTAAGGAGGCGTCTTTGACTGGGAGCCTTCTGAACACAGGCTGGCAGAGTTAAACGCTCTGGCAGAAACGCCAAGTTTTTGGGACGATCCACAAAAGGCACAATCTCTTATGCAGGAACGCTCTCGTTTAGAGAGTGCTTTTGAAGCTATCAAATCACTGCAAACAGATTTGACCGATAATGTTGAGCTTGCAGAACTGGCTGAAATGGATGATGACGCCGAGATGCAAGACGCGGCTGCGGCGGCTCTAATTGCTGTAAAATCTAAAGCCGATAAAGCCGAGCTAGAGGCGCTTTTGTCCGGTGAAGCGGACGCGAATGATTGTTTCGTAGAAATCCATCCTGGTGCCGGTGGCACCGAGGCACAAGACTGGGCAGAGATGGTCTTGCGCATGTATTCTCGTTGGGCGAATTCTCGCGGTATGAAGGTTGATGTTATTGAGCATGAATACGGCGATGGTGCCGGCATTAAATCTGCGACTATTAAGGTGAAGGGCGAAAATGCTTTTGGATGGTTAAAAACCGAGTCTGGCGTACACAGACTCGTTCGGATTTCACCATTTGATAGTTCAGCAAAGCGCCATACAAGTTTTGCTTCGGTGTGGGTTTATCCTGAAATTGACGACACAATTGAAATTGACATTAACGAATCTGACTGCCGCGTCGATACATATCGGGCTTCAGGGGCAGGTGGACAGCACGTGAATAAAACAGACTCGGCTGTTCGGATTACGCATGAACCCACAGGAATTGTTGTGCAGTGTCAAAATGATCGTAGTCAGCATAAGAACCGTGCACAGGCTTGGGACATGCTTCGGGCGCGTCTCTATGAAAAAGAACTACAAGAGCGCGAAGAGGCAGCTCAGGCACAGGCTGATAATAAATCAGACATTGGTTGGGGGCATCAAATTAGATCTTATGTCCTTCAGCCTTACCAGATGGTCAAAGACCTCAGAACAGGTGTTGAAACATCTGACACATCTGGAGTCTTAGATGGTAAACTTGATGAGTTTATGGCTGCTGCACTCTCAGCCCGTGTTTCTGTTGATTCTGATTCATAAGACATTGTTTTGGCCAATAAAAAACCGCCTTCATTAGAGGCGGTTTAGAATGCTAACCCTTGACTATAACTTTAAGATGAAGGTTTTGGTGTTGGCTTTTTCACACTTGCCGAAGAAGTAGGCGCAGTTTTTCGAGCGCATTTGCCGTCAAAGAAGGCGCCATTCGCGATCATTAATTTATCTTGTATGAGGTCAGCTTGAACATTTGCTGTTTCAGCAAGTTCAATTGAGGCTGCATCAACCTTACCGGTGACTTTCCCGCGAACATGAACCTCATTGGCGATAATCTTACCGTTGATTATGCCCTGTTCGCCCACAGTCACTTTTCCTGCTTTAATGTTCCCATCAACACGTCCATCAATTTGAACGTCCCCATCAGTGTTAATATCTCCTGTTATGACAAGGTTTGTCGCGAGAATTGACGGAGCACTGTTAGTTGGACGAGGTATTTGCGGTGTGTTCTTCCTTGCGGTGTCAACCACTGGAGCATTATTAGTTTTATTGAACATAGAGGCCCGCCTTTAGAAATTTTTCTGGATCATAAACGCGATCCTCAAAATGGATTTCATAATGCAGGTGAGTAGCTGTACTGCGGCCTGTTGAGCCCATACCTGCTATTTTATCACCTTTTTTAACGGCTTGACCACGCTTCACATAGGTTTTCTTTAGATGAGCATAGCGAGTGACAAAGCCATGCCCGTGGTCAATTTCTACAACGCGACCATAACCGCCATTTCGTCCGACAAAAGAGACGACGCCATCCGCTGTCGCAACGATTGGCGCCAAGCTTCGGCCACCAAAGTCTAACCCTTCATGAAAGGTGGGGCGTTTAGTAAAGGGGTCTTGGCGCATGCCATAGCGACTAGTTTTGTAGCTTTCGTCTTGGACCGGGTGGCCAAGTGGTAGGGAGGCTAAGGCACGATCAAGAGCTTCGGCTTCAGCTAAGCGTGCTTGAATACTGGAGACACGAGAACCAAACTCTCCACTTACGAGTGTCACTTCTTCTCCATCAAGGGGTATGAAAGGACCGCCTTTACCAAATGGCCCTTGTTCCAAAACTGTGTCGACCTGCATATTGGCGGCTCTGATTATGGCGCGATTTGTTTCTATGCGGTCTAACGTCTTATATTCAGCGGAGGCGAGTATCTTGTTTTGCGTCTGATCAAGATTGTTCAGTGAGCGGTCAATGCTCAGTCCTGTTTCAGCAAAAGCTTCTGGTGTAATGGTTTTGCGCGCTGTTCGTGGAGCGGCATCTCTTAGGGCTGGGGCCATTAACACGCGATTCGGAGCGTATTTTAGAGTAGGCGTAATGGGTTGAGTTGCGGTTGGGTCGGAGCTTACGAGTTGAGAAATGGCTAAATGTTTTTCTTCAAAACTTTTAGCCATGGTTTCGAAACTTTGCCTTTGTTCATTTAGCATAAGTTCGGCGTTCAATAGTTTGGCTCGCTCATCAGCGAGAAGACGCTCATATTTTGCTGATTCAGCCTTAATAGTATGGCTCGGTGTTCTAAGTGGGTTAAAGCCCCAGAAGAGATTTAACATCGTATAGAGGCACCACAGAGACATGCCAGCTAATACAGAAACAAAGGTGATTTGTACTTTAGTGGATAACACATAGTATTTTACTTCACCTCCTGAGCGGAGATAAATTTGACGTTCTGGAAAATGTTTTAGGATGCGCTGATTGGCGTCCTTAAAAACGTCGTTTATCATATTATCCTATCTGAATCCCTATTACTTAAGGTTAGACCATAAACTGCCTAAAGGGTTCAAGCGATTTTACAGTCCTGATTCATTAAATTTTACCTTGTCATCACTTTCAGATGTTAACAATTGGCTAAAGGGAGGTAGTAGTCCTCCGTTAAACCAGCCAATGTGCGTGCTTGAACGTTAAAAGGCGGTTTTAATTTGCCTGCAAAATACTCATTGATAAGAGTGTGAAAATATGGACGTGGTGACTGATTTTGATGCAGGGCGACCTTTTGAAACCATTTTGCACCAATTTTAACATGACCAATTTCGTCGTCATAGATCACTTGTAATACATCGACACCTTCTTGGTCGCCCATTCTGGAAAGCTTCTCTATCATAGGTGGGGTCACATCTAAGCCGCGAGCCTCCAAAACCATAGGAGCAATCGCCAGTCGAGCGGCAATGTCTTTTCGAGTGTTATGGGCCGCTTCCCACAAACCATTATGCGCTAGGAAATCACCGTAATTATAGCCAATTTGTTTAAGACGTTCAGATAGTAACTTGTAATGCTTAGCTTCTTCGGCGCAGACGCGAGTCCAATCTTCTATGAAGTCAGCTCTTTCTTCTTTGCTAATATTTGAATTGGTAGAAAAGCGGGCGATCATATCCGCGGCTAAATCAATTGCGTTTAACTCTATGTGGGCGACTGCATGATATAAGGCCGCACGCCCTTGTTCGCTACCCAGACGTCGACGAGGGACGTCGCCAGGAGACACAAGTTCAGGTTTATTTGGGCGACCTGGTGTATCTGGAACGGAAATAGGGTCCGTATTCGTTACAAGTTGGTCGCGCTGTGCGGCGTCCATAAGCGACCAGTTCTCTCTAAGAGAGAGTGCCGCTTCAGCTTTCTCCATAGGAGAGCTTTGCCGTAATATTTCGACGGTTTTCGCGAAAATGTTCATGTCTATTGTTTTAAGTGGCCGGTGTTGTAAAAGTAGAGGTCTATCGATTTAAAGCGATTTTACGGCCTCTAAGACGGTTGCGACGTGATCTTTCACACGTACTTTGCGCCATATTTTTACAATATTTTGATCGCCGTCTATTAAAAATGTGGCGCGTTCAATCCCCATATATTTGCGACCATACATATTCTTTTCTACCCAGACGCCATATTTTTCGACAATATCGCCTTCAGTATCAGCCGCGAGTCGTACTTTTAAATCGTGCTTAGCTATAAACTTATCATGTTTTGCCGCGGTGTCTTTGGATACGCCGATAATGATAGCTCCTTCATTGTCAAATTCCAACTTCATTTCTGAAAAGCCGATTGCTTCTTTCGTACATCCTGGCGTGTCGTCTTTGGGATAAAAATATAATACTACATTTTTACCTTTGAACTCAGATAGCGAGACAGTGTTTCCGCCATCCCCTTCAACGGAAAAGTCGGGTGCTTTATCACCAATATTTAAGTCGCTCATTCTAATGTCCTAATTTAAGTCAGGGTAAATACATATGTCCCCATAGCCATATTCAAACGGGGGCGTTAGAGCCAGTAAAATTATGGATGATAAATCAACATCTACTGACATGGAAACTTCTGAGGGATTGATTTCCAGTCCAGCTAAATCGGCTATCCAGTCGACAGCTTTGCTGTGGGGTAAACGAGTTTGTTATCGGGTATGGCGTCTTTTTGCCGAATTTGGTGCCGTGGCCATGGGCGTGGTTATCGCTTGGCTCTATGGTTTGTCGTTCTTATTGACCCAACAAAGTGTCGATATTTCGGGCGCCAACAACAATGTTGGATTGTTCTTTGCGGATGTAGTTGCAGGTACGGGTGTTGACATTCCTGATATGAAGTTGGATTGGTATCCGGCGACAGATGACATTGTGTTCACAGGTCGTAATATTCTTATTAAGGATAGTCAGGGCACCCCCATTCAATCCTTATCAGAACTCAAGAGCTTTTTCTCACTAAATGAGGTTCGGAAAGGCAGAACTATACCTCGCAAGATTAACTTAGATGGTGGGGTCGTTACATGGGTTGAGGATGAAGATGGTCGCATCAAGGCCGGATTGGGGACACCTGAAACATTGGGGCGGTTAGGTCCCGTATGGGAGGGGCAAAGAGCAGTTGGCACTGAAAGTGGTGAATTAGACTTTAACGGTGTTACCTCAGTCGAAGTGACAAATGCTTCAGCTTATTATATAAATATACACAATGACTTAAGCTTAAGTCTTCAAAATGTTTCTTTGAATTTTGACCGCCAAAAAGATGATGTTAAATTCAAATTGAACGCTGATCTACTAGATGAATTAAGTGCCGAAAATCGTCCACTTGCATTACAAGTCGATACGGATCCTGATTTCGAACATTTCGAAGTGTCCTTTAATGCCGAGGCGGTTCGTCCATCTGTTTTTGGGCCCAAAAAAGGCCGTTATACTGACCTAAACCGTATTGATGCACCTGTATCGCTGGGAGGAGATTTTGTGTTTTCGCGCACGATTGGCTTAACCTCTGCAAGTGTTGATTTGCACGTTCAGGCTGGAGAAATACACTATCTGAATGATGCAAAGCCATTTGCTTTTTCTGATTTTAAAGCCGCGGCAAGTTTGGACGCGGGCGACTCAATTATGTCAGTTGAGAAATTTGATCTTAATTCAGACCTTTTAATCTTTACTGGGCAAGGTGAAATATCTGACCTTGGGGCTATTAGTGACGGAAATATCAATTCATCACCGTTATTCGAGCTTAATTTCAATCAAATATGGATAGATCCGACTCCTATCTTTGAGGCGCCTATTAGATTGAAAGCTGTCGGCCTAATTGGGCGTCTCGATATTGATTCTCGTACGGTTTCGATTGACGATTATATCATCGACCGTTCTACCCATTCTATATCTGGGAAAGTTTTTGCTTCTCAGAATTCTGAGGGAAAGCTGTCAGCTATAAAGGCGGATGGTGAGCTAAACGGGATATTGCTGCCTTCTGAGCTATTAGAAATCTGGCCAGTTAAATTTGCTGATGGTGCGAGGCGTTGGATTGAACGCTCCATTCTCGAGGGTGATGTCGATACTCTTTCTTTTGAAACTGAGTATGGGCTGAGTACAGAAGGGGAGCTGGAGGAAACCTCAATGGATATGGAATACACAGTTCGTGACGCCACTGTGCAGTATATATCTACTATGACACCCATGTCAGGCGCCTATGGGAAGGCACGAGTTGCTGATAATGCCCTCACATTTGAGTTGGAAAGTGGTCAGATTGGGCCCGTTAAAATTCTTCCGAGTCGCGTGGACATTCCTCGACTTAAGCCGAAGGGCGGAGACATTATCATTACTGCTAATGGTGAAGGACAGGCTTCTGACTTGATGGCACTGATAAATCAAAAACCGTTTCAATATGCAGATCGATACGGCGTCGACCCAAAAGATATTAAAGGTACTGGGCGGGTGTCTTTAACCATATCGCGTCCATTGCTCGAATATTTTGATGAAAGCCGAATCCAATATAGTGCAAATGGAGAGTTTTTCGGCGTAAATGCTCCGTTTTCATTTGGGCCGCACCAATTTGAAGATGGAAATGTTTCAATGGTCGCCGACAGGGAAGGTTTGAGTGTGACCGGTCCAGTAAATATAGGGCCTTGGCGAGCTCAGTTCAAAGGAGTGGAAACTTTTGATGAGGGGGCTACGCCGACCCGATATCAAATTTCTGGGCCAATGGATTCTAAAGTTTATGAAGCCTTTGGGTTTGGCTTTCGTGAGTTTTTCGATGGCGAAATTATGATGGACGTCAAAGCAGAAGGAACAGGAATAAATATTACGTCAGCAAAAGTTTTTGCTGACTTATCTTTAGCTGAAATGAGCTTTGGTGAGTACTGGAATAAGCCTTCGGGGCAGGCTGGTAGCGTGGAAGCCTTACTATCGCGCGGCGATACAGGCATAAGAATTGACCATCTGAATGTGGAAGCCCCAAAATTGAACATTTCAGGCACTATGTCGCTGAATGAAGCCTCTGCTTTGGATGTTTTAAGGCTCGATCGTGTTATGGTTTCAGATATCATTGACGGCGCGTTTAGTTTAAAACCAGCGATGAGCCGGAACCACTTCGAAGCTTCATTTACAGGTGAAAAACTGGATATTTCTGCGGTTGTTGATCGCTCACTTTCTCAGCAAACCTCAAGCTTTAGTATACCCGTCGCGTTTCAGGCTGAGGTCAAGGACTTCATTTTAGATCCACTTTATAGAGTGAGTAACGCTAAACTAATCTATGATCATAATGGTGAAGCCGTAACAACACTCAATTTGATAGGGGAGCATGAGGGCGAGGAGATGAGCGTCTTGTTGGAAACCGACCTATCTGCGAAAACGCGAAGAGTGGACGTGACTTTACCCCATGCCTCGAAAGCAGCAAAAGCATTCTTAGACATTGATGGTATGGATGGTGGTTTTTTCAAACTTGAAGGAACTTTACCGCTTTCAGGTGAGGATGGGGCTTATATAGGCCGAGCTGTCATCGATGACTTTACATTAGTGGAAGCGCCAATTTTGGCTCAACTTCTCTCTTTGGGGTCGCTCACGGGTCTCTTCGATACCCTCTCAGGTGAAGGCCTTGCTTTTGAAAGGTTTGATGCACCCTTTCAGCTCTTGGGCGGCGATATAACTATTCGTGATGCTCAGGTTTTTGGGCCAGCCTTGGGGATGACAGGTGAGGGGCAAATTAACCTAACAACCCGAACCGTTGACATGGACGGAGCGTTGGTACCTGCCTATACCGCAAACTCAATGCTTGGCGGAATACCTTTAATCGGCGATATTTTTGTGGGCAAAGAAGGAGAGGGTGTCTTCGCTCTTAACTATTCTGTGAGTGGTCCTTTTGAGGCGACCCAAATTGCCGTAAACCCTTTATCTGCACTGACCCCGGGTTTCCTACGAGGGATATTTCGAAAAAAGCGAGATGATTTACCTGAAATTGAGGGCGCGAAAAAGGGTAGCGAAACAACTGATGATTTAGATGAGGCGCCTCTCATCCAAGAGAGGCGCTAAGGTTTTATACCACTTTTAATAAGGCATGCTTTTTCTTGCCAACAGAAATCTTTACGACGCCATCCTGAATGTCATCTGAGGATAGAACTCTTTCATGACTATCGACTTTGGAATCATTGATTTTTAACGCTCCTGCCTTGATATGGCGGCGTGCCTCTCCATTTGATCCTGCCAGTCCCAAAAAAACAGTGGCGGCAAGAATACCCATTTCATTAAGGGCGCCTTCAGTGACTTCTTCTGATGGTAGTCCCTCAGCCGTTCCGCCCTGCAAAAATGTTGTTGTTGCTGTGGATTCGGCATCTTTAGCAGCTTTTTCACCGTGCAAGAGGGTCGTTGCTTCATTGGCTAATACGATTTTTGCTTTATTGATTTCAGCGCCTTCAAGAGCTTCTAGCTTTGCAATATCTTCTATAGGTAAGTCTGTGAAAAGTTTCAGGAACTTCCCTACATCTGCATCTTCGGTATTGCGCCAGAACTGCCAATATTCATAAGGACTGCGTACGTGCTCAGGCCCGATGGCGGGGTCGCCATTAAGCCATACGGCACCATCTACGGTTTTACCCATCTTTCCACCAGACGCTGTCGTGATGAGCGGCGTAGTAAAGCCGTAGACTTCTTCACCTTCCATGCGGCGCGTAAGGTCAACACCCGTAACAATGTTACCCCATTGATCAGAACCACCAAGTTGTAGTGAACAACCATATCGCTTGTTAAGCTCAACAAAGTCATAGCTCTGTAAAAGCGGGTAATTGAACTCTAAAAATGTCATAGGTAATTCGTTTTCTAAACGACGTTTAGCCGTCTCCATAGTCACCATACGGTTGATGGTGAACTGCGTGCCGACAAGGCGTAAGAAGTCAATATAGCCCATTTTGTCCAACCAATCGGCATTGTCGACTAATATAGCGGCATTGGGACCCTCAAAATCTACAAATTTTGAAAAAACTTGTTTGATGCCATGTTTGTTTTTCTCAATCATCTCGTCCGTCAAAATTGGACGGGACTTATCTTTCATAGAGGGGTCGCCAATCTTAGTGGTGCCACCGCCTAAGAGAACAATTGGCCGGCCGCCCGTTTTTTGTAGATGACGTAACATCATAATTTGAACCAGCGAACCAACATGCAAGCTCGGCGCTGTGCAATCAAAGCCTATATACCCTGTGACGACAGAAGTGGCTGCAGCCTTGTCTAAGGCTACTTCATCTGTACATTGATAAAGGTAACCGCGTTCGGTTAGCGTTTTCATCAATTCTGATTTGTAAGTAGGCGTGGAAGTCATGATAAAGTTACATTCTGTTTGAATAATTCAATATTGCGGCTTCTATCAATCAGACAAATCATGTCAAAGGCTAAGGTGATGGAAAAGAAAATCTATACGGCATTAGGCTTGATGAGCGGTACATCCTTGGATGGTGTTGACGTGGCAGTTATTGAAACGGATGGCGAGGAAGTTTTTGCATTTGGGCAATCTGGCTGTCTCGATTTTGATGAAGAGATTGTCGCGTTAAAGCTCGCTGTGAAGGCGGCCTTAGAATGGAAGTTTTCAGGTCCTCCTCCAAACTCATTGCAAGCTGGGTCGGAATTTACGGATGCAAAACATATACAGGCCATTGAAGAACTCTTCCAAGAGCATACTGGTTTGAAAGAAGATGTTGATGTCATAGGGTATCATGGTCAGACAGTATATCACTTGCCCCCACAAGGTGGTGTGAAAGGACAAACGCTACAACTGGGAAGTGGTCAAAGCTTAGCTGCGAACTTCGGTATCCCATGTGTTTATGATTTTCGTAGCGATGATGTCAGGGCAGGCGGTCAGGGTGCGCCTCTCGCCCCTATATATCATCAAGCCTTGTGTCGTTACTCTAATTTGTTTGGCCGAGTAGCAGTCGTCAATATTGGAGGCGTTTCCAATGTAACTTTAGTGGATGGTGAAAAGCCATTGATAGCCACAGATTGTGGGCCTGGAAACGGTCCGCTCAATAGCTGGATGGAATTAAAAGGTGTTGGGAGTTACGATAAAGATGGGCGCTTGTCGTGGGCAGGAGATGTCGATTTAGACCGTGTGAATCGTTGGTTGGAACGTGACTTCTTCAAGCGTCCAATCCCTCGTTCGGCAGATCGATATGATTTCGATGTTTTGCCAGATATGCGCGATATGTCGATTGAAAATGGAGCCGCGACTTTGGCCAGTTTCTGTGCCCATGCAATAGCGCGAGACATGAAAAAATATAATCCAGAGACAATTGTTGTTTGCGGTGGAGGGCGACATAATCCCGCTATTATGGGTATGCTTGATATGCATACGAATGGCAAAGTCCTAAAGGCCGAAGATGTGGGCTGGGACGGGGATGCCCTTGAGGCTCAAGCCTTTGCCTATTTGGCAGTTAGAAAGTTACGAGATTTACCAATTTCATTTCCAGGTACAACCGGTGTCGCAATGCCGATGACCGGGGGCGTAATTGTAAAGCCTTAAATCATTATGCGGGTTTTTGCGGCTTGAAGCACTCGTTATCTGTGATACGCTTTGTCAAATTTTGGAGACCTTTATGTCCTTTACGAAACCCGTAATATTCAGCTTATTTGCTGCATCAACGCTTTTGACGGCCTGTAATAATTCAACTGAAAATAAGGCGAAAAGTCCTGCCCAGGAAATGAAAACCGAACGGCCTGTTCTGGACATGTCAAAACGTATTACCAAAAAAGATGATAAGTTTACATATGCCAATTATGATGAAATCCAAATTACGCATGTTGATTTAAACCTTGATGTAAATTTTGATGTCAAAACTTTGGACGGTGTGGCGACTATTGATTTTGTTCGCATTAATGACTCTGTTGAGAATATTGTTCTTGATACAAAAAATCTTACGATTGGTGGCGTAGATCGCCTAGCCGAAGGCAAAGTAGAAAGCGCTGTTGATTACACTCTTGGTGCAGCGGATTCTGTTTTGGGAACAGCTCTTACCATCCCATTAACAGCAGAAACTGACCAAATTCGTATTGCTTACCGGACGTCGCCAGAAGCTGAGGGGCTTCAGTGGTTATCGCCTGTGCAAACAGCTGGCAAAGAGAAGCCGTATTTGTTTTCTCAGGCGCAAGCGATAAACGCTAGAACTATGGCACCGCTTCAAGATACGCCGGCTGTCCGCCATACTTATTCAGCGACATTAAGAGTGCCTGAAGGTTTAAGGCCGCTTATGAGTGCCTCTCAAGGCGAGCAAGAGGCTGATGGTTCATACAAATTCGACATGCCGCAACCTATTCCTTCTTATCTAATTGCCATTGCGGTTGGGGATATAAAATTCAAAGCGATTAATGATCATATTGGTGTTTATGCCGAAGAGTATATTCTTGATGCATCCGCTGAAGAGTTTTCTGAAACGCCATTGATGGAGGAAGCCAATGCGCGCCTATATGGGCCATATCAATGGGGGCGGTATGATTTGATCGTGTTGCCGCCAAGTTTCCCTTTTGGCGGGATGGAAAATCCACGGCTTAGCTTTATGACGCCAACTTTGATTGCAGGTGATAAGAGTCTTACGAATGTTGTGGCGCATGAACTCGCACATAGTTGGTCTGGTAACCTCGTAACCAATGCGAGCTGGATTGATGCTTGGCTCAATGAAGGTTTCACCTCTTATGTTGAAAACCGTGTCATGGAAGATTTATATGGTGAACGTCGTGCTGTGATGGAGCAGGCTTTGGCGCTTAGTGATTTAAAGCGTGATATTGCAGGAGCGAAGCGTCCTGAACTGACGCAACTTAAATTGCCAACAGACATAGAACATCCTGATGATGCTTTCACCCAAGTTGCCTATGTTAAGGGACAGTATTTCCTGATTTTCTTGGAGGAAAGATTTGGTCGTGCAGCCTTTGACCCGTTCTTAAAAAGCTGGTTCACAGAACACGCCTTTCAAAGCGTTACAACAGAAGACTTTTTGAATTACTTGAATGAAAACCTACGTGAAAAATTCCCTGACGCTGTAACAGATGAGGAAATCAATGCTTGGGTTTATGAAGGGGGATTGCCTGATACCGCTAAAAACCCACAATCTGATGCCTTTGATCAGGTCGAACAAGCCTCTCAGACATGGTTTGAGGGCGGTAATGTTGAAGCCTTACAAGAGACAACACAGGCTTGGTCTACGCATGAGTGGCTTCATTTCTTGAATACATTGCCCGAACTTTCTCAGGCTCAATATGTTCAACTTGATGGTACATTCGATTTGTCTGGCACACAAAATGCCGAAACAGCATTTGCATGGTATATGCAAGCCATCAAAGGCGGGTATGAGCCAGCTTATGCGGACTTAGAAAATTTTCTTATGACAGTTGGGCGTGGCAAATTTATTTATCGTTTATACGCAGCATTGGATACAAATGGCAAAGGGGATTGGGCGAAAGACGTATATACACAGGCCCGAGCAGGGTACCACCCAATTGCACAGAGACGTATTGATGCCATTTTAAACGAGTAAAGGCTAAAATACTTACCTCGGGAAAGCGCTTCGTAAGTTTGATCGCTCTCCTTGATGGAGTCCAATGTTTCAGTCTTACGCCAATAAAAAAACCCCGCTTTTGGCGGGGTTTATTTTTATCCTTCAAGGTATTTCATTTCTCTTGGAGGCGAATATCGTGGGTCTAAATTTTCATCGAGATAATCTTCAATGACATCAAGGGCTTCTTCTAAATGGTTTGAGTAGAAGTGGTCTGCTCCTTCAACCCGATGCGTTTGGATGACATGTCCTTTTTGAACGCGGATTTTGTCAACGACGCGGTCAACATCATCAGCAGGTACGATTGGGTCTTCAGAGCCGTAGGTCACGAGTCCAGAGGCTGGGCACGGCGCAAGGAACGCAAAGTCATAGGTATTTACCGGCAGCGACATAGAGATAAACCCCGCAACTTCGGGGCGTCGCATCAAAAGCTGCATGCCAATCCATGCCCCAAATGAGTATCCTGAAACCCATGAGAAAGGGGCGTTTTGATTAAAACTTTGAAGCCAATCAAGAGCATAAGCCGCATCTTGAAGTTCGCCTTGGCCGTTATCATAAACGCCCATTGAACGGCCAATTCCGCGGAAGTTGAACCGTAATACAGAAAAACCACGACGTTTATAACTTTCATACATTGCAACAGGTATACGGTGATCCATATGGCCGCCCGCTTTCGGGTGGGGCGAAAGAATCAGAGCGCAAGGGGCTTGGGGGTCATCTGATGGATGATAACGGCCCTCTAGGCGACCTTCGGGACCGGCAAAAATGACTTCTGGCATTAACTCTCACATTTTCTTTGTTTTGGCGTACATTTTGCTGCAAATGCCCTGCCAAAAAGCTATATTCTAAACTTGACTATTTTAGTCGGGATACATACATCCCGCCTGTAAATAGCTATTGAAATAATAATTCGAGCGCCTGTTAACAAGTCACGCCACGGATTGCACGTAAAACCTTCATAAAGGGCCAATTCTGCTTTGAAACTTACCGCGAAAGGACGATATGCCGTAATGGCGATGGCAGACCTTGCCGCGCAAGGTGAGGGTGCGCGTGCCTCTTTAGCGGAAATTGGTGAGAGGCAAGGCATCTCGACTGCATTCCTTGAGCAACTTTTCAACAAATTGCGCCGCGCTGACCTCGTTGACAGTGTAAGAGGGGCGAAAGGCGGTTATGTATTAAAGGTTCCCGCAGATATCTTGACTTTGGACCGTATTATTCACGCCGTAGATATTGATATTAAGGCCCATAGTTGCACCCCAAGCGACCGTCTGGGCTGTACAGGGAAATCAGACCGTTGCTTGACGCATAATTTATGGGGAGCTCTTGAGAACCATATCGGGAGTTTTTTATCTTCAATTACTTTATTAGACGTGCTTCTGGATAATATTGAGCTGGTGTCGCCTATCGCAGTGTCATCACATTCGAAAATGGAGGCGGCGCAGTGAGCACGTCTTCCCGCATATATCTCGACCATAATGCCACAAGTCCTGCTCGGCCCGAAGTTATCGACGCTGTCTCACAGGCTATGCGTATTGTTGGTAATGCCTCAGCCCCGCATGCTCATGGCCGCGCTGCACGGAATTTGGTTTCCCAAGCTCGTGAGGCTCTCGGGCTTGCGATGGGCGTGTGTGCTCAAGATATTTACTTTACCTCTGGCGGTACAGAAGGGGCTAACACAGCGATTCACAGCGCAGTATCTGCTGGGTGTAAGAGGCTATTAGTGTCTTCGCTTGACCACCCAGCGTCAATACGGGCTGCAGAAGATGCAGGTGTCAAACTTGAAATGGTTCCTTCAATGCGGAGCGGCATTCTTGATGTGGCTTGGTTGAAGGATACACTTGAGAATTGGGATGTGGCTGACGGGCGACCATTTGTTTCGACAACGGCGGCCAATAGTGAAACAGGTGTTATTCAGCCTGTAGAGGCAATTATAGACCTTGTGCATGAGCACAACGGGCTTGTTTTAGTGGATGCTGTGCAGGCACTCGGCAAGACGTCGTTGTTAGTCCAGCCTGATTATATGTGTGTTTCTGCTCACAAAATTGGCGGCCCAATGGGTATTGGGGCTTTATATGTGTCCCCAGATGCGCCCTATTCAGCCTTTATGCAGGGTGGAGGACAAGAACGCCGCCGGCGGGCTGGAACCATAAATGTCGCTGGGGCCTCTGGTTTTCATGCGGCTTTGAAGGCCTTACAAGATATCACACACATCCGTTTTTTGCGTAATACGCTTGAGGCAGGTTTGAAAGCTATGGAGCCAAAACTGGTTATCTTTGGTGAGGAAGAAGACCGTCTGCCCAATACCAGTTTTTTTGCGGTGCCTGACGCGGCAAATAATACATTGATGATGAATCTCGACTTACACGGAGTTTCGGTTAGCACAGGTATGGCGTGTTCCTCTGGAAAGGTTGGAGCAAGTCGTGCCGTAACGGCCATGCGCCGAAGCGATGAAGCCCCGAAAGGCGCTATTCGAATTAGCCTCGGTTATGATTCTACACAATCCGATGTGGATGGGTTCCTCGGAGCATGGGCAAAAATTAGGAAATTAACGTCCTTCGTCGTTTCGCCAGATGATGCTTGTGCAAACATTCAAGAAGAGAAAGTAGGTTAAGGTATGTCCGAAACCGTAAACGTAAAAGACTCAATCGACCAATCCACTGTTGATGGTGTGCGCTCGCTTGAAGCTGACAAGTATAAATATGGCTTTGATAGTGATATCGAACAAGAGTTTGCGCCTAAGGGGCTAAACGAAGACATAGTTCGTTTTATTTCGGCTAAAAAAGAAGAGCCTGAGTGGTTGCTTGAATGGCGCCTAGAGGCTTATCGCCGTTGGCTTGAGCTCGAAGAGCCGAAATGGGCAATGGTCGATTACCCAGAAATTGATTTTCAGGACATGTATTATTATGCCTCACCAAAAAAGAAAGACGGCCCTAAATCTTTGGATGAAGTCGATCCTGAAATCCTAGAGGTTTATAACAAACTTGGTATATCACTCAAAGAGCAAGAAGTTCTTGCTGGTGTTGAGGGCGCTCCTAAAGTGGCTGTCGATGCGGTGTTTGACTCTGTTTCCGTAGTGACAACCTTCAAGGAAGAACTTGCTAAAAAAGGTGTGATTTTCTGTTCGTTTTCCGAAGCTGTTAAAGAACATCCAGATCTCGTTCGCAAATATATGGGCTCAGTTGTGCCTGTAACAGATAATTACTATGCGACGCTCAATAATGCAGTATTTTCTGATGGGTCATTCGTGTACATCCCACCTGGCGTGCGATGCCCTATGGAACTTTCCACGTATTTCCGTATGAATGCACAAGGGACAGGCCAGTTTGAACGCACACTGATTATTGCGGATAAAGGCTCTTATGTCTCTTATCTTGAGGGCTGTACGGCGCCAATGCGCGATGAAAATCAGCTTCATGCGGCAATCGTGGAAATTATTGTTCATGAAGACGCAGAAGTGAAATACTCGACCGTACAAAACTGGTGGCCGGGTGATAGCGAGGGCAAGGGCGGGGTTTATAACTTCGTGACCAAACGGGCGGATTGCCGCGGTGCCAATTCAAAAGTCTCATGGACGCAAGTCGAAACTGGCTCCGCTGTAACTTGGAAATACCCCAGCTGTATTTTGCGCGGCGATAATTCCCAAGGCGAATTTTACTCAATCGCGATTACGAATGGCCACCAACAGGCAGATACAGGTACGAAAATGATTCACCTTGGAAAGAACACAAAATCACGTGTGATTTCCAAAGGCATTAGTGCTGGTAAATCAAATTCAACTTATCGCGGCCTCGTTACGGCACATCGCAAAGCTGAAGGTGCGCGAAACTTTACGCAGTGCGATTCACTTCTCATCGGAGACCTTTGTGGCGCGCATACTGTGCCCTATATAGAGAGCAATGTTCCAAGTGCCCAATTTGAGCATGAAGCAACAACCTCCAAGCTTTCTGATGATCAGTTGTTCTATTGCCGACAGCGTGGATTATCTGAAGAAGATGCCGTTGCTTTGCTTGTGAACGGATTCTGTCGCGATGTTCTGCAAGAGCTACCTATGGAGTTTGCAGTTGAAGCACAAAAGCTAGTTGCCATTTCTCTTGAGGGGAGCGTCGGGTAATGACAGATAAAGCAAACCAAAAATCTAAGTCTCTTTGGCTAATATTAGCAGGGTGTATTATTCTGGCTCTCGCATTTTACCTTTTACGAGATAATGGCACAGACTTAGTACCGAATGCTCCAGCGGGTGAGACACCAAGTGAGCCGCAATTAGGGGATTTAACGCCTCCTGACAAAACGGCAGACCCTATCGACCCCGTTGAGGAAGCGACAGCCTTGGTTAATAAAGGGAGTGTAACCATAGCTGAGCTAGCCATTGGTATGGGGTCAGGCGAAGCCGAGAATGTCATTGAACGCCTGTTGAAGCCCAAGACTTCTGAAGGCAATCAAACCTATGATATGCGTCTGACGCCTCAAACCCAAAATGGATATACCCTAATCGCTGTGGCTGATAATATGATGGACGATTCAGTGAAGGCACAAGAAGTCACGGCTATGTTCCGTCCGGGGCAGCGAGATGCATTCATTTTATCTGAGTATACAGTACGCGTGCAATGTCGAAGAGGGGCGAAGGTGGGGCAATGGCAGACGGAGCGTTGTCAGTGATGTTTAAGTTCGCTCCTGTAGTGCTAATAAGTCTAGGTCTGATGGCATGTGAAAACCGAAGTGATGAGGCAGGCGGAGACGTTAACCTGAGTAGGCCGGTTATATCAGATAGCACAGACCGAAATACTGACACGCCTGGCTTACCACCTGTTCCGAAGTCACTGCGCCTTGAGGATATAGACTTTACGACTTATTCAACAGAGCTTGCGAAACCTTCGGGGCTTGCAGAAGGACAATCACGCATTGAGGCGATAGACGCTGTACGGCTTTATTTTGCTCCTGAGGAAGGCTCACATATTATACAGACATCACAGTCGAGTTTCGATCGTCCCGACGGTTCTGTGCTCATTATGAGCGCGTCACAATTGGCTGACGATTCCGTTCAATCTCAAGAAATATATCTCATCTTGACGGGAGAGAAAGGTAATCAAAAATTAGCGGCTTTTGGTCTTCGCCACAAATGTTGGCGCGGAGAAAACACAACAGAATGGCAGACAGCGCTCTGCCCATAAATGAAATAAAAATAGGAAAAAATTATGACTAAAAAAGCAACGCGTAAATTCATACAGCTTAGCGAAGGCGAGAAAAATTACGCTATGTCACGTGCAGTTGTACAGGGCGATTGGTGTTTTGTCTCTGGCACCATGGGCTATGACTATAAAAAACAAGAATTGCCCGAATCCGCAGCACAACAAACGATGAATACTTTTACTAATATTCGTCAGGCACTTGACGCCGCTGGGTTTGAGCTCGGTCATACCATCCGCGTACAGTACACTGTGTCTGATCGTAAATATGTCAAAGAAGTCTTGCCAATTATCAAGAAACATTTCGACAACATCTTGCCTGCTGCAACAATGATTATTGCTGATATGGTTGATCCTGCTGGAAAGATCGAAATTGAAGTGACGGCGTATAAAGGGACGTAACGTCCGAAATTGATTGATTGTCAATTTCAGTGAAGCACCGAGCCCGCTAGCGGGTTTGGTTGTCTCGATACAGGAATGAACAGAAATGCTAAAAATAAACAATCTTTCCGCCTCCGTAGATGATGGGCAAAAAACTATCCTTAAAGGGCTCTCTCTTGAGATACCTGCGGGGGAGGTTCATGCGATTATGGGGCCTAATGGCGCGGGTAAATCTACGCTTTCATATGTCCTGACGGGCCGTGATGGTTATGACGTAACGGGCGGAACGGCCACACTTAATGGCGAAGGTCTTTTGGATATGGATCCCGAAGAGCGCGCCGCAAAAGGCGTGTTTTTGTCGTTTCAATATCCGCTGGAAATCCCCGGTGTGCCAACCATGACTTTCCTTAAAACCGCGCTCAATGCACAACGCAAAGCGCGCGGCGAGGAAGAAATGAAAGCGCCTGAGTTTTTGAAAAAAGCGAAAGCTCTAGCCAAAGAACTTAAGATAAAACCAGATATGTTGAAGCGTCCTTTAAACGTTGGTTTCTCGGGTGGTGAAAAGAAACGCATGGAAATTTTCCAGATGATGATGTTGGAGCCTAATTTTATCGTTATGGATGAGACAGATTCAGGACTTGACGTTGATGCGCTCCGTATCGTTGCGGATGGCGTAAATAAACTTCGCTCGCCAGAACGCGGTATGCTCGTCATTACCCATTACCAGCGACTGTTGGATTATATCGTTCCTGATAAAGTACACGTTCTAACGGATGGTAAAATCGTAGCTAGCGGCGATGCTGATTTTGCAAAGAAGCTCGAAGTTGAAGGTTATGACGCTTATGCCGCTTAAGCTGGATACGCTCCCAACCCGCCGAGATGAGCACTGGAAATGGACGGATGTGCGCGGCCGAGTGACAGACGGGCAAAAGGGCTTGTCTGTTTCGGGTTTGCCGAAATTTACACTACCAGACGGCGTAAGTGTTTCTGAATCGGCTGTAGATGAGGATGATACTAATAGCCCTATGGCCGCATTGGCTCGCCGCTTTGGAGGGCAGGTCTGGACGGTTGATGTCCCTGAAGGCGCCGCGCCGCAAGAGCCAATTGTGATTGAAGGTTTTGAGCGGGGTCATGTTCGCATTCGCCTTAATATTGGCAAAGGTGCAGTTGTGTCTGTCGTCGAACATTATGCCGCCGAAGACGGCGCATTTTGTAATGCCGATATCACGATTAATTTGGGGAAGGGCGCAGAACTGTCCCGCGTACAAATGCAAACTGATCCCGCCGATGCGGTTCGCGTGGCGACAACGCATGTTACGGCGTGGGGCAAGGCTAAACTAACCCAACATATGCTTGGCTTTGGCGCGTCTCTCGCGCGGTTTGAAAGCCGTATCGCTGTGATGGGAACGCATTGCGAGTTGACTGCTAATGGCGCTTATTTGCTTGATGACAAGCGGCATATCGATTTGACGAGCTATATTGATTTAACCACACCTGACACGCTTGTTCGCCAAGCCGTAAAAGGAGTCGTTACTGATAAATCTCGCGGTGTCTTCCAAGGCAAGTTTCATGTCCGCCGTCCAGCGCAGCATACAGATGCCGAAATGCGCCATGACGCTTTGATGCTGTCTGACACCGCCGAAATTCGGTCAAAGCCAGAGCTTGAAATCTATGCTGATGATGTGGCCTGCGCTCATGGGAATACCATTGGGGCACTAGATGAAAGCGCATTGTTTTACATGCGCCAGCGCGGAATACCTCTTAAACAGGCGAGGGCGCTCCTCACCGAAGCCTTTGTCGCTGAAGCCTTTGATGACCTCGCCGATGAAGATTTGCGGGAAAGCTTGCTAGAAAAGGTACGGTATTGGTTGGAGACAAGCCAATGATATCAACACCAGACCTCATTGCGGCGTTCATAGGCGCTAACCTATACTTATTTGGGCGAGTTATGGCGGGATTTAAGGGAGATAGCGCTCTCTTTCGCTATTTACGACTTGCGGGGATCTGTGTGCTGCTCTTTAGCGTTATGAAAATTGCTTGGGCGTATCTGTCGTGATGATGTTTAAACATGTTTCACAGGATGAACTTGGGCAATGACATGTCCATAATTGGTAGTGCCATTATCATCGCTGGTGCCGTTATGTTTATGACTGTACGGTTTGCGATGCGTAAAGACCCAGCAGGCAAAAATTGGCAATTCCTTCGGATGCTTGGCTTGATGCTTATGTTTTATGGCTGCTTAAAATTGATTTTTGGTGTTTGATACGATGACTTTTGACGTTCAAAAAATACGCAACCAATTCCCGATATTGAAACGGGAGATCAATGGCTATCCTTTAGCTTATTTAGATAATGCAGCATCGGCGCAAAAACCACGTGCCGTGATTGATGCGTTGTCAAATCAAATGGAAACGTCTTTTGCCAATGTGCATCGTGGTTTGCATACACTCGCAAACGAGACGACAGAGGCATTTGAGGGCGCACGCGGCAAGGTCGCAAAATTCCTCGGCGCGCCTGCCGCTGAAAATATTGTCTTTACAAAGGGTGCAACTGAGGCGCTAAACCTTGCGGCTTATGGGTTGATGCACACAATTGAAGAAGGCGACGAGATTATCGTCACTCAGATGGAGCATCATTCTAATATTGTGCCTTGGCACTTTATGCGGGAACGCTTAGGTGCGGTGTTGAAATTTGTACCCGTGTTAGAAGATGGTGCTCTCGATTTGGATGCATATAAATCTATGCTGTCGAGTAAGACAAAAATCGTTTCTGTAACTTACATGTCAAATGTTTTGGGGACAGTAAACCCCGTGAAACAAATGGGTGAATGGGCCCATGCCGCGGGGGCAACCTTTATCGTGGATGGCACGCAAGCGGCCGTTCATCGCAAAGTCAATGTTGTCGATTTGGATTGTGACCTTATGTGTATGACGGGACATAAACTCTATGGCCCTACAGGCATTGGGGCGCTTTATGGAAAATTCGCGATATTGGAAAAGATGCAGCCTTTTAACGGCGGCGGCGAAATGATCGAAGATGTTTTTGAGGATCGCGTCACCTATAATGAGGCCCCGCATAAATTTGAAGCGGGAACGCCGCCCATTTTAGAGGCGATAGCTCTTGGCGCGGCGATTGATTGGTTTACGCAATTTGACTTTGATGCTGTTCATCAACATGAAATGGCAGTCTACCACCATGCTTTGGATGGTTTGCGTGATATTAATGCGTTTCGTTTACTTGGTGATGCATCTGAGAAAGGGCCGGTTTTAGCTTTTAATCTTGTGGGCGCTCATGCTCATGATGTGGCGCAAATTCTTGATAAATATGGCGTGGCTGTGCGGGCGGGGCAGCATTGTACCCAACCGCTAATGGAGCGTTTTGGTATACATAGTTCAGCACGCGCGAGTTTCGGCATTTATAATACATTAGATGAAGCAGACCGCCTTGTCGAAGCCGTTAAAAAAGCGACCCTCTTTTTATCTTAGCGTCAAGCGACTATATAGGTAGTGATATGGAAAATATGACAGACAGACAGCGCCAAGCCGAAGAAATGGCGAATGCGCAAATCCCAGGTTTGACCTCTGAGAATGAAAACGGCACTGTGGCCGCTAAACGTGATGTGCTAGATGTATCAGGCGCGCCGACAACACCGCCGACTGATGCTGAGATTGCACGCATTACAACTGATGTAATTGACCAGCTTAAATCCGTATATGACCCTGAAATCCCCGTTGATATTTACGAGCTGGGACTGATCTATAAGGTGGAGTTGGAAGATGATCGGCTCTTACGTGTTGATATGACTCTAACGGCCCCAGGATGCCCTGTTGCAGGCGAAATGCCAATTTGGGTGCGTGATGCTTGCGCCATCGTTGACGGTGTTCGCGACGTGGATGTGCAAATGACGTTCGATCCGCCATGGACGCCCGATCGCATGTCCGAAGAGGCGAAATTAGAATTGAACATGCTTTAGGAGCCATTGATGACCGAAGCTTTGACAAAGACACGTAGCCGGCGGCCTCGCCCGAAACTCGTCACATTGACGGATGCAGCGGCGGAGCAGGTAAAGTCTATTCTCGCAGAGCGTGATAAAGGCTATTTGCGTGTGGGCGTTAAAAACGGCGGCTGTGCAGGTATGGAATATATCATGGATTATGTACCTGAAATTGAAAAATTCGACGAAGTGGTTGAAGATAACGGCGTGAAAATTGTCGTGGATGCAAAAGCCGTCCTATTTATTCTTGGTTCTGTCGTCGATTATGAGGTCGATATCCTGTCCTCTAAATTCACTTTTAAAAACCCTAACCAGACGGATGCTTGCGGTTGCGGCGAAAGCGTTACGATTGTGCCTGCGGCGTTTTAGGTTGGGGGTATGACCCTTGACGAGTACAATGCCTATTGTTCGACTTTCGCTTTTTCAGAACATGTAGTGCAATGGGGTGGATCTGATGTTTGGAAAGTTGATGGTAAGTTATTTGCCGTAGCTTATGTCAAAGCAGATGGGAAACTACGGGTGACGTTTAAAGCCTCTGAAATTGCCTTTGCCATATTACAGGAAAAAGAGGGGGTTATCCCGGCACCGCATTTAGCCTCGCGTGGTATGAAGTGGTTGCAAAATATTGGCGTAAATGGCTTGTCTGACAGTGAACTTCGCGCTCTGATTAGTGACAGTTATGATATGGCTGTTCAAAGACTGACTAAAAAACGCCGTAAAGAGTTAGGTCTAGGCGAAAGTGAGTGAATCTGGCGCTCTAGTCATAGGACTGCATGTTAAACATTAATTTAGGCGTTTGATTCGCCGTTTCGATGTAGTCTTTGACTCAACATTCTCTATGGAAAAACTATGACACCGCGTTCACTTACGATTCCTCGGAACTTCAAAACTCTGAGCTTGGGTAGTCTATTTTCAGCCGTTATTTATCCATTGATTGGTGTTGTATTGGTGCTGAGTTTGGTTTCAATCGGCGCGTTTGTGCAAAATTTGAATATGGCTTGGTGGTATATTCCACTCGGTTTGGGCGTTATGGCACTATCAATATTTGTGTGTAATGCGGGAATTGGGCCGCTTCACCGCGTTATGCAGCACAAAGCAGGGGATCTAAGTGCGCCAGCGCAAATTCTTACGATGTTAAACCTTATCATTGCTATGCAAGGTACGGTGCGAGAGTGGGTAAATTATCATAGTCAACACCATCGTTTTGCTGACAAGCCTGGGGATCCACACAATCCGTTTGAAGGAAAATTTTGGGCGTGGATTGGTTGGATATTGTGGCGTGATGAGAATGACGGTCGGCGCCCTATGGCAATGTGGCTAAGGGGGCATCCTATCGTAGTTTGGATGGATAAGTTTTATCATTCACTTTCAATTGGTGTGCATTTAGGTGTTCCGGCTGTTGTGTATCTCATCGTCTGGTTAAGTGGGGGTTCGCTCCTATTGACAGGCATATTACATGGATGCGTTATTATTGGACGCGCTATTCAATTTCATGCGACCACCTATGGCATTAATGTTTTGGGGCATATGCCTACGCCTAAATGGGCAGATTATGCCATGGCGTTATTGACCGGCGGAGAGGCTTTTCACGATCATCATCATGATGAGCCGCAATCTGCCCTTCATTTGCCCCGCAAAGGCTTTTGGAACCGTGTGTTCGATTATAACGGGACTATATTGCTAGGGTTAGAAAAACTCGGCTGGGTGAAAGATTTGAAAATCGCTCCAAGATTTACTTGAGGCAATCGATCCGTAAGTCCCGTTATTCAGCGATCAAGCTCATTTAATACTAAGCCGCAAGCTCTAAGTGCATAGAGCTAGCGGCTAAGAATCTGATTGCGACTTTTATGGCTTAAGCAGCCGCTTCTTGTTTCTTCTCTTCAACAGGTTTGCGTTCATTAAAGGCTTTAAGCATTTCTTTTTCTTCATTTTTATTGAATAGCTTATCTGCTTTCGGAAAGAAATCAGCCTCTTCTTCATCAACGTGATGGATGACCTTATGGGCAAGTTTTTCGAATTTTTTCATCCATAAATCTTCAGATTTATCCATGATATCAAGCTCTGCTATCATCTCATGCATTTCTTGATGCTCTTCCACAGCGTGGCGAGTTTCATCGGTCCCATCAGGGTCTTTCATAAGCTCAGAATAAAAGGCTTGTTCCTCAGCCGAAGCGTGAGCTTCGAGTTCAACTTTTATCTCTGACCAGAGTTTATCAAGTTCATCCGAACCCAACTCGGCTTTTTTGATAGATTTTATCAAGTCTCGTTGTTTGTTGTGATCTTGTTCTAAACGCTCGTAAATATCCATTTTCTTCTCCTCTGTGTTCTTGGTAACAGAACGGCCAAGGAGAAGATGAGTTCCAAAATAGCGTCTTGAACTTAGGCCTCTATGTAACCTTGAGATTGAGATGCTGCTAGCATGGCTTGCTGTAACTTTTCAAAAGCGCGGCCTTCTATTTGGCGAATACGTTCACGGCTTACATTATAAATAGACGCTAAATCTTCGAGCGTCATGGGCGAATCGGAAAGGCGGCGTTTCATAATTATATCGCGTTCTCTGTCATTCAGGTCTGCCATAGCATTTTGTAGAAGTTCCATTCGCTCATCATGCTCTTGCGATTCACCAAGAACCTCTTCTTGAGAGTCTGATTCATCCGTAAGCCATTCCTGCCATTCAGCAGTACCATCATCCCCGCCAATTGTGACGTTAAGGGATGCGTCTCCACCACCAGACATACGCCGATTCATCGAATGTACTTCATCGACTTTTACATTTAACGTTGTTGCGATTTTTTCGACATGTTCAGGAGTTAGGTCGCCTTCTTCAACGGCTTTCATTTCCCCTTTTAAACGCCTGAGATTGAAGAATAATTTCTTCTGAGCAGCTGTTGTTCCCATTTTAACAAGAGACCATGACCGTAGCACATATTCTTGGATCGCGGCGCGAATCCACCACATGGCATAAGTCGACAGACGGAAGCCTTTATCGGGGTCGAATTTTTTAACCGCTTGCATCAGACCGACATTGCCTTCAGAAATGACTTCACCGATTGGTAGTCCGTACCCACGATACCCCATCGCAATCTTAGCAACTAAACGCAAATGTGACGTCACCATACGTTCAGCCGCTTGCGTGTTTCCGTCTTCAATCCAGCTTTTTGCCAGCATAAATTCTTCGTCACGCTCAAGCATTGGAAACTTGCGAATTTCTTGAAGATAGCTGTTTAAACCTTGTTCTGGCGATAGGGCCATCGAAAGGCTGAGGTTACCTGTGTATGAGGCATCAGCTTTGGTCGTGTCCGTTACAGCTTTCGCAGTCGGTAAAGTTTTTTCGTTATCGGCCACAAAAGCCTCCCAGCAATCAAATCGAAGGTTTCATATAAGAAATGCAAAGCTAGATTAAAGGTTCAAAAGTAAATAATGAGGTTAATTACCTGTAACCCTTAGTTTTTTTCTAGCGCCTAATCACTGTGATTAGAGACTAAATATCCGTCATGGTGTTTCAAGCCCCATGAGCGCGGACTCTAAATGCTTCATATCTTGAGGGATATCAGCTTCAAAAACCATCAATTCCTTGGTGATAGGATGTAAGAAACCGAGAAGTCGAGCGTGTAGGGCCTGACGTTTAAATTTTAATATTGATTCTCTTAGGGCGGCTTCATCTGGCTTATTCGCGGTTAAAAAGCCGCTCTGTTTTCCATAAAGGGGATCCCCTAACAGAGGGCAGTGAATGGCCGCCATGTGTACTCTAATTTGATGGGTTCGGCCTGTTTCCAAGCGGCATTCTATATGACTAACTTTTGGGGTGCCAATCGCCGCATTCGACTGTTGCCCAAAGCCTCTGATATATTCGTAATGTGTGACAGCATGGCGCCCATGTTCAGAAAAATCCATGTCCCCCAAAGTTCCTCGCACTATTGCTTGTTTCTTACGGTCATGCGGTGAACGGGCGAGGCGGCTCTCTATTCGGCCTGTGCGGGGTTTTGGAGCGCCCCTCACATAAAGTGTATAGACGCGTTCAATCGTGTGTTTAGCGAACTGTTTTGATAAATATCTGTGTGCGCGGTCTGTTTTGGCCACAACGAGCACGCCTGAGGTGTCTTTATCCAGTCGATGAACAATGCCAGGCCGCATGACGCCGCCAATACCCGAAAGTGTATCTTTACAGTGGTAAAGAAGGGCATTTACCAAGGTCGCCGACCGTGATCCGGGCGCAGGATGAACTGTCATCCCGGATGGTTTGTTTACGACAATCAGTTGATCGTCTTCATATAATATGTCGAGAGGAATGTTTTCTGGGGTCGGCGTATCGTCTACGGGAGGCGGGACGAGAATGGCATATTCGATATCTGGCTTTACTTTATGAGTTGCGTTGGTTTGGATATCACCATCGACACGAACATGGTTGTTTTCCATAAGTGTTTTAACACGAGAACGAGACAAACCAGTCCAATTGCTCAGCCATTTATCAAGCCGTTCACCGACTTCATCTGGTTCCGCCTCTCGCGTTTGCCAGCGTTCTCTGTCTGGAGATATAGGTGTTGGGCGTTCCATCATAGGTCCCGCTTTAATCAGTTGTGTCTATTTAGCAACACCCAGTTACCCTTATGACATTTGATATATCGATATTCACTAACGTTCCTTGCAATGACGAAAAACTTTCGATAGCTAATTCGTAATGAGCCGCAAAATAAAAGCGCCAATCATTTGTTCCACAAATAAGAACACGGGAAAATTTATGTTCAAGAAAACTCTTCTTATAAGCAGTGCTGCGTTACTTTCGTCTGCGATGCCTGCCTTTGCGCAAAGCGTTGATGATGAAATCATCGTGACTGCGACTAAGCGATCTTCAACTCTTCAAGAAACGCCTGTAGCTGTTACCGTCACCTCTGGAGATGTTATCGAAAAAGCACAAATTCTTGATATTAAAGACCTTCAGTCTGTCGTTCCAACATTTCGTGTATCACAGCTGCAAAACTCAGCTAACACGACTCTGACCATTCGTGGTTTTGGTAATGGTGGTAATAACATCGGTATTGAGCCTGCCGTAGGCCTGTTTATTGATGGTGTGTATCGTTCACGCGCCGCGGCTCAAATTAGTGATTTGCCAGCCCTTGAGCGCGTTGAGGTGCTTTCAGGCCCACAGTCAACACTATTTGGTAAAAACGCATCAGCCGGTGTTGTAAGCATTGTAACTGAAAAGCCACAATTCGAAACAGCAGGATATGTTGAAGGTGGTTTAGGCCGTTTTGATCAGCATTACCTCAAAGGTTATATCACTGGCGCGGTTGGTGAAAACACTGCCGTCAGTCTTGGTGGCGGTTTCCAGAAACGTGATGGTTACTTCACGAATTTCACATCGACTGCAGGTGACATGAATAATATTGACCGCTTCAATCTTCGCGGCCAAGTCTTGTTCCAGCCTACCGATGCTCTAGAGCTTCGCGTTATTGCAGATATGAGCAATTTGAAAGAAAATTGCTGTGGTACAGGCGTGGCAATTGAAGGCCCATTAAATGGCGTCGCTGGTCCACGTGCTCGCGATGTTGTAAATGCATTGGGCGGCGGTATGCCTTCAGCTGATAGTCAATTTACTTATGGTACACAGCTTAACCGCGACACAATTAACGATATTGATGACAGAGGTATCTCAGCGCAGATTGATTATGATTTTGGCGGTGTAACCTTAACGTCTATTTCTGCTTACAGAACGAACGAATCATACTTTAGCAGTGACTCAGATTTTACCTCTTTAGAGTCTTTGAAGGATACATATCAGGGTGTTGAGATTAACACGCTTACACAAGAATTGCGTTTAGCCTCTAATGGCGGCAACCAATTAGAGTGGATGGTCGGTGGTTACTATTTTGATGAATCTATCGAACAAAATTCTGGCATCATTTACGGGGCAGACCTTCGTAATTATGTAGATGCCCTATCAGGGAACGCTCTTAACGGTGTTGAGGACAGCCTTGGTTTGGCTCGCGGAACATTTTTCGCCGATGGTCAGCAAATCATTGAAACCTTTACTCAGGATGACAAAGCTTATTCAATCTTTGGTTCTGCAGATTTTCACGCAACTGACCGCTTAACTTTCACTGTTGGTGCTAACTATACGAAAGATAAGAAAAATGTTGCGGGTTCAACAGTTAATGATGACGTATTCTCTAACGTAGATTTCCAAGGAGCGGCTGGTCTTCAGGTCTTAACTGTCCAAGGTTTGGCGGCTAACTTCCCAGCATTGGCTGCAAGTTGTGGGTTAGGGCCATTGCCTTTCTCTCAAGCTAACGTCGGGGCTGTTTTAGGCGCGACGTGTGTTGTTGATACAATGGGTACGACTGCGCCGGGTTCAGTTGTATACCCTGGTTTCCAAGCGCAAGTTGCTGCTGGCGCTGCTGCTATTGATCGAACAAGTCTGGATGCATCCGTTAATCCATTGGCAGCCTTGTATCCGCTTCAGTTCCAACCGCAATTCTTGGCTTACCCAAATTCTGTTGAAAGCGGGAAGACAAATGATGATGAGCTTACATATACGGCGAAAGTCGGGTATGAAGTAAGTGACAACATTAATACCTATGCAAGTTACGCAACAGGTTTTAAGGCGTCATCATGGAACCTGACACGGGATTCACGTCCATTCCTAGCAGATGCTGCGGCGTTAAGCGCAGCAGGTCTGTTACCAAATAACTATGTCCCATCTACGGGCCGTAATTTCGGTACACGCTTTGCTGAACCAGAAACTGTTGAAGTTTTTGAATTAGGCCTGAAAGGTCGTTTTGAGAAGGGTGCCTTTAATGTTGCCTTGTTTGACCAGACAGTAGAAGGTTTCCAATCAACAATCTTCCAGGGTACAGGATTTGTTCTTGATAATGCTGGGTCTCAGTCAACTAAGGGTATTGAGTTTGATACAACTTACTCACCAGTTGAAGCGCTGACACTTACATTTGCAGGTGTCATTCAAGACCCTGTTTATGACTCCTTTGTTGGGGCACAAGTTTCAACAGGTTCTGCTATTGATCTTGCTGATGGCGTTGCTGATGGTTCTGGTGATTTATCAGGCGAAAAACCCGCTGGTATCAATGAGATCGCTTTGTCGGCTTCAGCCACTTATACGCATCAATTTGAAAATGGCCTGTCAGGCTTCATCCGTGGTAACTACCAGTATGAAGACGCGGTACAAATCGTTGATAATATTGAAGGCATCACGCGCGATACTAAGCTTGTAAATGCGTCTGCTGGACTTAATTTTGATAATGGTTTGGAAATCCGTTACTGGGTAGCAAACTTGTTTAATCACGAGACATATACAAGTGCGTTCCCTGGTGTTCTCCAGGCCGGTACTGTGAACGGTTATCCTAACCAGCCGCGTACATATGGTGTCGCAATGCGTTACAGCTTCTAAGCTTCACTCTATAAATGTTTAGAAAAGCCGGGTTCGACACAGCTCGGCTTTTTTTATGGGAAAACCTAAGCCAAAATAGAATGTAGGCTTTAAGGGGGGCTTCTATGAAGCCTTAATGTTTTGGTCTGGCGCTTGGAATGTCTGAAGTGAGGGTGGACTACAAGGTGCTTTAGAAACTGTTCTATGCTTAATCTACAATCCACACCAACATAGATTAGTGGTTAAGCACAATGAACTAAGGTTCACCTAATGGTGATAAAAGGTAGGGTTAATCTGGCCGTGATTAAATAACTTAATCTACTAATCGTGCTAGTAAATAGATCTTGCCCTCTGGTGTTCCCAAACGTGCACGAATGGCTTGCTTATTCATAATTTGAGGGTTCAACGTTTCTTCAAACTCAGCACAGAGGTTTTGCGCGGAAGTTTTGAAATATGGGTTATCTTGACTGATTGATCGGAAGTGATCGACCACGCCTGTCAAACGCTCTTCCAACAAGCTTTGAGATGTATCAGGACTGGAGGCAATAGCGTCGGAAACATCGAGCACTGTACCGTCTGTTACAATAGTTTGTCCATCAATGCCTAAGTCAGAAAGCCATTTTTCAAAGGACGGCTTGAGTTCTGATGCGGGCGCATGGTCTAACTTTTCTATATTGGTTTCGGTAATTTCAATATTGTTATAATCCGTAGTCTCTTGGTCTATATCAATACCGTCAAATCCGCCCATCAAATCCCGCCAACGCCAAGCCGACTTTTCTTTCTTTTTCTTTTTGCCAAACCCAGATTGCGGTTCATCAATGGGTCTAACTAGGTCAGGCGTTGTGGTAGCTAAATCTAAAAGATCTTCATGGCTATCGGGAATACTGATGTCGCCTTCCATCTCGCCATAATAGCTTTCATTGTCAGAGGGTAATTCAGTATCCAGAGGTTTGAGATGTACACGGCCCCCTGCAAGGCTTGGCGGATTGACATCAAGCGACCGAGTGGTCGAAAATGGTAAAGTATGAGTCTCAGCTTGAGCTAGTTTCTGTCCTTCTATGTTTCGCGTTCCATCTTCTAGTTGAGAAAGTTTAGCTTCAATTTGGGCAAGAGAATTGCGAGCTTTGGAGAGCGAGTCGGCCAATTGCGTCTCTTGAGATTTATGTTTGGCCTCTAACGCTTGCTTTTTAGCATCCACTTGTTCTTGGTGCGCTAACATATCCTCTTTTAAGCTCTGACTGGCTTGTAAACTTTTTGAAAGCGTTTCAGCGAAAAGTGCATTTGCTTTTTCATTTTTATAGTTGAGTTCTGAGAGAGTTTCAAAATGGCCTTCCATTATGGTTTCAAGGCTTTGATTGCGTTCTGTCAGCATATTGACCAATGACTGCAAATTCTCGGACTTTTCAGTCAAGGCCAGTAGAGTTTTCTCAGCATTGGCCTCAACTGATTTCAAGGACTCAGTAGCTTGTATGACACGTGCTTCGACACTTTGCGTAAAGACTTCAAACTGACTAAGCGTCCCAGCCATTTCCGTATTCACTTTTACGAGCTTGTCGGCGGATTGAGTGGTTATTTCAGAAAAATTAGCTTGTTGTGTTTTTAGATGGCTCGATAGATTTGTAAGTCTTGCCTCGGTTACTTGAGTGATATCATCCAAGATTGACTTTTGTTCCTGCATATCCGCTTTCACGCTTTCATTGATTGATAAAAGAGCGGATGTTTTTTCGTCAATCAAATCCGTGTGTTGCTTTGAGGTATCTCTTAAAGTGTCCAGCCGGGATGTTGCTTGGTTCATTGCCTTGTCGAGCTTGGAGATTTCATGCCTAATCGTCTCAGCAAGGTTACGAGTTTGCATTGATGCATTTTCATCCGCTTGTAACAGGCTGAGGCTTGTGCGTGATAACTTGTCAGCTTTTACTGAGAATTGCTTTAGTTTGTGGCAGGCCAAAAAGAAAAGATAAATAAGGGCTGCAGGAAAGAACAGCATGATACTAAGTTCACCCCATTGGATTGGTGGAATTTCAGCGAGCTCAATGTTCTTTAAGAGGAATAGATAGCACAAGCATGCCGTAATCCAGAGAACACTAAGGACAAGACCTGTCCAGAGCAGGGCCTTATTAATGGGGTCAGACGTCTCTGTCAGGGTGTGACGAGACGGCTTAGTTACGAAAGAAGGTATAACATCATGATTATTAAGGGACTTATCAGAGGGTGATTGCGACACATCATGTGACGCGGATGTCGTAGGTCGAACAGATTTTTCCCCTTGCTCGGGATCGATACTCAGAATTTTTTTTGAAATGTCTGACACATACATCCTTTATGACAACTGAAAGTCTTAATAAAACCAGAATACTGTTTTAACGGAATATAGAACGATTTCTACTACCTTCCTCTTATTATTGAGAAAAGCGGCAAAGACCGTCAATTCTCTGAAGGTGAAAATAAGGGGCGGGCTGTGCTCTCCAATAAAAATGATAGACGCGCTCTTGAGCGCCATGTTCTTGCTTGGCTTAAAACAGGGGAGAATAACCCCGAGGGTCGATTGTCGCTTTTCGACGGTTTAGGTCAACGTGTTGATCCACAAATTCAACGGTTGGCCATCCGGAATGGCTGGGCTGAGGGGTGGTTCGCAAATCCTATGCGTCCGGATTGGATGGTGTGCCGGCTTACTTTATCTGGACAACGTGTTTTGGCGTCGATACGGGCTTAGGCTTCCGCCTTAGGACAAAAAGTATCAGGACTATCAGGCCCAGTGATATAACCGTCAAGATGCTATCCATGGCAGGGTTCGTTTTGATCTGGAATACTGAAGGCGTAGGTAAGACGGAATTTTCATAATTTACCAGAATAGCGGCGAAAGTATTATTGGCAGCATGAACGCCTATTGCAGATTCAAGGCCGTCATCCATCCAAACTAATAAACAAGCGGCGAAACCAAAAAAGAAATACCCACTCATGACGATGGGCAAAATACCAGCTTCTGCGCCAGATAGAGCCTCGGGGTTAGAGAGGTGCATACCCATGAATAGTAAGCTTGTGAGGATAAAGGCGATCCATTTTTGACCCGTAACATTCTCAACGGCTTGGTTTAAATACCCTCTAAAGACAATTTCTTCAGTCGCTGATTGTAAAGGAATAAGTGAAAGCGAAACTAGACCGTAAATAAAGAAACGCGAAGGGTCGAAAACAAAGTTGAGAGATTTTAAGCCTGTAAAGTGAAGCGTTGCCGCCCCTAAGCCCAACACGGCCCATGTCACAAAAATAGCTACAAACATTCTAAGCCAACGGTATTTCTCAAAAGCTGTGTGTAAGGAAAGTATGCTGCGTTTAAGGACAAATTTCTGACCAACGTAAAGCATGACAAGAGCAGCGGGGAATGTAAGTAAAACAAGAGCGTATGAGAACGGACTAATTGCAAGAATACGATTCATAACCTCTGTGGTCTCAGGGGTGTTCATCATCGGAAACAAAAGGAAAAGACTGGCGAAGGATATCGTAATGCATATGCCTGTCATTATGGCGAAACCTCGTTTTTTACCTGATTTTGCGTTTAATGCTAAAAGGGAGAACACCGCCCCAATTAAAGTGCTGAGTAAAAAGCCGAACATCGAAAAGACTAAGCGAGCAGGATTGGCAGCTTCAATCGCTTCAGTAGAGGATTGCAAAAAATCATTTGCGAGCTCAGGGTCAATTTCGCGAATGATCGTGGGTAGTGGGCCAGTTATCACGATTTGCCCGACGAGCCAGCCTATGACGGTTATCCAAAAAACGAATATCCAAAGCCATAAGCTTGATTTTCCATGCTTCCGTGTGTTTTCAAAATATTGCATGCAAACTCATTATAAGTGATGCCCGTGCCAGATATTCTGACGCGAACAAGAAAAGACTATACGAATCTTTTATGGCGCTTAAGCAAGGGTATGGCAAATACTCCACATACTCATGACGAAGAAAATTCACACGAAATCGATTTCGAGCATTTAAATCAGTATGTGCAGGGGGATATCTCTCTTACCAAAGAAGTATTTGGGTTGTTTAAGCATCAAGTGGAGATGTGGGGAAGGCTTCTAGATCCGGCCGCAGATGATGATAGTTGGGGGTCAGTTATCCATAGTTTGAAGGGCTCTGCCAAAGCTGTGGGGGCAACAGGCTTGGCCGAGCGGTGCGAACGCGCAGAACAACTTGTTGGTGAAACAAAGACTGCTGGAGGCCGCTTAGTAGCGGTTCAGGATATAGAGTTTAAAATCTCGAGAACAATTACCGAAATTCAACGTTGGGAATATCGTCAGAAGCTAAACGAAATGCGGTCAAGCTGATGCACTAAAAAAGGCCGCCACCGAAGTGACGACCTTGTTTACGAAAGACTATTTTGCGTGAGCCATTTTCGTTAATTTTGTTTCTATCTTGTAACCGCGTTACTTCGGCTTGTTGAGTCTTGATACAATAATTGAATTGTGAATCCATTAGAAATTGTGGTTAAAAATGTGTAAAACCATGTTGGTAGGCCTCATTTTTCGTTAAATCGCGATTTGGTTTTAAATTCGCCATAGTTACGTCAAGAATCAGGTTAGTAATATCTCAGTAAGAACAGAGACTGGTTTATTTATCTGTTTCCTCAGACGGCTAATAAAATTGGTACCGAAAATTTGTTGTAGGGTGATGAAAATGCAAAATAAAACTTTTGGGTTGTTTGGCTTCTTAGGCGGCATCTTACTCTTCATTTTAGCTGGGTGGGCGGGATATGTATTTTACCCGCAAGATAGCGGTACCAAGTTCTCTGGTGATTACTTTGGGAACTTATCAGGTGAAACCGCAAAGTCAGTCTCTATACATTCAGCCCCGTCACAAAATTTAGATGAACAGCTCGAAACAGAAGACGCCATAACTTTATCTGACTTTGCATTTAATAATTGGTATGAAGAAGAAAGTTCGAATGGGCAGGTCAAGGCCTGCTTTGCCTTCACTGATGTTGTCGCCACAACACGGGAATCTGAACTACGCCCCTTTATTGATATTGAGCCGAGTGCCAAAGTTGCAATTTCTGTTGAAGGTGATGCACTCTGCTTGGGCGGCCTTTCTTACAATAAAGATTATCGCGTTACTCTCAAAGCTGGTTTGCCATCCGATAGGGCAGACGTGGTACTCGGGGGAAATCAAACTGTAAATATAGGGTTTGGGGACAAGCCTGCTTTCGTCGGGTTTACCGATAATGGTATTATTTTGCCTAAAACAGACACAGGAGGCCTTGCTATTGAGACAGTAAATGTCGGGCAGTTGGATATAACGGTTGAACGCGTAAATCACCGGATAATCAGTCAAACCTCGCCTAATTCTGGTGGGCAGTCTGTCGAAGGAGATTACAGCTATAACTATGACGCTTGGCAGGAAAAAGTAAAAGTTTGGTCGGGCCGTCTTGATGTTAAAAACCGCCGTAATGAGACAGTCCGTACTATTTTTCCGTTACAAAGTATCACAGCAGACCTAGGTTATGGCGCTTATATTGTCACTGCGAAACGTGCGACGGACAAAGAAAATGACTCACGCGTGGCACAGGCTTGGAGGTGGGTCGTCTCTACTGATATGGCTATAACAAGCTACCGCGGTGCTGAATTCATGCATGTGAATGTGCGTTCGCTTAAGTCAGCGCAATTGAAGCCCCAAGTACGGTTAGAGCTTATAGCCGAAAATAATGATATACTTGGTCAAGTCGTTACTGATGCAAAAGGGCGCGCAAGTTTCCCAATCGCGCTTTTGAAGGGGCAGGGCAACTCAGCGCCTAAAATGGTTTTGGCCTATGATGCCGATACTGATTTTGCCATGCTAGACTTAACACGTTCGCCGCTTGATATGACGGCGTATGATGTAGAGGGGCGCAGTGCCTCAGGATTAATTGACATATTCGCTTACACAGAACGTGGCGTGTACCGTCCGGGCGAAACTGTGTATTTGACGGCGCTATTACGTGGAAGCGATGGTGGTGAAAGATTTGATCGTCCAGTGAGTCTTGAGATAGTCAAGCCTGACGGCGGGATCGCATTACAGGAGACCTATGAGAAAGGTGAGATGGCAGGCGCTTTGGCTGTCACCTACGAACTTCCAGAGGGGGCACCTCGCGGTCTATGGACGATTAAACTAACGCCAGAGGGACTTGATACGGTAAAGAGCCTCCGCTTTGATGTGCAAGACTTTGTTCCGCAAAAGCTAAAAGTAACAACTTCTCTGCCTGTTGATGTGCTCGATGCCCAAAGCCGTACTGAACTTAATATCCAAGCGGACTTTTTGTATGGCGCTGTAGGTGCAAATTTGGACGGAGAGGCAGAGGCACGTGTGCAAATCGAGACCCAGCCATTTAAGGGTTACGAAGACTATAAGTTTGGTGACACTCAAGAAACTTTCCGAGAACAGCTTATAGAGGTAGGCGTTGGTGTCACAAATGACGAGGGCCGTCTCTCCCTTCCGCTTAATTTGAGAACAGAGAATGTTTCTTCGAGCTTTCCGCTTCGTCTTATGATGACGTCAGGTATCGCAGAACCAGGAGGGCGGTATGTACAGAAAACTGACTATATTCCGTTACGTACACAAGATAGTTATATAGGTTTCAAGGCAGGGTTTGAAGGTCGATATGCGAGCCATAAAGAGCCTGTAAGCCTAAGCATCGTGAATCTATCATCTCAGGGTGATGTTAAGGCGAGTGATTTAGAATGGCGCCTATTCGAAGAAATACATGATTTTCAGTGGTATAGAGAAGGGGGGCGCTGGCGTTATCGGAAGGATGTCTCAGACATCGCTTTGAGCACCGGTGAAATGACGATTGGCGATGAACCTAATATTTGGACACGGCGTCTACCCCGTGGCCAATATCGTCTGGAAGCTATTTCAAATGATGGGGTTAAAGGCGCAATACGGTTTAATGTGGGGTGGGCACGGCCTGGAGCTGGTATTGATGCGCCAGACCGTATCGTCATGGGGAAGGTAGAAAACTCAGTTAAACCGGGCGATAAAATTACCCTATCCGTTAATGCGCCTTATGCAGGCCAGGGGGACTTAGTCATTGCGAACGAGACTGTGCGTTCGATACAGTCTGTTACGCTTCCAGAAGGTGAGTCAGAGCTGACTTTCGATTTCAACCCATCATGGGGTGACAGTGTTTATGCGATGCTTACACTATACACTGCAGAAGATAAGACAGGTAAATCCATACAAAGGCGCGCTGCAGGATTGAGTTATGTCTCTCTTGATCGCAGCAATCAAACCTTGGGGCTTGATTTTGCGGCCCCAGAGAAAATCGAGCCGCGCCAGACATATACTCTTTCTGTTGAGGTTACGAATATACCTAAAGGAGACACAGCTTGGGTCAGTGTGGCCGCTGTTGATGAGGGCATATTACAATTAACGCAGTATGATAGCCCAGACGCTGCCGAGTATTATTTTGGAAAAAAAGCGTTCAACCTTGATGTGCGCGATGATTATGCGCGGTTATTAAACCCTAATCTGGGTGTGGCTGCGATATTGCCGCAAGGGGGAGATAGTGTTGGCGGCGCAGGTTTAAGCGTCGTGCCTACTCAAACCGTTTCTCTATATTCTGCACCCGTGAAAGTAAAAAATGGCAAGGCGTCTGTGGAATTGGAAATCCCTGATTTTCAAGGGTCCTTACGTCTAATGGCGACAGCGTGGTCAAGTAAAGCCGTTGGTAGTGCAGAGGACGCAATGATTGTACGCGACTCTGTCCCAATGAGTGTGGGGTTACCACGCTTTCTTGCGCCCGGTGATAAAGCCATTGCAACTGTGAGCGTTGATAATTTAGACGGTCCTGTGGGCCAATATTCACTGGCCTTTCATTCACACCTTTCTACAAAGGAGAATTCATCAAGTTTTGATCTCGCGCAGGAGGAACGAAAAGATGTCCTGTTTGCTTTATCAGCAGAGAATTTGGGGGTTTCAGACATTGACTTTATTTTGGAAGGTCAAAATGGATATGAATTGACTAAGGCTGTCCAGATAGAGACGCGATCGCCTTTCCGTCCAAAAGTCGAGAAGAACCTTACGCGCTTACGTCCTGATGAAACATATACATTCTCGGCCTCTAATCTGGACGGTTACATTCCAGCTACAACTGATGTGAGTTTGTCTGTTTCAACTCTACCAGGTCTGGATGCACAAACTTATGTTCAGTCGCTTTCTAGTTATCCATATGGATGTACAGAACAGACTGTCAGTAAAGCAATGCCTCTATTGTTTGTTGCAGAGCTTGGCGGTCTGAAAGATCTAAGCGAGCCACAACGAAAAGCGCGTGTTGATTTGGCCATTAAGCGCATCATCGCTCGGCAAGATGGTCAGGGGAGCTTTGGTTTGTGGCATGTTGGCGACGGCAATGCTTCACCTTGGCTCCAACTTTATGTGTCAGAGTTTTTGATTTTAGCCAGTGCGAATGGTCAAGATGTACCACAGGACGCGATAAAGAAGGCTATCTCAGCGGCCCAGCTCTTGTCTGATCCTAATCGTTATTCCAGTCTAAATTTGGATTATAACTATGGCTGGTCTCGTTCGGGGGGGCATTCTAATAATCAGAGAAAATATGAACGCGCGGCTTATGCACATTATGTGCTTTCTTTGGCCGATAAAGTAGATGTACCGGATTTGCGCTATTTGGCCGATAATAATTCCGGAGATATCAAAGATCCATTAGCCTTAACCTATTTAGCGACTGCTTTGTCCAAGATAGGGGATAATCGTAGGGCTGTGGCCTTATTTGATAAAGCCATTAATTTGCAGAAATCGGGCAAAACTAATAGCGATGATTATTATGCGTCTGGCTTACGTAACGCTGCTGCAATGTTAGCTATATCACAAGATTATCTCTCAGATTCACAAGCTTCAGAACTCATGAAATATGTAGGTGCTGCGGCACAGGACAGTCAGTATCTCAACACGCAAGAACAATCTTATCTCGTGCGGATGATTGCAGCTTTAGGGGCGTCTGATGAAGACCTTTCACTAGAGACTAAGAATTTGACCCTTACCCAATCCAAAACATCCCAAACCGTGTCTTTAGTGGGCTCATCTATCAACGGCAGTCGAACGATTAAAAATATAGGGGGTAAATCACTTTGGGTTTCAGAAACGCTTTCAGGCTTGCCTCAATCAGACCCAGGCAAAGTTTCTGAAGGATATAGCTTGAAAAAAGAAATGTTTACCATGTCAGGTGAGGCGTTGTCGCTCTCAACTCTGACAAAGGGTGAGCAGGCTATTATCCGCATTAGTATTGACCCTGTTCAGGAACGTGCGGCGATGATCGTATTGGCCGATCTTTTGCCAGCAGGTCTTGAGATAGAGCGTATATTGATGCCAGAAGAGGCAGGCACGGGTAGCTTGTATAGTTTTGTCGGAAAGTTAAGTGATCTAGATTTAGCAGAGGCAAGAGATGATAGACTTGTCGCCTCTAAGCGCCTTAGCCGGTGGGATTCTCAGACTGTAAAAGTGGCTTATGTCGTGCGGGCTGTGACTCAAGGGGACTTCATCTTCCCAGGGGCTGTAGCAGAAGATATGTATCGTCCTGATATTCGAGGACGAACAGCGGCAACTCGCTTGACAGTTACGGGCACGGGTTCAAACTAATGCTTTGGCGGGTTTCATACCCGTTTTATTTAAAGTCAGCTCTTGGGTTGGCTTGGCTCGCTATTATCGCCCTTCTGGCCTTCCCGATAGCGCCCAAGTCTGTCCGCTTAGAAAGCGCGGCAACACTTTATGATGTGAATGACGAAATTTTGGTTCGCAAAGCGACCAAGGATAATTATTGGCGATATAATGCTAAGCTTGAGAAGATAGACCCAAATTACATCAAAGCGGTCTTAGCGATAGAGGATGCTCGTTTCTTTTTGCATAGCGGCGTGGATGTGCCGGCTATTTTACGAGCGCTAAAAACTTGGCGTGCGAAGGGTGAGGTGGTCTCTGGAGCATCTACAATTACAATGCAACTTGTTCGGCAGTATAAACCCCGAAAGAGGGTTCTTTCTTCTAAAATCATAGAGTCTCTGGCTGCGTTGAAATATGAGTTAGTGTTCACAAAGTCAGAAATACTATCTCAATATTTGACCCGAATATCTTATGGGGGAAATATACAGGGTGTTGAAGCTGCGACTTGGCGATATTTTGGAAAGTCTCCTGAATATTTAACATGGGATGAGATAGCGCTTCTTGTAGCTCTGCCTCAAGCCCCGGAATCGCGCCGACCAGATAGGCACCCAGTTGCGGCAAAGGCAGGGCGAGATCGTCTTCTAGATAAGCTAGTACAAGCTGATCTGATATCAAAATCCATTGCTGATGAAGCTAAGTCTATTCCTATTCCACAGGCTTTCTATGACTTCCCCTCGGATCAGAATAACGGCGCACCTTTGTTGATGGTAAAGGGCCAAGACGTAAAAAGTTTTATAAAACCTAATATACAGCGCATGGCACATCGTGTTCTGCAAAATAGCCTGATAAACCAGAGTGATGCGGTGAATGCGTCAATTTTGGTGGTGGAAAATGACACTCGTCGAGTTGTTGCGCATGTGACCGCCGGTGACCGCGCACATGAGGGGGGCTGGTTAGATTTGACCGCAGCGGTACGTTCCCCGGGCTCCACGCTCAAGCCCTTTATATATGCTCTGGCTATGAGTGACGGCCAAGCAAATTCACAAAGTGCCATCCAAGATGCGCCGACTCGTTTTGGCGCATATCAACCTGAGAATTTTAATCGTCGATATTATGGTAAAGTTCGCTTGAAGGATGCATTAAAACATTCATTAAATGTGCCAGCTGTTGCCGCTCTAGAACAAATTGGCCCGGCTCGCTTTGAAGCGATGTTGGTATCGGCTGGCGCGCCTCCAAGGTTGCCTTCACATAGAACCGAGGATGCTGGACTTTCTTTGGCTTTAGGCGGTGCAGGAATGACAGGTACAGATTTAGCGGTGCTTTATACAGCGCTTGCCAATGAAGGCGTGGCGAAACCCTTGGTTTGGACGAAATCTCATGCCTCTTCGGAAAATGGTATTCAACTTTTCTCTGCAGAAACGGCTCAAGAGATAACTGAAATATTGGCTGAGGCGACTCCGCCTAATGGCCGAATTCCGGGGCATTTATCAGCGGGACGATCTATGGTCGCGTATAAAACCGGTACATCTTACGGCGCGCGAGACAGTTGGGCCGCAGGATATACAACAAACTATACGGTTGTCGCATGGGTCGGGCGACCCGATGGAGCCCCTAGACCCGGAGATACAGGACGAAAATCGGCTGCTCCACTTTTGTTTGATGTATTTGATGGTCTAGAAGAAGGTAGTAAATCAAATAAATTCGCGATTGCGAGAAATCACGCATCACAGCAAGACTTCCAAACCACTTTGGATCAAGGACCGCAAATTACGTTCCCAATGGACGGAGCAGAGATATTAGTAACGGCAGGCAAGCCAACAGTAAAAGTCAAAGCGCAATCTGTCGACAGGCTGCGATTTTACATTGATGGGCATAGACTGGACGTAGAATATGGCGCGGCGGAATTTAGGCCGCCTTCGTCTGGTTTTTACATTTTGAAGGTCGTGGATTCACAAGGAAAAAGCGCGATATCACGTTTCCGCGTTTTAGGCGCTGATGATATTCCTAACACGCCTCTTTAACGCCAAGAGCTCATCAGAAAACCATTCATGTCGCTTTATCCATCCATTATTCCGCCAACTAGGGTGAGGCAGGGGCATAATCTCAGGGCCATAGCGTTCCCATTGCCGTACAGTTTCGGTTAAGTTCCGCTCTGCTTTTGGGCCTAAATATTCTTTTACGGCATAAAGTCCAACCAATAGCGTTAGCTCTATATTGGGAAGGGCTCTCGTTAAGCTATCCTGCCATAGAGGCGCACACTCTTTACGGGGAGGTTTGTCCGCGCCCTTATTATCTTGACCAGGGAAACAAAATCCCATTGGCGTAATGGCAAAGAAGTCTTCATTGTAAAATTCCGTTTCATCAACACCGAGCCAATCTCGCAGGCGAACGCCACTCGGGTCAGTAAAAGGCATTGAACTGGCATGAGCGAGTGTTCCTGGCGCCTGTCCTATGATTCGGATTCTTGCGTTCTGATTAGCTCTAACGATCGGGTTGGGTTGAACAGGTAAAGGGGGCTGTGCGTGAGCACAAACATCACAACGGCGAATTCTTGCGAGCAAGCCCTCTAGTTTTTCATGTGCAGGCAAATTTTTTTTCATTTTGTCCATCATAGAACTGGTTTAATGTATGAAAATCATATTGTGTGCAATCAAATCCCACATGGGGCGGACAAAAGGGGACACTATGTCAAACAGTTTTTATGAGGCTCTCGATAAAGAGCTTTTGCAAATTAAAGCGGATGGCCTTTGGAAAAGTGAACGCTTAATCACGAGTGACCAATCCTCAGATATTCAGATAACCCGTGATGGAAAAACACAAGACGTTTTAAATTTTTGTGCCAATAATTATTTAGGGCTGGCCAATCATCCCGACCTAATTTCTGCATCAAAAAAGGCAACGGATACACATGGTTTTGGTATGGCATCCGTACGCTTTATTTGTGGGACACAAGCCCAGCATCGAGCGCTTGAAACAGCTCTAGCTCAATGGCTAGGGTTTGAAGACACAATTTTATATGCAGCGTGCTTTGATGCGAATGGCGGCGTTTTTGAGCCATTATTAGGGCCAGAAGACGCCATTATATCTGACACGCTCAACCATGCTTCCATTATCGATGGCATTCGATTGTGCAAAGCGAAACGCTACCGTTACAAAACATCTGACATGTCTGACCTTAGGTCTCAGCTAGAAGCGGCAAAAGCCGACGGAGCGAGGCATATAATGATTGCGACAGATGGTGTGTTTTCAATGGATGGAACGATAGCCAAATTAGACGAAATTGTGGCCCTGAAAAAAGAGTTTGGGGCCTTGCTTATGGTTGACGACTGTCATGCCACGGGTTTCTTAGGTGAAGGCGGTCGCGGTTCAGCAGAATTTAGAGGTGTTGAAGGTCAAGTTGATATTCTAACGGGGACACTCGGTAAAGCATTGGGCGGCGCGATGGGCGGTTTTACATGCGCCAAGCAGTCTATCATCGACATGCTTCGCCAGCGCTCCCGGCCTTACTTGTTTTCGAATTCCCTTGCCCCAGGGTTAGTAGGGGCGAGTCTAAGAGCCATTGAGCTTGCTGCGAATGGAGATGATCTTCGACAGCGATTAAAGGCAAATGCCAAGCAGTTTCGTGAGGGTATGACTGAGGCTGGATTTACGCTGCCAGACGGAGAACATCCAATTATTCCTGTTATGCTGGGTGACGCCAATATTGCACAAGATATGGCTGCAAAGCTTTTAGATGAAGGAATTTATGTCATCGGCTTTTTCTTTCCTGTTGTGCCCAAAGGTCAAGCCCGTATCAGAACCCAAATGAGCGCCGCCCATACCCCAGAACAAATCAGCCGAACAATTGCGGCTTTCACAAAGGTCGGTAAAGAGCTGGGAGTCATCGCGTGACACAATTACCCAAAACTATGAAAGCGCTCGTTAAAGCAAAGTCTGAAAAAGGACTTTGGATGCAAGACGTGCCTGTTCCTGAAATCGCACCAAATGAAGTGCTGATTGAAATTGAGCGGACTGCGATATGTGGAACAGACATGCATATTTACCGATGGGATGAATGGGCGCAGAATACTGTGCCTGTCCCCATGGTGGTTGGTCATGAATATGGCGGCCGCGTAGCTGCAATAGGCTCTACTGTCACGCGTGTCGCTGTGGGAGACCGAGTTAGCGGAGAAGGCCATGTGGTAGGCCGGCGTTCACGAAATGCCCGTGCTGGCCGTTTCCACCTTGACCCTGATACGAAAGGTATTGGCGTAAATTTACCTGGGGCCTTTGCCCAATATTTGGCCCTTCCAGAATTTAACGTCATTCCTTTAAGGTCTGATTTTCCATTAGAAATCGCTGCTATTCTAGACCCCCTGGGAAATGCCGTTCACACGGCTTTGGCTTTTGATTTAGTGGGTGAAGATGTTTTGATTACAGGGGCAGGGCCCATAGGTATTATGGCGGCTGCTGTTGCCGAGCGTGCGGGCGCACGCCGTATTGTACTGACAGATATCAATGATTGGCGTTTGGATTTTGCAAAGACACTGACGACGCGTACTCGCATGGTCAACACCACCGTAGAAAACTTACGTGATGTCATGGACGAAATCGGTATGGAAGAAGGCTTTGACGTTGGTTTAGAGATGAGTGGTGCTCAGCCGGCTTTTGATCAAATGCTCGATAATATGCTGATGGGAGGAAATATTGCGATGCTAGGCATTCCGGCAAAACCTTTCCCTGTCGACTTTGGCAAGCTTGTTGGAAAAGCTCTGACTTTACGCGGTATTTATGGCCGTCAAATGTATGAGACTTGGTATAAAATGCTAGCTATGATTGATAGCGGCTTGGATATGAACCCTTTGATAACGCACCGCTTTAAAGCGACTGATTTCCAGAAAGCTTTTGATTTAATGGAAACAGGAAAAACAGGTAAAGTGATTCTGGATTGGACCGATCTTTGAGTACTGTTACATTAGAGAATTATGAGGATCTATCGTCTGAAGAAATGAGGACGCGTGCAATAGCTGTTCTTGATAAGCTTCGTACCAGACGAACAATAAGAGATTTTTCTGATAAACCTGTCGACATTGCGATTATTGAGAGTTGTATTCAGGCGGCCGGTACGGCCCCTAGTGGCGCTAATCACCAGCCTTGGCATTTTGTGGCGATTTCGAATCCTGATGTGAAGCGTAAAATCCGTATAGCCGCTGAGGCGGAAGAGGCAGAATTTTATGGAGGGCGGGCTTCTGAAGAGTGGCTAGAGGCTTTGGTGCCATTGGGGACAGATGCAAGCAAGCCGTTTTTAGAAGTGGCGCCATGGTTAATTGCTGTATTCGCACAGAGGCGAGGCGGCGAGAAACTAGGACAGGATAAGAAAAATTATTATGTCACGGAATCTGTTGGCCTTGCCACAGGAATGTTAATCACTGCCTTACATAGCGCTGGATTGGGGACTCTCACACATACGCCTGCCCCTATGGGGTTTTTACGTGAAATATGTGGACGGCCTGAAACTGAGAAGCCCTTTGTTCTAATGGTTGTGGGGCACCCCGCAAAAGATGCAACCGTTCCTAAACATGCTTTGGTCAAGAAGGATCTCGGTGAGATATCGACCTTTATAAGCTGAAGTCCAGTGTTTGATACTAAATGCGTTCATCACCCTCTACGTTAGAGTGATGAACTAAAGTTTGCCGAAATGAGATTTATGCAGCTTTTGACTTTGCATTCCGCGGTAACTTTCGGTTTGCAAGTAATTCTGCAATTTGCACAGTATTAAGAGCTGCCCCTTTACGAAGGTTGTCTGACACACACCACAGATTAAGCGTATTATCTTGAGTGCTATCTTCGCGAATGCGAGAAATAAATGTCGCATATTCGCCAACACATTCAACGGGCGTTACATAACCGCCATCTTCTTGTTTGTCGACGACCATAAGACCTGGTGAAATACGTAGGAGTTCGCGTGCT